>CANGZU010000028.1 GCA_947458785.1 Ignavibacteria bacterium
CCATCACGTATCACGACTCATGCTACCTTGGCCGCTATAACAACGAGTTTGAGGCACCTCGTGCTGCGATCGAAAATGTACCAGGTCTTACAATACTCGAACCGGCACGTTCAGGCGATAAGGGGCTTTGCTGCGGTGCAGGCGGCGGACGCATGTTCATGGAAGAACACGTTGGCGATCGCGTGAACATCACTCGCACCAACGAGCTCCTTGCTACAGGCGCAGAAACGATCGCTGTGAATTGTCCGTTCTGTGCAACGATGATCACCGACGGTGTTAAGGCCGCCGAGAAGACAGAGACAGTCGTTGTGCGCGACGTAGCCGAGATCCTGCTCGATCACGTGCGATCGAACTAACGCATCACCTAGATAACACGAGCACTCATGCCGAATTGCTTTGCCAGCAGTTCGGTTAGGTGCGCGCGGTTATGCGATGCAATGACGTCTTCATTCGGCTTCGGCAGTTTTCCTTGCTTCCATGCCGTGTACATTTCAACGATGCTCGTGGCAATGGCGTCTACGTCGTCCGGGTCTGTAATCCAGGCAGCCCCATACCGTTGTGCGTCTTTGCGCAGCGTACCCTCGGGCACGCTTACTAGGAGCGGCTTGCGCGAGGCCATGTATTCGTAGAGCTTGGCGCTTGATATCGTATCGGCATTGCGTGTCTTGCCAACCATCATCCAGAGGGCATCGCTTGATAGCAAGTGACGCACAGAGTCACGGTGTTCACAGTATCCATGATCAGTGATCAAGCTATCAATGCGATATTTCTTGGCCACCTTTTTGTATTCATCTCGAAGCAATCCGACAAACTGGAGATCCAGATTGATGTTCGGATTCTCGGTCACGACTTTGCGCACTGCCTTGAAAAATGGGATCGGCGATACCACATCATAGAAGATTCCAGCATACGTCAGCCGAAACGCCGCGTCATTGCGAGGTAGGGGGCTTGCGCCCGTAAAATCATCTGGGTCGTATCCATGGGGAATAATGGCAACCTCGTCCGAACGCAGAAAATTGTAGCGCGCTACCAGATGCTCCTTGATACGCCTATTGGTGACAGTCACGCGCGATGCAACAGAAAGCACATCACGCTCAAGCTGTTGGTGCTTCGTTGAGTGCCACAGCGTTGGGTAGAAATGAAACTGATTACCAAACCACAGGTCGCGGTAATCAACAACGAGCGGGATACCTGTTTCTTTGCTCAGTGTAGCTGCAGCCATCATTGCTGAGAATGGTGGACCGCTGACAAAGATGGCCTCGAACTCATGTTCTGTCACGAGCTGACGTCCCAAGGCGAGCGCTTGGCGGGCCCATCCTTGTTTGTTATCGGGGATGAAGAAGGTATCACTGACCTTGCGAAGAAACTTGCGGACAAACTCGCGAGGCATTTTCACAGTACCCTTGTCCTTGAGCAGACTATTGGGATCCTTGCCTTCTGTACGATAGATCTCAATGTCGCGGCCCTCCAGCTCGGTTAGCAACGACTCATCATGAGCATAATAGGCTGTTGGGCCTGTTGTGATCACGTGAGGCTGCCAACCACTGTCTGGCAGGTACTTCATGAACTTACTGACGCGCTGCACCCCACTGAGCCCCATAGGGGGGAAGTAGTAGGCAAAGACCAGAACTCGTTGATTCGGCATACGTGTTTAGACGATCACCAATTCACGTGGAGCGGTTGTCAGAATCTGTGGTCCCTTCGGCGTTACCACAACATCATCCTCAATGCGCATGCCGAACTTGCCCGGTAGATAGATGCCTGGTTCGATTGTGATGACGCAGTTTGTTGGAATCTGTTCATGCTTGTTCGTGTAGGAAACACGAGGATTTTCGTGCACCTCGTAACCAAGTCCATGGCCGAGTGAGTGACGGAAGTAGTCACCATAGCCTGCACGTGTAATAACGTTGCGAGCAGCGGCATCGAGCTCAGCACCCGTGATACCAGTAACTGCCGCATCGAGAGCTGTCATGTGTGCATCGTAGAGAACAGAGAAGACATCAACCACGGCCTTCTTTGGTGTGTCGACGCTGAATGTACGCGTCATGTCGCTGTAGAGCCCATCAACGCAGCAGCCGAAGTCAACCGTGATTACATCACCCTTCTTGATCTTCGCATCGCTAGCGCGCCCGTGAGGCATGGCACTACGAGCACCTGCCACGACAATGATATCAAACGCGTCCTTTTCCGAGCCCATCTGTCTGGTTGTTGTAGCGAGGAACGTTGCGATCTCGCGCTCAGTCATTCCTGGACGCACCATACCGAGCATCTTTTCGTAGGCTGTGCTTGTGATCTGTGCGGCCTTGGCAATGCTTTTGATTTCTGGATTGCTCTTGGCAAGTAGGAGTCCGTCTATAAAGCCTGGCATATCAACCAGCTTTGAACCCTTGAGCGACTTCTTCATACCGGCATAGCCGGCATAGGTGTGACGCCCCGGATCGAACCCTACTGTCTTCCATGTCTTGTTCAACACCTGCGAAGAGACCACGCCCCATGGATCACGGTTGATGTATACCTTGAGTCCGTCGAGCTTGTGGAGTTCTTTCTGGACCTGTACTTCGTAGAGATCATTCGTGATGAAGTGAACATTCTTCTTCGTCACGATGGCCAGACCATACGAGCCGGAGAATCCAGTTAGATACCGAAGGCTCGGAGTATGAGCGATCACATAGGCATCAACCTTGTGGGATGCGAGCCCCTTACGAATTGCTGCGAGTCGGTCCGTTGCGGCTTGAAATTGTGCTTTAGAAGATGCCATGATTATCGTGTATAGTAGTTCGGAGATTCTTTGGTGATGATGATGTCATGCGGATGCGATTCGCGCAGTCCTGCCGCAGTCATGCGCACGAAACGAGCGTCTGCCTTCATCTCTTCGATCGTTGAACAGCCGCAGTATCCCATCGATGCGCGCAGACCACCAACGAGTTGGTAGATGGTATCGTTGACATTACCCTTGAAGGGAACACGGCCCTCAATGCCTTCGGGAACGAGCTTGGCGATTTCGTCTTCAACATCTTGGAAGTAGCGATCCGCCGATCCTTGTCCCATGGCTCCGAGCGAACCCATTCCTCGGTAGGTCTTGTATGCACGGCCTTCGAGCAAGACCTTCTCTCCGGGCGATTCTTCGTGTCCGGCAAGCATACCACCAACCATGACTGTGTCTGCACCGGCTGCGATAGCTTTGGCAACATCACCGGTTTGTTTGATGCCACCGTCGGCGATTACCGGAACACCATGGCGAGAGGCTACCTCGGCAACGTGCATGATTGCGCTGATTTGCGGCACGCCAACGCCAGCAATAATGCGGGTTGTGCAGATCGACCCGGGTCCGATACCAACCTTGACGCCATCGGCACCTGCATCAATGAGGGCTTGTGCTGCTTCTCCTGTGCCGATGTTACCGGCGATGACGTTCAAATGTGGATATGTTGCTTTGATGCTGCTGACAGTCTGGATGACACCTTTGGTGTGGCCGTGAGCTGTGTCGACCACGACAACATCAACAGCTGCATCAACGAGTGCGGCTACGCGTTCCAGCGTATCGGCTGCGATGCCAACACCGGCGCCAACGATCAGACGGCCCTGGTCATCCTTGGCTGCATGCGGATGCTTTTGCTTCTTGGAGATATCCTTGACCGTCATGAGCCCAACAAGCTTGCCGTCTTGATCAACAACCGGGAGCTTTTCAATGCGATGCTTGTGCAGAATACGTTCTGCATCCTGAAGTGTTGTACCAACCGGCGCAGTGATGAGCCCCGTGCTCGTCATAATGTTAGCAACAGACTCATGTATGTCTTGTGCAAAGCGCAAATCACGGTTGGTGACAATACCGATGAGCATCTCTGCATCATCAACGACAGGGAAGCCCGAGACCTTGTACTTGGCCATCAGGTCTTGTGCGTCGCGTACGGTGCTTGTGTTGCGCATCGTGATTGGCTTGCGAATCATACCGCTCTCCGAGCGCTTGACACGATCGACCTCTTCGGCCTGACGCTCGATCGTCATGTTCTTATGGATGATGCCGATACCCCCCTCACGGGCGAGTGCAATGGACATTGCAGATTCCGTAACGGTGTCCATCGCAGCACTTACGATCGGGATACGCAACGTGATGCCCTTGGTAAGTCTGGCACTGGTGTTCGCGTCGCGAGGAAGCGTTGAAGAGTATCGTGGAATGAGCAGGACATCATCGAACGTGATGCCCTCGAAGAGGATTTTATCGGTTCGCATTTGCAAAAATACAAAAGGGGCTTCCAGTTACAGAAGCCCCTTGTCCACATACGATGTTTACGTGCTTATGACGCTTCACGCTGGAGCCTACTAGCACGAATCCGTGTCTCGGCCCAGTGAATATCCTTGCGGGACTGCTCACGCAGGTTGCGGTCTCCATTATCGGATACCGAACGTGCGTTGGCAAGGTCTTCCTCGGCGGCTTCAGCATTGATTTGCGTGGCCGGCAGGAGCTCTTGCACAACAATGTTGACGTTGTTCTTGAGAACCTCGATGAAGCCTTCACGCGCAGCATAATAACGGACGTTATTGTTCTCATCCTCGATCTTGACAACGCCAATATCAAGTGATGAGATGATCGGAGCGTGATTGTACCACACCTGGAATGGACTATGCGATCCGGGTACGGCTACCGATAGTGCCTTACCTTCGAACGCTGTTTCGCTCGGTGTTACAATGCTGATAGATAGAGTACGATCTGCCATACGTTAGTTCTGCGACTTCTTGTATGAATCCATTACTTCGTCGAGAGTACCCTTGTAGCTGAAGAAGCCTTCTGGTACCTCGTCGACGTCGCCGTCGAGGATCGCCTTGAAGCCAGCGATGGTGTCGTTGATCTTCACATAGCGACCTGCAAAACCCGTGAACTGCTCCGCAACGTGGAACGGCTGCGAGAAGAAACGCTGAATTTTGCGCGCGCGATACACTGTGAGTTTGTCTTCGTCAGAAAGTTCGTCCATACCAAGGATCGAAATGATGTCCTGGAGGTCCTTGTAGGTCTGCAGGATGCGCTTGACGCGGGAAGCCGTGGTATAGTGATCATCGCCGATCACAAGTGGATCGAGGATACGTGATGTTGAGTCAAGAGGATCAACGGCCGGATAGATACCGAGCTCGGCGATAGAACGGCTGAGAACCGTCGTAGCGTCAAGGTGAGAGAAGGTATTCGCCGGAGCTGGGTCCGTCAAGTCATCGGCAGGAACGTAAACGGCCTGAACCGATGTGATCGAACCGCGGTCTGTTGAAGCAATACGTTCTTGCAGTGCACCCATCTCTGTTGCGAGTGTTGGCTGGTAACCCACGGCAGAAGGCATACGACCGAGAAGAGCTGATACTTCTGAGCCCGCCTGTGTGAAACGGAAGATGTTGTCCACGAACAACAGAACGTCGCGGCCTTCTTCGTCACGGAAATACTCCGCCATCGTAAGAGCTGTAAGAGCAACACGTGCACGAGCTCCCGGTGGTTCGTTCATCTGGCCAAACACGAGGGCTGTCTTGTCGATAACGCCGGACTCTGTCATTTCGAGGTAAAGGTCATTCCCTTCCCGTGTACGCTCACCAACACCGGCAAACACGGAGTATCCACCGTGCTGCTTCGCGATGTTGTGAATAAGCTCTTGGATGATAACCGTTTTACCAACACCGGCACCACCAAAGAGGCCCGTCTTGCCGCCCTTTGTGAACGGCTCGATAAGGTCGATAACCTTGATGCCGGTCTCAAACATTTCCTTCTGCGTTGACAGGCTTGCGAATGCCGGTGACTGGCGGTGGATAGACCACTTCTTGTCGCTCTTGATCTCAGGCTTGTTATCGATGCCGTGACCAACAACGTTGATCAGGCGGCCAAGAACCCCTGGCCCAACCGGAACAGAGATTGGAGCGCCGGTGTCGATCGCTTCCATACCACGAACGAGTCCGTCTGTGGAATCGATGGCGATGGCACGGACACGGTCTTCACCAAGGTGTTGCTGTACCTCACACACAAGCGTTTCCTTGGCGCCTGTTTCCGGCGAGGAACGCTCAACTGTCAGAGCGTTGAGAACGGCTGGAATATGGCCATTGGTAAACTCCACGTCGACGACGGGACCAATAACCTGGACGATGCGGCCCTTATTCATACGATGATCCGAGTAAATGATCGCTGTAAGTGAATGCTACGTTTGGTCGTAGACTCGCGAATTTACGGAAGTGAAGTGCCTTTGGGAAAGTCTCAGGCCTGTTGTGACGCCTGAAATGGTAAATTTGTGGCGCTAGTTTTCCCCATACACCACTTCAAACGAGTTGCCACATGACGTATATCATCTCTGCCGCCCGCACTCCGATTGGTTCACTGCTTGGGTCTCTGAGCGATTTTTCCGCTCCACAGCTGGGTGCCATCGCTATCAAAGCCGCCCTTGAGCGCAGCGGTGTCCCGGCCGACGCAGTAAGCGAAGTCATCATGGGCAACGTGCTCGCTGGCGGTGTTGGTCAAGCACCAGCAAGACAGGCTATGATCTTTGCAGGTCTGCCTAAGAGCGTACCGGCGATGACGATCAATAAGGTCTGTGGTTCGGGTCTCAAGTCTGTGATGCTGGCCGATCAGGCCATTCGCTGCGGTGACGCAGAGATTGTCATCGCTGGTGGACAAGAGTCGATGACGAACGCTCCTCACGCAATGCTGGATTCACGCAAGGGTGTCAAGTTCGGTAATGCTCGCATGGTAGACCTCATGCAGTGGGACGGCCTTTGGGATGTCTACAATCAGGTCCCAATGGGCGATGCAGCTGAAGTCTGTGCCTCGGAATGCAACATCACGCGCGACATGCAGGATGAATTCACAATCGAATCGTACAAGCGAGCGCAACAGGCTCAGGCAGACGGCGTGTTTGCCGATGAGATCGCGCCGGTTACGGTGAAGACGCGCAAGGGCGAGGTAATTGTCGATACCGACGAGGAGCCAACGAAGGTGCAGTTCGACAAGATTCCAGCGTTGAAGCCCGTTTTTAAAAAGGACGGCACAGTCACGGCTGCTAATGCATCAACAATCAATGATGGCGCTGCTGCGCTCGTGTTGGCATCGGAAAAGGCCGTAGCAGAGCATGGTCTTAAGCCAATGGCGAAGATTCTCGGTCAAGCGTCTTTTGCGCAAGACCCGATTTGGTTCACGACAGCTCCTGTGGATGCTATCAAGCGCGCTGTTGGTAAGGCAGGTCTTACTCTAGAAGACATCGATCTGTTTGAGATCAATGAGGCTTTTGCTGTTGTTACACTCGCAGCACAGCAACAACTTTCGATTCCGCACGAAAAAGTCAATGTGCACGGCGGTGCAGTTGCATTGGGACATCCAATTGGTGCATCAGGTGCGCGCGTCCTTACAACGCTTGTTCACGCACTCAAGCGTCATGGAAAACGCTACGGCCTTGCAACGCTCTGCATCGGCGGTGGAGAAGCAAGCGCTGTCGTCGTCGAAGCTGTATAATCCCACATCGAATCATCACCATCATACGAATGTGAACAACCACAAAGGAAAACGTAGTCATGACTAAACGCACAGTAACGCTGATTGAAGGCGATGGAATTGGACCAGAGATCTGTGATAGCGTCGTTCGTGTTTTTGAAGCAGCCGGTGTGCCGATCCAGTGGGAAAAGGCGATCGCAGGACTGGGTGCAATCGAAGCATCAGGACAAGGCGTGCCACAGGAGACACTCGAAAGTATCAAGCGCAACGGCGTTGCGCTCAAGGGGCCTACGACAACTCCAATCGCAGGCGGACACAAGTCCGTGAACGTTACAATCCGCAAGGCCCTCGAGCTCTATGCCAACGTACGTCTTGCAAAGTCGATGCCTGCCGTTGAGACCCGTTTCCAAAACGTTGATGTACTCATCGTCCGTGAGAACATAGAAGACACCTACGCTGGTATCGAGCACTACCAGACGGCAAACGTTGCCCAGTGCCTCAAGCTCATCACACGTCAAGGCTGTGAAGCCGTGATCCGCTACACATTCGAAGAGGCCAAGAAGCTTGGCCGCAAGCGCGTTACATGTGTGCATAAGGCCAATATCCATAAGATCACCGACGGACTTTGGCTACAGGTGTTCCGTGAAGTGGCGGCCGAGTATCCTGAGATTGCAGCTGATGATATCATTGTTGACAACTGCTGCATGCAGCTTGTGGCGCGTCCGGAGCAGTTCGACGTTCTCGTGCTGCCGAATCTTTACGGCGATATCGTAAGTGATCTCTGCGCAGGTATTGTTGGTGGACTTGGCGTTGCTCCTGGTGGCAACATCGGCAAGTCGTGTGCCGTGTTCGAGGCTGTTCATGGATCAGCACCCGACATCGCAGGTATGGGGCTTGCAAACCCTACAGCGATCTTGATCTCATCGATCCAGATGCTCCAGCACATGGGCTACATAGGCTACGCGGAAGCGATCGAAAAGGCCATGGTGGCCGCATTGTCGAGTGGCGCAAAGACACGCGATCTTGGTGGCACAGCATCAACGACCGAGTATACGGATGCGATCATTGCCAACCTCTCGCCAGTAACGCAAACAGAGCCGGTTGCTACAACAGCTGCAATGGATGCAAAGCCCCTTAGTAAGGCATCGATGTCTTCGTGGGACTGTGTTGGCTTGGACGTCTTCGTTCACCACGATGGGCTGCCATCAATGCCGCAGCAGATCGGAAACTTTACGCTACGTCTGATGTCGAACCGTGGTACCAAGGTATGGCCAGGTCCAACACCAGACATTTTGTTGGTCGATCATTACCGTTGCCGCTATGTCAGCGATGCACCAATTAGTCGTCAAGAAGCACTCGGAGTGCTCACAGAACTAACAGCGCAACAAGTTGAATGGCTGCACGTCGAGCTACTCTGGAATGACGCGGGAGAAGCGAAGTATACCAAGGCACAAGGCGAGTAATCGTCCTGAGCCGTTCTCACGCAGATCGGCATGATGCATGACACCTGAAGAACAAAACATACAGACCGCCAATCGACGCAGTACGCTGCGTCGATTAGTGGTCTTGTTCGTTCGTGGCGCTTTCAATGTTGCCGTGGCCACCTTGATTCTGGCAGCTTTGGCCGTTGTATTCGTGCAAACGGAAACAGGACGCAGGTTCCTCACGTCTCAGGTTCTCAACCTCGTGAACTCTCAGATCAACGGTACATTCATCTGCGACGATGTTCGCATCGATGTGTTTCATGGGGTCGTCGTTGAACGCCCACGGCTTAGCGTTCAGGGACAGATCCTTCTCGACGCAGAGCAGATCCGTGTTGCATACGATATTGCCGCGCTGGTTGGTCATACCACAGCGGTTAATGCCCTCCATATCGTCCGCCCAACGGTTAACCTTATACGGGACTCCTCGGGGGTCTGGAACTTCTCCCGCCTGAGTACGTCAACCGATACGACTGCAGCAGCCCCCTCCAAGCTTGTATTGCGGCTTCGGGACGTCTCTATCAAGGATGGCACAATTCACGTTGATGATCGCACATCCCCTCAAGGATCGACTACCTCATTTGATCCTGCTCACCTTGCTCTAACCAACCTTCAGCTGAGTCTTTCAACGCTCATCGACCTCGGCAAGCGCGAGTACACTGCCGTTGTTGAGCATCTTTCGTTTGTAGATAAACGCTCACCACAGCTTCAAATCGATCACATGTCGCTTGCGGCGCATCTCGGGCCAGGGGGCGCGCAGGTACGCGCACTTGTGCTTGAGACACCAAGAACATCAATCGCTCTCAAGGGCGAGATTCTTGGGATCGATGTCGAGCGCGAAGGTTTGCCAGCAGAGAAGTTTCGGAGTCACCCTCTCAAGGCTCACGTGATTGCTTCTCGTGTATGGGGTCCTGATATCCGCTACTTCCTGCCGTTTCTCGACGTTCGCGAATCATATGCTCTCGACAGCGACGTATCGTACAATGGAGAACGCGTGCTAGTCGAGAACATGCGTCTCGACGCAGGGCATGCTGCGCTGAAGGGAAGTGTTGAGGTTACCGGTCTTGACGGTAGCTCGCCACTGTTCCTGCATGTCCAGCTGCACGATTCACATGCCCGCTTCGCTGAAGTCCAGCAACGCATGGCATTCCTGTCACTTCCCAAACTCCCATTCATTGGCTCGACATACGTTAAGCATGTTGAGATGAAGGGGCATCCTTCGGATTCATTGTGGTTTGATATTGACGGCAGGGACGACTTAGGAGAGATTCAGGGATTCATGACCCTGTATTTGAACACAACACCGATGGCCTACAAGCTCGATGCAACCGTCCGCAAGGCTGATCTTGCTCGGTTCGATGCTGCCTTCGGCCCCTGCGATCTCAATGGCCGCGTGCGGATTGAAGGTCAGGGCTTTACGCTTAGCGAGCTTAAAGGTCAGTACGATGTCTGGCTTGATCAGTCTATGCTGGCAGAGCGAGCAGTGCGGTCGGCTAGCATGAGCTTTCAGGCAGATGCTGGGATAACCCGCATCGATACGTTTCGTGTTGATGTCACACCGCAGCGGATTGATGCAGAAGAAGCCCAATACGACGATATGCTGCGTCAGCTCGTATCAGCTACCGGATCTATTGACGCCCGCAGTGATACGCTAGCCTACACGATCAATGCTTCGATCGACGGTCTGGACGTGAAGCGACTCTTCGATAGTTCATCTCTACCGACGGGTTTATCGGGCAGCATCCAAATCGATGCTCGTGGTCTCACGCTTGATGAGTTCTTAGGGTCAGTTCGCGCACGTGTCACCGAGTTCGCCCTCGAAGACCGAGCTCTGCTGCCATTTACTCTCGATCTGTCCAGCAGCCTTCAAAATGGCGTGCGCAAGATCCTCGTACAAGCACCGTTTGCACGCATTAATGTTGATGGGACCTTCACTCCAACACACCTGATCGCTTCTTGTACAGACCTTGCAACGCTTGCTGCAGTTACAGCTATGCGGCGGACCCATCCGTTCGTGTACACGAATGATACGCTCATAACATATCCAAAACTTGGACTGCATCCGCTCCAGGCCTCCTTCGATATTCAACTACTGGATGCATCTCCGTTCAATGTCTTTCTGCGAAACACGACCATTTCCACTCGGTCGGCTCTGCGCGGGCGTATCTCAGCAGATTCGACCAAGCTGCAGCTTTTTGCTGACGAGTTGGCAGTTACCGACCTTCTGGTTCGTACGGATTCAACAACCATCATAGCCGATCCATGCTTGATCGCGGGCGAACTGCGCTACCGTGTTCGCGACTCTGTCCCTGTTGTCGAAGATGTCCAGCTAGCGGCCGCATGCGAGCGCAACGTCTTTGTCGGAACCGATGTCTATAACAAGGCCCGATTTGAACTGAGGGGAAATGATTCTGCGATGTACACTTCTGCAAGCGTTAACGCCAACGGAATTGATGCATTGGTCGGTGTAACATCCATCTATCGTAGTGGTCAGGTAACGTTGCTGATCGATACGATCGCCGCTACAGTCGACAAACAGAAGAAGTTAGAATGGGTCTCGTTGAACGATGCAAAGATCCGTGCCCGGAATCAGGTTTTTGATGTCACGGGGCTCACCATGCGCAGAAGCGATGGGGAAGTTGTTTCAATCGAAGGCGTCTGCTCGCTTGAACGATTTTCCAATCTTCATATTCAGGTCACCGATTTCAATCTTCAGGACGTACGCCGATTCGTTGAACTCCAAGACGGCCATCCGTTGACATTTCTCGCAGGTAGAGTTTCAGATCTGGATATGTACGTCAATGGCAGTTGGGAAAACCCAGTTGCATCGATGCGCGTGCGTGCCGAAGATGTTGCCTACAATCGAGAGCTCATCGGGTCGTTGAGTGCTTCCATCCGTTACGCCAATCGCGATATCGTTGGAAGCTTGAACATTGCGAACAAACGCATTATCAACGCACCGAATACATTGTCGATCGATATTCGGCACCTACCGTTCGATCTTGGACTGCGAAACGTCCGTGAGCGTATTGTCCAAGGTGGAGTGGTAGACATCGACCTTAAGGCTACACAACTGGCCTTGGCCGCTGTAGAGCCCTTCCTGCCCGCCGTAGAGCGTGTGCAAGGTGTTGCAGATGGCACCGTGACCATGCGTGGAACACTGCCGAGCAACATCGACTTGGGTGGGTCGGCAACCTTCAAGAACACGACGTTCTTAGCATCTCCAACCAACATCGTCTACCGCGCAGAAGGTGCGTTGCACCTTGAAGGATCACGCCTTTATCTTGACACGATACGAATTCGCAACCTGGACAGAGATCGCCGCGGCGGAGCTGCGCTGGCAAGCGGCGTTGTGACCTTTGATGGGCTCTCGGTTTCTCGCGTTGATTTCAACGTAACCAGCAAAGGTATTCTGATCATGAACAAGGGATCGCAAGCACGCAATCCCAAGGTATTCGGCGACATTGTTGTCGCGAGTGGTTCGAACAAACCGATCATGTTCTATGGTCCGCTCGATGCACCTGTTCTTGCTGGCGATGTGGACGTGCTGTATGCCGACGTCATATTCCCGCAAGACCGTGCAAGCTCCAAAGCCAAGTATTCGGCCTTCGTGTATCAACGCTCAAAGGATCGTTCAACTGCGCGTTCCATTCTTGATACCACGACGGTTGTTCGCGTCAGCGACACCTCGAGCGCTCGCGATAGAGCTACGGCAACCGATTTCGTAGCCGATGTTGTAAAGTCAACAACGGCTTCGTTCTCTGATATCCTGCGATTCAACCTAAACATCTATCTCAAAGGCCGAACTTTGATGACAATGGTGTTTGGAATCTTTGAGATCCTGATCGCGGATCTTGAGCCTGTGGACGTTACGAAGCCCCTTACCATTACCGGACGATTTCTGGACAACTCAACGAACATGAGTGGTAAGGTGCGCGTTAAAGACGGAACGTCAACCTACAAGTTCTACAAGCCCTTCACTGCCAGCGGAACACTTGACTTCACGCAAGGGGGCTTGGGGAATCCAACGCTCGATTTGAAGGCGGTTTTTAACGGACGCCGAATGAGCCTTCAGAACAATGAACCCGAGACCTACCGTGTAGACATCGATATCACTGGCACGAAACAACGCCCGATCGCACGTTGGTCGTACTACAGGAACCAACGCAAACAGGAGGGTGATTCTGCCAAGGTAACGGGCGATGCTCTGATGCTCCTCCTCCTTGGTCGAACGCAGGATGAACTTACCTCGACAGGCCAAGGCAACCTCGTCAACGAAGTCAATGCGTCGTTATCCGCGGTGGCAACGAGTGCCCTTGGGGATCTCCTGTCAGGTGTCGGCGGTCTTGTCCAATCTGTTCAGATGGATCTCGGAGCAGACATGTCACAGACGCAGCTCACCGTATCGGGTCAGCTCTGGAGTGAAGTTGTCTACAGGCTTACCGGACAAGTAAGTGACTTTGCCGGTAACAGCACAATCACGGTTACCGTGCCGTTCACTGTCTTGAACAATGCTGACGCAATGCGCTACTTCAACCTTGATATCTCAAGGTCGGTGAACAACACAGGGAACATCACGCGATTCCAGCGCCTATGGGAGATTAAGCTCGGGGCAAGGTTGCCTTAGAGTTCTTTGATCAGCTCACGTGCAATTACGATATGCTGAATCTCAGATGTGCCTTCGTAGATCTCTGTGATCTTCGCATCACGTAGGTAGCGCTCGACGAGATACTCACGCACATATCCGTAGCCGCCGTGCACCTGAATTGCCTCAAGAGCATTATGCACAGCTGTTTGCGAGGCAAACAACTTAGCTTGTGCCGCAGCTTTGATATAATTCTGATGCTGATCCTTGAGATATGCTGCACGGTAGGTAAGCATACGCGCTGCTTCAAGGCGTGTAGCCATGTCAGCAAGCTTGAGCTGAATCGCCTGAAGGTCTGCAATCGGCTTACCAAATGCCTTGCGCTCCGTCGAATACTTGATTGCTGCTTCAGTTGCACCTTTAGCAATTCCGAGTGCTTGCGCGGCAATGCCAATGCGTCCACCATTCAGTGATTCCATGGCGATTTTAAAGCCCATGCCTACGCCGCCCAGGATCTGATCATCTGGAACGAAAACGTTCGTCAGGCCAATCGAGCATGTATCGCTCGAGCGGATGCCGAGCTTGTCTTCCTTCAGTCCCGGCTCGAAGCCCGGTGCATTGCGGTCGATGATGAAGCAGGTGATACCCTTGTGGCGAAGCTCACGATTCGTCTGAGCCATAACGAGGTACGTGCTTGCAGTTGTTCCGTTCGTGATCCAGTTCTTTGTACCATTGAGTACCCAGCCGCCGTCTACCTTGACGGCATTGGTGCTCTGCGAGGTAGCATCAGAACCTGCTTCTGGCTCGCTCAGGCAGAACGCACCGTGGATTTGTCCACTAGCAAGTGGACGCAGCCACTTGTCCTTTTGCTCGTCTGTGCCGTACGTTTCGAGTCCCCAGCAAACAAGCGAGTTGTTCACCGACATAACAACGCCGACGGATGCATCAACAGCCGATACTTCTTCCATGGCTATCACATAGCTCATTGCGTCAAGTCCTGCTCCACCCCATTCGGTCGAGACCATCATGCCCATGGCACCCATCTCGCCAAGCTTCTTGATGATCTCGGTTGGGAACTCACCGTTCTTGTCGCGTTCTATAGAAGAAGGTGCTACTTCTTCGCGTGCGAACTGACGGGCTGTTTCACGAATCATTTCGTGGGTCTCTGAGAACTGCAGGTTAAAGCTCATGGTATATGCTCAATGATGATCGTTGTACAAAGTGCAGTACTACTGCACAAGTGGGCGCAAAATTACAAAACAACCGACCTTGAAACCGAACCGAGAATTGCCATTCTGGAGGCACCGGTAACATATGGTACATTACCTGGACGCCCCATCAGGGTAAGGTACCCCAGGTAGGCAAAGGCCATCGCTTCTTTTTCCTGCCAGTGTTGGTGCACAACAAGTTGCGCAGGTGAATGGTTCTCTTCGAGAAGCAGTGCAATGCGTTCCATCAGGAAGGAATTCTGCGAGCCCCCTCCAGAGACGATGATCTCTTGTGTCGCCGGGGCATAGCGCATCACGTGGTCGGCGATAGACCATGCAGAAAGCTCTGTCATGGTAGTTACCACATCTTCCAACGGGCTTGATGGATGCGAGTACTTTGTGATCAGGCGTTGGGCCTCTTTCAGCGTGAACAGCTCGCGTCCAGTGGATTTGGGCGGCTCAGCAGCGAAGTAGGGCAGTGTTTTCATTTCGGCAAGCATCGGCGTGATCACACGACCGGCTTGGGCTATCGAACCGTTGTTATCAAACTTCTTGCCGAAGGTAAGGCGGGCACCGGCGTCGATCCAGACATTGCCTGGGCCCGTATCGAAGGCAATCAGGGAATCGAGGCTGCATGAAGGGGGCATAATCGTAACATTCGCCATACCGCCGATGTTAAGTGCAATGCGATGCAGACGATTATCACAGATAGTTGCGTGATCAAAGATGGGCACAAGGGGAGCCCCCTGACCACCAAGAGCAACGTCTGCAGAACGGAAGTCGCTGATAACCGTGCGGCCAAGCATTGCGCTTAGTGCAGACCCGTTGCCTATCTGCCAGGTTGAAAGGGGCGGATGGTGCCAGATCGTCTGTCCATGAATCGCGATAGCATCGGCATGCACATTGTGCTGGCGTTCTACTGCCGTGATGGCATCTGCATACTCGCGAGCGAGTGCAAATGCAAGGTCAGAGAGTTCCTCCAACGAGGCATTCGCTTGTTGTGATTGTGCAAGCAGATCTTGTGTCTGCTCGCTGAACGGGACACTCGTAAATGCAAAAAGGGACACCGCATCGCGGCCTCCCTTTTGTTCAATGTCACATAGTGCTACGTCGATCGCATCGAAGGACGTGCCCGTCATCACGCCTGCAATACGCATTATGGCGTTACGAGCATTTCTGAACGGCGAACATCGCCAGTATCCTTGCCGAGATTGATCAACTGGGGCTTCGACTCCGATACCTTGTCCTGGATGTACATCAAAGCCTTCATAAGTGCTTCCGGGCGTGGCGGACAGCCCGAAACGTAGGCGTCAACAGGCAAGAACTGATCAATCCCCTGAACAACAGGGTATGAGCGGAACATGCCACCGGTCGATGTACAAACGCCCATGGCGATACACCACTTCGGATCAGGCATTTGGTCCCATACTTTTTTCACAACCCAAGCCATCTTGTACGTCACAGTACCAGCGACGATCATCAGGTCTGCCTGACGTGGCGAGAAGGAGAATCGCTCAGAACCAAAACGTGACGAGTCTGCACGTGGACCACCAAAGGCCATCATTTCAATGGCACAACAAGAAATGCCCATCGGCATCGGCCACAGAGAGTTCTTCTGTGCCCATGTGATCAGTGATTCAACACGAGTGGTCACAAAGCCATCGCGTGCGATCTGCTCGTTCAATCCCATTTGAGTGCACCTTTCTTAAGAACGTAGAGGTAACCGCTGAACAAGAGGACCATGAACAGGATCATTGCGACAAGGCCTGTGATCCCTTGAAAGTCCTTGAAGGCAACTGCCCACGGATACATGAACACAACTTCAATATCGAAGAGGATGAACATCATTGCAACGAGGTAGAACTTGACCGTGAAGCGCTCGCGAGCACTCTTTATTGGTTCCATCCCCGATTCGTAAGTCGTGAGCTTAGATCGTGTGCTGCGACGAGGACCTAGGTTCTCGGCGAGTAGGATATTGCTCACGCCAAAGATCAGACCAACGGCGATCATGATCATAAGCGGGATGTAATTGACGACAGGATCCATAGGTCTGCTGCTCCATTGAATTCGACCGCAAAGATAACATTTCTGACTTCAGCCTTAGAAGAGGAATTTTAGTCCCACCTCGATGCCATTTTGATCATTCGTCAAACCGTTCGCAGGAAGTTCCCGGGTCTTCCATGCCAGCTTGCGATAACGCCACGACACATTCGTTCTCAGTGACGGCAGCACCGCATATCCCAGCCCAAGCTGTGCATTGCCAGAGAAATCCTGCAGGCCTGCCAGACCAAACCCGCCTGCATCTGCGCGTGCGAATGCTCGGAGGTTGGGCAGCACAACGATGGAGCCACTGATACCAATGAGTGGTTGTGCCCAAATGCGTTCAACCTCGCCTTGATCCTTTTGATCATAGCCAAACGGACCCATTACCTCCGCATCAATGTCTGCCCAGAGATCAATGATGCGCACGCCGGCATAGGGTATGACCGTCCATATTCCTGCCTGCGTGTCATCTGATTCGAGCTCACCGAGCCGGTAACGAAATGCAGCATCATAAACGCCCATACCGGCAGTGATCTGTCCTGCGCCCGTGAACAGCCCTCCAGCAAGATTCGTCGAGAACTGTTTTCCCACGCGCAAGTAGGAAGCGTCCACCATCATACCCATCCTGCCGCGCTCAACGCTGCCGCGAGCGCTGGCAAGGAACTCGAGCAGTTTGAATAACTCGCTCGGCGGTAAACTCGTCCTGCCCTGAAATCCATCTGCTGTTGCTGTGGTGAACTGTTTCATCACGGCATGCAGATATGGCTCGGCACTGCCTGACCACGTCGGTTGCTGATCGGTCGAGGATTGCGCATATGATGCAGTCGACACCACAACGTAGAACAGCGCTGCGATTGCAGTTGGCAATGATACTTGTCGAAGGCTGATTTTCATCGTGCGAACATAACATTATCGAACGCTTGGGAGTAGTTTCGCAGGATGTTCAATGTTCTCACATTTGAGTGCGGTCCGGTTGCCACCAACTGCTACCTTGTTGGCGACGATGTGTCCGGCCTTGCGTTTTTGGTCGATACGCCCAAAGACAGTCTCCGCTGCGTGACCGAGGCACTCACAGAGAGGGGCTGGAATCTCTCTGATATCCTGCTCACGCATACACACTGGGACCATACCGCCGATTGCCGGGAACTGCAAAGCACAACTGGTGCTCGCGTGGTTGTACACGAGGCAGACGTCTATCGTCTTACCGATCCCATGGCGCATACTATCTGGCCCCTTCCGTTCACGATTCCTGCAGTACAGACGTTCGAAACCATCAAAGGTCTCTCAGGGATGCTTACGATCCTGGCAGGCACTGCCACGATGGCATGGGTTCATACGCCGGGACATACAGAAGGGGGCATCTGTTTCCTTGATACGACCAACGAATTGGCCTATGTCGGTGATACGCTGTTTGCCGGAAGTATAGGGCGCACAGATCTGCCGGGCGGCAACATGGAAGAGCTTTGTCAATCGATCAAACAACAGCTGTTCTGTCTTGCCGATACATACGCCATCTTCCCCGGCCACGGTCCTACATCAACCATCGGAGCCGAGCGCCTGATGAATCCATTTGTAGGGCTGCATGCAACATGAAAAACGTTTCATTCTTCCTTCATGCAGTCGACACTCAACGTCATCTAGTTTCGCACATCACTTTTGTGATATGCGTGTTCATGCTCTCTGCATGCTACTCGTTTCGTGGGGGATCGGTACCGGAACACATTAAGACGATGTCCATTGCATCGGTAATCGATCGCAGCGGCTTCGGCGACCCCACGTTCCGCGAGTTTTGTACAGAAACCCTGATCCGCAGATTTCGAAGTGATAACACCGTTCAACTAGTCGAAGAGAACGGCGACGCGCGGATCTCGACAATACTCACCCGTGTACAGGATCAGATCGCTGCCCTGCAGTCTGGTGATGTTGAAGGAACTCGGCGGATCACCGTCTCGGTCGAAGTAGAATACTTCGATGCTGTGAAGAATAAACTTGTTTGGAAGCGGACGTTTGAAAACTCGGATGTTTACAACGTAAGTGATCCAACAGAAGGTCGCAGATCAGCCGCAGAGCGCGCCCTACAGCGCATCTCCGACGATGTCCTTCTCGCAGTTGTTTCAGACTGGTAAGCGGTGTATCGATACAACAGTAGAACGTTCTGTTTCATACACTTCTCCAAAGCTCTTCCATGGAAGACATCCTTCTTGCCGTGTACTTTTTGTCCTTGTGTGTGCTCTTTGCATTTGGACTCCATGGTCTTGTCATGATCTACTATTATCACAAGACCCAGAAGGTAACGCACCAAGAGCCGGCGGTAGACGCAGACAATCTGCCATTGGTCACAATTCAACTTCCATTTTATAACGAGCTTTATGTTGTAGACCGCCTTGTTGAGGCCGTCTGCGAGATCGATTACCCGAAGGACAAGCTCGAGATCCAACTCCTAGATGACTCAACAGATGAGACGGTTGAAATCTCCCGTAGCCTCGCCGAGCGATTCCGCGCTCAAGGGTTCGATATCAAGCACATCCACCGCACAAACCGTCAAGGTTACAAAGCAGGTGCCCTCAAAGAGGGACTGGCTGCGGCACGCGGTGAATTCGTCGCAATCTTTGATGCAGATTTTATCCCGAAGGCGGACTTCCTCCGCAAGACGATTCCTTACTTCGTTGATGGCAAGGTAGGGATGGTGCAGACTCGTTGGGAACATTTGAACGAGGACTACTCATACCTCACAAAGGCCCAGGCACTTGCGCTCGACGGACACTTCGTCATCGAACAGCAGATACGTCACAAGGCAGGCTTCTTCATCAACTTCAACGGAACAGCAGGCATCTGGCGTAAGAGCACAATTGAAGATGCTGGTAACTGGCACAGCGACACGCTTGCCGAAGACCTTGACCTGTCCTACCGCGCCCAGCTTCGTGGCTGGCGATTCGTGTTCCTTAATGGTGTTACGTCGCCCGCAGAACTCCCTGCGGATATCAACTCACTCAAGACTCAGCAGTTCCGCTGGACAAAGGGCGCTGTCGAGACCGCAAAGAAGCTCCTTCCATCGGTATGGAAGAGCGGTCTTTCCCTCAAGCACAAGCTTGAGTGCACTGTGCATCTCACCAGTAACATCGTGTTCCCATTCATCATGATGGTAGCATTCCTCAATGTGCCGATCGTGGTGATCAAGAACACTGCGGAATCAAATCCACAGCAGATGTTCGGCTTGATGTCATACTCAGACTTCTACAGCATAATGTCCATCTTCGTGTTGGCCAGTATCTCGACGTTTCTCTTCTACATGTACGCACAGCGCGCCATCCACCTCGACTGGCAGCGTCGACTGCTCCTGTTCCCAGTTTTTATGGCTGGATCTATGGGGCTAGCAGTCAACAAAACTCGGGCGGTCATTGAAGCGATCATTGGCAAGAAGACGGAGTTCAAGCGCACACCGAAGTACGCAATCAAGCAGAATGGTGATGATTGGAAGAAAAAGCGGTACGTGCAGAAGAAGGTTAGCTGGATTGTAATCG
>CANGZU010000029.1 GCA_947458785.1 Ignavibacteria bacterium
ATACGTTGTATACGCGCTGCTTCTTGCGCTTGCGTTTCGTCAGGATACCTACATTGCCAACAACCCGCTGCAGGAAGACGGATACTACTCGTTGACCGTTGCCAGAAATCTTGCTCTTGGCAATGGCCCCACGATCGACGGCGAAATGCTCACAAGCGGCTTTCAGCCCCTTGTCACCATTATTACCTCATTGTGCTTTGTTGCCTCTGGGGGCGATCGAATTCTGGGCCTGCGGTTCTACCTGGTATTCTCGCTCATCGTGTATGCCGCTGCTGCATGGGTGTTTGCCCGGGTAGTTACCCAGCTAATACCCCAGGACATAGCAGAGCAATGGCAACCTGCGATTGAGCTGTTCTACCTGACATCACTCTATCAATTCACGATGCACTTCAACGGACTCGAAACCGGAGTGCTGCTCCTAGGCTACATTCTTCTTGCGCGTCAGCTTCTCACAATGCCTGAGAATGCTTCACGCTCATGGACGCTGCAGCTTGGCGTATTGCTCGGACTCATGATCCTTACGCGCATCGATGTGCTTGTACCGGCGTCGATGCTGATGATGTGGATGCTCGTAAAAGGCAAGCCCAGCCGCAGAATTGATGTTCTGCTTGCTGGCGGCTGCACCATGCTGATCATCCTGCCATGGTTTGCCTATATCTACACGAACTTCGGCACCATTATGCCTTCTGGCGGTGCAGCGCAGACATCGCTTGTGTTGACCACGGAGCGTCTAGAGCAGGCCTTCATCAACATCGCCGAAACACTGATGCCCTTTGCGTTTCTGCGCTTCCATTCGATCTCGACATTCTGGGGCGAAGTCTTCAGGATGTCAATCTTCCTAGCTGTTCTCCCAATCTTATGGCGAACGGCACGAGCACTTCGTAGCGGCATGGATCTCTCGAAGAGCGCCTTTGGTGCACTGGCGGTTGGAGTTGTTAGCATGTGTATCTATTACGTGGCGACCAGCTTTGCCACGTGGCACTACACGCGCTATTTCGTCCCAGTCGCTCTTACAATCGTCGCTCTTGGATTGATCGCCTTCGTTCGAGCCCGGATTCGACCACTCGTGCAGCACACGCTGTTTGCAGCATACACGCTCTTGTTCGTTGCCGTCGTTGGGGCCATGCTATTGGGGAAGGGGGCAGGCAACGAGATGATCGTGCATCAACTGGCACTTGTGGAAGAACTCGTACCTCACGGCGAAGTTATAGCATCGGGTCAGACAGGAACGCTTGGCTTTATGCGTGACAACGTTCTTAACATAGACGGCAAGGTGAACCACGAAGCGCTCGTTCGCAAGGATGATATTCCGGCGTACCTTGGCCAACGTCACGTGCGCTACTTCTGCGATGAGCCCGAGCTCATTGATCGTTTTCTTGGCAAAAACTGGTCAGGCCAAGGATGGAGAATTATCGGTCAAAAAGGTAACTTTGTTTTGTTGTGCTGGTAACCGGCACCTTTCAGACGACCATTAAGCACTAATCACATCATCACCTGAACTCATGATCGTTGTACTTTTCGGCGCCCCTGGTGTGGGCAAGGGAACACAGGCCGTTATTCTGGCCCAAAAGCTTGGTATTGCTCATCTGAGCACTGGTGATGCTTTTCGCGCTGCCATTAAGAACCAAACGGAAGTAGGGTTGCTTGCCAAGGGATACGTTGATGCTGGCGACCTTGTACCGGACGACGTAGTTGCGCGTATCGTGGAAGAAGCGATGAATGGTCAAGAGTTTGCCAGCGGATGCATTCTCGACGGATTCCCACGAACCCGTGCTCAGGCAAACGCGCTGCAAGCCTTGCTCGCTGCGAAGGGAACTGCGGTTGACCGTGTGGTGAATCTCGAAGTTGATGATGAGACGATCATCAACAGACTTCTGCAGCGCGGTCGAGCTGATGATCAAGAGGACATTATCCGCAACCGTCTTTCCGTATACAACGCCGAAACTGCGCCATTGCTCGAGTATTACTCCAACCTTGGTCTTCTCACGAGCGTTGATGGCATAGGGGAGGTCGAAGATGTTTCTTCAAGGATTCTGGCGGTTCTGAAGTAAACTTTTCCACATTTATCGACAAATGTGGAATACTTTTTGATGTAACTTTGGGCTGATAGGTAAGCACCCCAGGGTATAGAATGAACATCGAAAGGTTCATCATGGATATGATGAAAGTGTTTTTTTTCGTGCTGTTGGCTCTCAGCATGTCGCTTCCAAGCGTGGTGCAGGCACAGACGCGTAAGGGCGATGTAACTGCCTCAGCTGGGTATTCAGCCCACTTCTACCGTGGAGATTTCGACTCTGATCGTGCGGGAGATGGCGGATTGTTTACGCTTTCGTATAACACGTCCGACAGATTTTGGATAGAAGGTCGCATTGGGTTCGGATCCTACCACTGGCAGACAAGTCCTGCGTTGATCAAGAAGTACGACGATTATTACGGACCTGGATCTACCTTCGGAGGCACCTATCCGGGCTCTCTCTCCAAGATTGAATCCAACAACGAGGCCGGTTTAACGACCCTAGATGTAACATTTGGGTACATCCTGTTGCCGAACAAGTCGTTTACACCGTTCATCAGCGGCGGTTTTGGTCTTGTGCACTTCACTCCGAGAAATAGCAATGAAGGGGCACCACTGCCCAATTATGACAAGGGTGTGTACCCGTCATCTGTTGCAAGTTTCCCATTGGGTCTTGGCGTAATGGTGCCATTAGCAGAGCAGCTCTCGTTAACAGCACGCTACGACTATCGTCTCGTGTTCTCGGGTTTTCTTGATGATTATGAGTTCCGTGGCGAGAACGACGGCCTTTCGGCACTCACCATCGGCTTGTCGTATCGCTTCAACGAACGATCGGAGAGTAGTAAGGAGCTTTTGTGGTGCGAGCAGTGCAAGACATGGTACGATGTCAATAACTGCGCAATATGCGCGGCTCAAAACTGCGAGATCTGCCGTCAGCAGCGGTCTCAAGAACCCTCAATAGCCCTCGACGAGCCTGTAGAACCAGCACTAGCAGTGCCGCCAGCAGCGGCGCCAGCGCCAGCACCAACGCCGCAGTCTGAGCCCCCTGCACCGGAACCTGTCAAGGAAACTGAGCCTGCTAAAGAAACTGAGCCTGCTAAGGAACCAGAGCCTGTCAAGGAGCCAGCTCCAGCAGCTACTGCAAAGAAGAAGCTCAATGCGCAGGGCATTCGCTTCAATGTGAATTCTGATGTCATTGATTTTACAGATCCCACAACCCGCGTACGCATGGATGAGATGCTTGACTATCTCACACAGGATTGCGAAGATCTCGAAGTGCTTGTCGAAGGTCATGCATCTGTCGATGGTCCGGCAAAGCGTAACCAGGAAATCTCTGTGATGCGCGCTCGCGCAGTAGCAAAATGGCTCCTGGAAAATGGGGTCCCGGCAGAGCGTATTAAGGGTGCAATCGGTTATGGATCGTCAATGCCTCGTGTTCCAGATCCGGCACCGGCAGTTGCCCGTAAAATGACAAAACAGCAACTCGAGGCTATACGCGAGCTAAATCGAAGGATTGAACTGTCCGTTCTAAAGGATTGCGAATAAAAGTACTTGCCGTTCTATGAACGACAATTCATGGAATATTCATAGGTAATTGTGGAAAACTCCCCAATTTGCGATCCCTTCGCTCGTCCGAAGGGGCCCCGACTTGGGGATTTTTCATTCTTGATAGCAGTGTAGGGTGACTGCTCATCAAGCCAAAGCTTCTGGACTACTACAGGAGGATGACCCTATGAAGAAGATACTTTCTCTCGGCGTTATCGCTCGCATAGCGATTTTCGTTGTCGTTGTTGTGCTTGTTATGTCAGTGAGTCTGCTTGTCCAAGCGCACGATGCTCCAACCATCGAAGCCGCAGCAATTGAAGCTCCGGCACCGGCTCCAGCACCTGTTGCTGAGGAGCTTGATATGTCCGACGTACCAGATGGCCTTGCCTCGTGGTACGGATCAGACTTCCATGGTCGTCGCACCGCTAGTGGTGCCCGTTACGACATGAATGAATTCACAGCAGCACACAAGTCGTTACCATTTGGTACGCTACTTCGAGTTGTGAACGAGAATACAGGCAAAGCCGTTCTCGTCGAGGTTACCGATCGGGGTCCTTTTATTCGTCGCCGTGTCGTAGACCTTTCTCGCGCTGCCGCTAAGTTCCTCAACGTGTCGGTGAGCCCCGTCACGATTGATGCGATCAAGAAGGACGATGTTCTTCGTTTTTACGCGAACAATGATTCGACCTACATGATCTTTACCGAGGACTACAAGCCCCTTGCCGTCCGTAAGCGGGCCATCGAAGTACTCGGACAGCCTGGCACGCTAACGAACGTCATGAACGCTCTCAATCAGGGCCAGCAGATCATGGTGCAGGTAACTGAGAAGGGGCGTCTTTCCTACAATCGCGTTCAGGTCGATTCTGTTCTCTAGTTTTGTTCCCGATAGAATTTTGTGCCGCGTGTGAAACCTTGCACGTACCGCAGGTGTCTTAATCGGCGAACAATCATTTCGGAGAATACGATGATGCGCAACCTTATTGCGATCCTTACCATTGCTGTCGTCTCGACGGCGTCTGTCTTTGCCATTGACCTTGATGAAGTTATTGCCAAGGCAACTGCCGCTCGTGGCGGTGAGAAGGCTATCAAGGCGATCTCAACCGTTGTCAAAGAAGGTACTATGTCTATGGCACAAGGCATGGAGCTTAACTTCACCGAGACCACCAAGCGCCCGAGCAAGTTCCGCATGGACATGAGCTTTCAGGGTATGGCCATCACACAGGCCTTCGATGGCACAACAGCATGGGCAGTCAATCCGATGGCTGGTGGAAAGCCCGAAAAGGCCGGCAGTGAAGAAGTCAAGAAAATGGCTGAACAGGCCGACATGGACGGCGAGCTCATAGACTGGAAGAAGAAGGGCTACAAGCTGGAGCTTG
Organism: Ignavibacteria bacterium; assembly: GCA_947458785.1. GTDB lineage: Bacteria > Bacteroidota > Ignavibacteria > Kapaibacteriales > Kapaibacteriaceae > UBA10438. The sequence continues at coordinate 4,936 of CANGZU010000029.1, forward strand.
TTGGCTCTGAAGATATCGATGGATCAACAGCCTATAAGATTAAGTCTACCAAAGATGATGAAACATCCTTCTTGTACATCGATGCTGTGACATGGCTTCTGGCCAAGATCGACAAGAAGATGAGCATGATGGGGCAGGAAGCTGAAGTTGAGATGGTGTTCTCAAACTATCAGGACGTGAACGGCGTACAAATGCCGATGCTCATGGAAATCCGCAGCGACGGCCAGACAATGATGTCGATGTCCTACTCAAGCGTTAAGGCCAACGTAGAAGTGCCAGATGCACGCTTTGCCTTCCCTAGCGAAGACGTTAAGAAAAACTAATAACAAGACATATCTGGGGTAGCCCCTTATGACAATGAGCGCACTTCTTTGCGCCATAGCACTGTTCTATGGCGTCTTGCCAGGTATTGCCCAGCCAACATTTACCAGCGGTATGCTTGGGTCTATTCGTCCACGAGCCATCGGCCCTGCAACAATGAGTGGCCGCGTGAGCGACATCGCCGTCGTGGATGCAGATCCCAAAATAATCTACGTTGGTGCCGCCGGTGGTGGTATCTGGAAGTCGGTCAATGGGGGCGTCAGCTTTTCATCCGTCTTTGATGACTATCCCCAGTCAATCGGTGCTCTTTGCATCGATCAGCCGCGTCCAGATACGCTATGGGTTGGGACTGGAGAATCATGGACACGCAACAGTGTATCCTACGGTAAGGGGCTCTACAGAACCACTGATGCTGGACAAACATGGACGTTGATGGGACTCGACTCAACCGAGCGAATCTCAATGATTGCGATCCATCCTAAGGATCCTTCGACAGTGTTTGTCGCAGCGCCTGGTCCGCTGTTTGGCGACAGTCCTCATCGCGGATTGTATCGCACAACAGACTTCGGAAAATCATGGCAGAACGTGTTGCCCGGTGATCTGCGAACAGGTTGCACGGATGTCTTGATTCACCCAAAGAATCCCAAGCTCCTGCTGGCATCAATGTGGACGTTCCGGCGAACGCCATATTCGTTCTCATCGGGAGGTCCGCTCGGTGGGGTATACCGAAGCACCGACGGCGGAACAACATGGAACAAGGTTTCCGGAGGGCTACCAACCGGTGATGTAGGGCGCATCGCTCTTGCCCGCTCGCCAAAGAACCCGGAGCTGATCTTCGCAAGTGTCGAGGCCAGCGAATCCGGCATGTATGTCAGCACGAACGGCGGCAAAACCTGGTCAAAGAGGTATACTGGTTCGGCAGTAGACATCCGTCCGTTTTACTTCTCCCGGATCATCTGCGATCCATCCAACGATAGCGTGCTCTACAAGTGCGGTATCCAGCTCTTCCGGAGCGACGACCAAACAGTGACGTTCTCACAAACGGCCTCGAGCGCACACAGCGATCATCACGCAGTATGGGTTAATCCCAAGAATTCTGAACATATCATCATCGGCACCGATGGTGGCGTGTACGAGTCCTTCAACAAAGGCAAATCCGTTCGGTTCTTCGCCAATCTACCGATTGGTCAGTTCTACCATGTAGCCACCGATGATCGCGAGCCATTCAACGTCTACGGCGGACTTCAGGACAACGGCTCGTGGATGGGGCCTTCTTCGAAGCCAGGCGGTATAGCCAATGGTGATTGGCGATTTGTTGGAGGGGGCGATGGTTTCTACGTTGTGCCCGATCGAGGCAACCCAGACATCGTTACCTGGGAATCCCAGGGCGGTAACATCGTGCGCAATAACCTTGCCACCGGTGAGGAGAAGAACATTGCACCAAAGCCCGACGACGGAACGCTCAAACTGCGGTACAATTGGAATGCACCGATTGTGCGTGGAAATCGTCCCGGTGTGATCTTCGTTGGCTCTCAGTATGTCTATAAGAGCACAAATTCTGGTGAGGATTGGAATCGTATATCGCCAGATATGACAACAAATGACGCCGCCAAGTTGGGTCAGGACGACAACGGCGGACTCACGCTAGATAACTCTTCAGCAGAAAACCACTGCACAGTCTTTACCATCGCCGAGTCGCCCCGTGATTCAATGGTCATCTGGGCCGGGACAGACGACGGCAACCTGCAGATTACCCGAGACGGAGGCGTCACATGGAGCAAGGTGTCCGATGCATTCAAGGGAGTTCCGAAAGGGGCTTGGGTAACTAGTGTTGAGCCCTCGCATCATTCCGCCTCCGAGTGCTTTGTGACCGTGGATAACCACATGTACGGAGACATGAAGCCATACATGCTGCATACGACCGATTACGGTTCTACTTGGAAAACGTTAGTAACGGAGGGTGTTTCCGGATATGCCCATGTATTGCGACAGGATCATGTTAATCCTAAACTTCTATTTCTCGGAACTGAGGATGGCTTGTTCATCTCCTTCTCCGCTGGCGGTTCGTGGCTGCACATTGCGAGCACATTCCCACGTGTAGCAGTGCGCGACCTTGAGCTGCAGGATAAGCAGCAAGCACTGGCAATTGCCACGCACGGCCGTAGCCTCTATGTTCTTGACAACATCGACGTTCTTCGGGGTGTTGATGTATCGACTGAACAACCGCCCCTTACCATCATCAAGCCGAAGCCGTTCATGCGTCGGTATCCCAACTCGGGAGGAGGATGGTTTGGTGGAGACGCAGATTATGCCGGCCAATCAAAGAGTCAGGCACATGCACTGTGGTACATCCTGCGCGATAAGCACGTCAAGGGTACCTTCATGCTGCGCATCAAAGACACGTCGGGTGCGGTCATTCGCGCGATACCGGCTTCGGGTCGCAAAGGCGTAAACTCGGTAGAGCTTCCACTTTCCTATCCAGCCCCGTTGTCACCAAAGTCGGCCGTGGGCGGCGCCTTTGGCACATTCTCGGGTCCACTACTCCCGGTTGGCACCTATACCATCGAACTCGATAAGGCGGGTGAGATCTACCGCACGACGATTGATGTAACCCATGACACCACACTGGGACATAAACCGGAGCATTCGCAGCAACAGTTTACGCTGGTGCAGAACATGTATGCTGTTTACGAAGATCTAGCCGTCACCGCCGAGCGCGTGCAATCAGTCATGAACTCGATTGAAGGTTCTGTAGAAACAGCAAAGGACACAATCCTGCTCAATGACCTTGTGGATCTGAACAAGACTCTGGTTAACACAAAGCAAGGAATTGTGACCGGAGAAGAGCAGCTTCGCGAAAAACTGGCATCGCTTTACGGAGAAGTGAATGGATATCTCGGCAGACCAGGACTGATGCAGCAGCGGCTCTTCGATGAGCTCAAGGCCCGCATTCAGAAGGCGAGCGATCGGTGTGAACAGCTTGTTGCCGGCCGCCTTCCTGAAACGCGCGCGCAAACCTATACGCGATTGAAAAGTCAGTCAAAGAAGTAGGTCGCTACTTCATAGAATGGCGTATTTTCGCAGTCCTGATACTCAAAATCATCAGAAAGACTGGTATGAAACGCCATATTCTGCTTTACATGTCGATCGCAGCGGTTGCGGTCTTGACGCAGGGCTTTCAGTGCTCATCGTCTCAGATGACGGTGGCCAAGAAGGCAATGCAGACCAAGGACTATCGTAAGGCCAAGCAGGCCCTGCGTGCAGCTCTTGTTGAAGCACCCTCGAACTGCGACGCATATGCTATGCTCGGTGATGCCCATGATTCGCTCAACGAGCAGGATTCGGTATTGATCGCTTACAAGGCGGCCATGCAGTGTCCGACGCTGAACCCACGTTTGCGTGATGCGATCACGGTGTCGCTCTACAATAAGTATGCGGCGGCCTACAATGAGGGAATTGCCAAGTATAACGACTATGCTACATCGCAGAACACCGAGTCGCTGAAACAATCAAGGTCGGCTCTGATCACTGCTGTGAGTGTGCGACCAGATTACACAGAACCACTCATGCTCCTTGGCGAGGTAAATGAACGTCTCGGTGATACCACCCAAGCAGTTGCTGTCTATAAGCAATGGTGGGAAGCCGAACGTGGCGGCTACGAGGCCATTGCCTCGAAAGGCATTGCCATAAGCTCAGCCCGTGGTAGCATTATCAAGGCGCTTGGTACGCCCCTTTCAACAAAGATGGATTCTGTTGAAGGCGGCGTTCTCTACCGCGACGCATTTACGCTCGGCGGCAAGCAGATCATATTCAGCTCGTTTGCAGAAGGGGCTAATGATGCGTTGATCGAAGGATGGACGTATGATCCGCCATCGACACTCACCGAAGCCGAGAAGTGGCGCTCGCGCATGGCAAATGTTCAGCCGTTGAAGAACCTGGCCTACATCGCCTACAATACCGGCAAGTACGATGAAGCTCTCACGTGGGCGAATGTCGTGATGCGCGCCAAGCCTTCGGATCAGGAACTCTCTGCACTGCGCGCTCAATCACTGCAGCTTTCCGGTAAGGCAGATGAAGCCTCAAAGGAGCTGCTTCAGCAGATCGAAAAGGACCCATCAAACGTGAACGCGCGCGTACAACTCGCAACCATGCTCGCAAACGCAGAACAGTATGATGAGGCGATCGTGCAGTACAAAGAGATTATTCGTCTCGACGCGAAGAATGAGATCGCACTCTTTGACTACGGGGCAACCTGCAAGAACTACGCAAGCATTAAGCAGCGCGCAGAACTCGAAAAGCTTGACAAGAACAAGAAGTACAGCGTTGATACGACATATATGCAGCTCCTTGCCGACGCTGCAACAGCATTCGAGCAGCTTCGTCGTGTAAGTGCCAAGTACCGTAACGACTACATTGTGATTGCTGAACTAGCCAACGTATACGAAGTGCGGAAAGATGCCGCCAAGGTTAAGGCGCTGATCATGGAGCTCGAAGCGTTGGAAGAGGTTTACGATAAGAACAAAGATTACTACCGAACCATGGAAGGTCTCTATGGTCGCAACAAAATGTTGGATAAAATGGAACAAGTCCGTCAGAAAGGATCCAAACTGTAATGGCAAACGACCAGAACGAACAGCAGCAAATGACCATCGAGCTCGGGGAGAAGGAAGCCGAAGGCATCTATTCCAACCTGGCCATCATTTCTCACTCACCAGCTGAGTTCGTGGTAGATTTCACACGCATTCTGCCGGGAGTCCCCAAGGCGAGAGTTCACGCCCGTATCGTTATGACGCCGCAGCATGCAAAGCTTCTGCTTCATGCGCTGGCCGATAACATCGGGAAGTATGAAAACCAGTACGGCGAGATTTCCGTTGACGGTCAAAACCACCCATTCCCACCAGGCGTAACAAATATCAACTGATCTGTTGTATATTTGCCGTCCACGTTTAACCCAAAGAATAATACAGCAGCGGTGAAATCATGAAGCGTACGTATCAACCAAGTAAGCGCCGTCGTGTCAACACACACGGATTCCGTGCACGCATGGCCACGAAGAACGGTCGCAAGGTTCTTGCACGTCGTCGTGCAAAGGGCCGTGCCCGTATCGCCGTGGGCACTGCGCGCTAACGTAGGATCCCTTCCAATATGGTCTTGCGGCCACTGAAGGGATACCGATCCTTTGAAGAAGTACTGCGGTCTGGACGTCGGGTGACGTCTGGACCGCTTTTGTTAGCAGCCATGCCGAATGACGGATCTTCTGATGTGACCTTTGTTGGTGTCGGGGTTCCCAAGCGTGTAGCACCTAAAGCCGTTGTGCGCAATCGGATCAAGCGCTTGATGCGTGTGTCCATACGGGCATGCCTGTTGGAGTCGAGCACGTTGCATGCGGGAGTGCGAGTTGTTCTTCTGTGGCGCTCCGCTCCAAAGCACCCATCAGAGATTGCGCTCGCCGACGTGCAGCACTACGTGAGGAAGGGGCTTGCCAAACTCACTTCAGGAGCGAAAGCGTAGATGAAGCACCTCTTGATCGCACTTATCAGACTTTACCAACGTGTAATTTCGCCCATGCTTCCTCCGTCGTGTAGGTTCACACCAACGTGTTCGCACTACGGTATCGAAGCACTACGCGTGCACGGTTGGCTGCGTGGTTCCTACCTAACGATCCGCAGGATCGGACGGTGTCATCCGATGCATCCGGGCGGGTACGATCCCGTCCCTCCAAAACGCAACCATTGATATTCGAGAACGTTCACCGATAATCTTCGCAACACCGACATGGATAAACGATCACTTCTTGCTGTCGTCATGATCACGATGCTCATGGCATTCTGGATGTTCATGCAGCAGCGCCCGGCAGACCCTCAGGCAGCCAAGCCTGCATCAAGTCAGTCTGCATCAGCCCCCTCCAAGCTTGCAAATGCCGAGCGAAATGGCCCGCCCGTGCAGTTCATGCCGGCACCACAGCGCAGCATTGTTGTCGTGTCCGACTTGTACACGATCCGCTTTACTTCGGATGGAGCCATGGTGCGCTCATGGGTTTTGAATAACTACAAGCCTTATTACAAGGACAAGGTGCCGTCGGCCGTGGTTGACGTAATCCAACCGGGTGTGCGAGAGTTCGGGTTCTCATTCCTGGTCGTGCCCGATACGCTCAGTTCGCGCAGGCCAATCGATACGCTGCTCTCGCGCGAGATCCCGTTTACGTTTGCCACAGCGTCTGATACCATTCGAGTTGCCACGGGTGCCAATGCAAAGCTTGTTGCCACGGCCACAACCCCATTTGGCGGGGTGATCACGCGCGAGTACAATTTTGTCGGCGGTGCCTACGACGTCACATCGCGCATCACCATGACGGGCATGCAGCGCGTCTATCACCGCAGAACATCTGCTATGCACGTGGAGTGGAAGCACGGTATTCGCTACCAAGAGGGAAGCAGTGTTGACGAATCGAACAACGCTATCGGTATGATCTCCGAGGGCGGGTCAATCACGGAGATCGATGCAGCTGATTTCAGTCAGCCAGCTGGCGATACCTCCAAAACAGCGATCGACTACGTAGCAACCCGCTCCAAGTATTTCGCCGTTGCGATGCTGCCGCAGAAGGGTTTTTCGGGTAAGGCTAGCGTCTACGGCAATCGTTATGGCGCACCAAATGATGGTGTGGTTGAGAAGTATGCACTTGGTGTGGACGTGCCGATGGTAAATGGCGATGTTGACTACACCACAAGACTGTATGTGGGCCCGATGCAGTACGATACACTTGAGCAGTATGGCCTTACCAACATCATGAATTTCGGATGGAAGTGGATCGTCAAGCCGATTGGCGAGTTCTTCATGCTGCCAACCTTCAAGCTGCTCCACAACGTGATCCCGAACTACGGTATTGCTATCATCTTGTTTGCGCTGCTGATGAAGGTCCTACTCTATCCACTCGGCAAGGGGCAGATGGAATCCGCGCGGAAGATGCAGCTTGTTGCTCCGCTGCTCAACGAAGTGCGCATGCGCTACCCGGATGACATGCAGAAGCAACAGCAGGAAACGATGAAGATCTACAGCGAATACGGCATTAACCCGGCAGGGGGCTGCCTGCCCCTTGTGTTGCAGATGCCGTTTCTGTATGCTCTCTATGCGGTTCTTAACCTGAACATTGAGCTGCGTCAGCAGGAGTTTTTGCCGATCTGGCTTACCGACCTGAGCATCCCGGATGTGATCGTTTCACTCCCGTTCAAGCTGCCGCTCTTCAATATTGACCAGTTCTCCGGTCTGGCCCTGCTTATGGGAGCAACGATGTTCATTCAACAAAAGCAGGCAATTACCGACCCACGCCAGAAGGCCATGGTCTACATGATGCCATTGATGTTAACGTTGATGTTCTCATCGCTGCCGTCGGGATTAAATCTGTATTACTTTGTATTCAACGTAGTGGCGATTGCTCAGACGGTTTGGCAGAGCAAGTTCGCCAAGAACCAGCTTACGTTGGCCGATCTGAAGAAAATGCCGAAAAAAGAGAGTTGGATGCAAAAGAAGATGCGTGAGGCGCAAGAAATGGCCGCAGCGCAGGGACGTTCTATCCCAGGGCAGCCAACGCAACGCCCACAAAAGCCGGGTAAGTCTGGAAAGAAGTAAAGATGACACGCGATGTGGACAGTTTTTTACTGAAAAGTGCGTTGGAAACAGTCCTACCGTCGTATTTTCAACCCAGTTTTCGACCGTAATCTCATCTTCAAATTTTCACTACATCAGGAGACGTGTATGAACACACGTGCACTCATTCGCTCGGTGGCCACAAGCCTCTTAGCGGTTCTGTGTGTGGTCAGTGCAAGCGCACAGAACACATACGATCGTTTGTCGATTCTCGAAGAATTTACAAGCGCGACCTGTCCTCCATGCGTTCCCGTTGGCGTCATGCTCAAAGACGTGATCATGCCATCGAAGAACGTTGTCTCTGTGCGTTTCCACATGAACTGGCCAGCTCCGAATGACCCGTTCAATCTTGATAACCCAACGGATAACGACAGCCGTCGTCAGTACTATGCCGTGCAAGGTATTCCAGATGGTTACCTCAACGGTAAGAAGGTTGCTCTGAGCGCAGCTCCAACACTGATCAATGCGATCAATGCAGATAACGCAAAGAAGAGCCCTATCAAGATCACGGTCACAGAAGCCAAGACAACTGATGGCGGAAACGTAACGATCAAGATCAACACGAATGTTGACCTGAAGGCACACAAGCTTCACGTTGCTGTTGTTTCGTATCACACAGAGATCCCAGATCTCGCACAAACGCTTGCAAATAGCAATGGCGAGACAGAGTTCGATGATGCTATGAACAAGATGCTTCCTAATGGTGGCGGCACAACGCTCTCGATGAATGGTCAAGAAGAGAAGACATTCAGCTTCACGTACACACGCAAGAATGGTGTTTGCTGGCCAGAAGGCATGCAGTACATCGTTGCTTATGTTCAAAACACATCAACAAAGGAAGTGTTGAACGCTGGAACAAACCTTGTTGTGTTCGAACCAGTAGTTGAAGTAGAAGGTGAAAAGTGGAGCTACATCGGCCGCTCAGCATCCAAGACACAGACAATCAAGGTTACGAACCCAACAACGAGCGAACTCCCAGTTGGATTCTCAATCAAGAATGCAGAAGCGCTTGCTTCAGCTGGCTGGTCGGTATCGATGGACAAGGATGTCATTTCCCTGAAGCCAGGTACGTCGACAACCGTAACGGTAACAACAACATCTGGCGCACGCGCTTTCTTTGGTGGTATCGAATTCGCGGCAACACCTCAGAACGTTGCTGGCATTTCGAAAGAAGGCAAGGCACAATTCGGTTACTTGACAGAAGGTGCGAAGATCGTCGTGTGGTCTGGCATTTCTGAAGGCAACGTTGGGAATTACATTCCTGCACTCGAGACAACGTATGGTCAAGAAGTTGTGTTCGTACCTGCAGCAGAAGAAATTCTCCAGGCGTACAACCCAACATCGTTTGACGTTGGTATCTTCTCGCTGAGCATCGATGGTCGTTTTGCGATTCCAGGTATTGCTCAGCTTGCTGAGATGATGTCAAAGGCCGGCAAGGGCGTTTTCGTTAGCGCACCTATGGGTCTTGGTGTTGCAACATATCCAGACAACCAGTCATCACCAGGTTATCCAGAAGCGAACGCTTGGCTTACACGTACACTTGGTCTGAACCTCACAGGCTCAACACAGCGCTATACAGGTAACACACTCACACCATTTGCTGTAACTGGCGTTGCTGGTGATGAAGTTGGTATGGGCGGATCATGGAACTGTAACCGTCCAACAAACAACTGGCCGTTCTATGTTCAGATCACAGACATCATGTCGATCAAGAACGGTTCAAATTCAATCGGTTGGGCATACACAGAAAACAACAAGAACAACATCGTAGGTATCCGCTGTGCGAACCCTGGTGTTGGTCGTGTTGTGTTCTCATCATTCGGTGTCGAGCACAGCAACGATGCAAACGCACGTAAGAGTCTGATGGAGCGTATCATCAAGTATTTGATGCCATCTGCAGATCGCCCAGAAATGACGCTTAACGTGAATTCGATCGACTTCGGATTCGTCAAGGTGGACGAGAAGAAGGAACTTGCCTTCGTTATCACGAACTCTGGTAAGGCAGATCTTATCATCGACGAAACAGACCTCGCCGGTGCTGATGCAACGGAGTTCGATATCACAGATGGCCGCGCTGACATGAACAACAAGATCACAGTTGCTCCAAACGGCAAGCACACGATCAAGGCTCAGTTCTGGCCAGGCTCTGCGAAGGCTGCTTTCTCAGCTTCTATCACGATCAAGAGCAACGCTGGCGACAAGACAGTTCAACTCCGTGGTTCAAGTCTGACAACAAGTGTTGAGACAGACGTTGTAAGCGAAACAGGCGCAATTGGTATGTCGCTTGCTGGTTCAAACCCAATCACATCATCAACAGCCATCCGCGTTCGTGCAAACGAGAACGTTACGATGAGCGTTGTTAATGCTGCTGGTGAGACAGTTGCAACGATCTTCAACGGTGCAGTTAGCGGTATGGAAACTGTTTCACTTGGTTCATTGAATCTTGCTGCAGGTACATACAATGTTGTTGCTTCGAATGGTGCAGATCGCGCGGTCCTTTCGATCGTCGTTGTTCGCTAAGCCACTCGATAGATACAGAGAAACACAAAAAGGCGTCCCGGTTAGACCGGGACGCCTTTTTTCTTTTGTGGATTGGGGATTTTCGTGGCTATCGCGACCGACGATATTCGTACTTCGGATTGCCCGGAAGCGGCGAGCGCAGGCGAAAATCGCCGAATCCTGAAGGGTCCTCAAAGGTGATCACCACGCCATTGGCGTAGGTCCACCGTGAAAAGACCGTCACACGGTTCTGACCCAGAAACCGCTCAACTGTAATGGGTTCGCCGTAGATGATATAGACGCGCCCCATGTCGGTAAGCCAGCCTTCATTGTATGAACGAAACCGCTCGTTGGCAGCTTCAATACGGGCATAATACTCTTCTAGTGCCTCATTCTTCGTTGTGTTCGGAGAAGGGTCTATTGTCTTCCAGAAGCTCTCAAAACGTGTAAGACGCTCACCGTCTGTGGGAGCAGCAAGCATTGAATCGATCGTGTCTTGCCCGGCTATGTAGATGAGCTGCTTGATGGCCTTGCGAATGTCCTTCATCAGATCTCCTGCCATCGACGATGGAACCCTATACGAGCGTTGTGAAAGGGCCAGCGTTTTGAGTGTGTCGATGTTGCCGTTCGCATCTGCCGGATGGGCCCGCACAGCAAGTGTGTAGTCGCCCGGTACCAAGCGAGCCGACATAGCAAGGGGCAGAAATGTCTGCATCAAGCGGCTGTTGATCACCATGGGCTCGGAGATGCCGGAAGCTAGTGTCTGTAAATCTGGCATGGTGATGTCCCATGAAAAAGCCACATGCCCGCCCGCCGACACTGTGTAGTACTCAAAGAAGGCAAACAAGCGTTGCTCATTCGACCAGATATACTCACCGATGTAGGGAACGATGCTATATCGGCTGCCACGCTGCTCGATGTCACTCAGGTATAGGATCGAACTAATCGCCTCGCTCTCGGAGCTATAGTCAGGAATCCGACAAGTGCGCTTCGCCGTGAAGTTCCGCATGCCAAACGCATCCGTCACGGTGACCTCGATTGAATACGTGTTCGGTGCTAGGGTAAACCTCTGCTGTGCATTGTCTGACTTGCCGGTCTTACCGCGCGTAACAGTGTAGCTCGATTCCACGATCGTTCTGTTGATTACCGTATCGATGACGGTTCTACCAGAACTGTCGCGTATCTCGATGAACAAGCTATACTCATTGACAAATGACCCGTCATGGGAAGCGAACTGCAGCTGCTCATAGGGCACGGCTGCGTAGACATCCAGGATGGGGTTTGCCCCAAGCCCCCTGCCCTTAAACGAAACTGCGTCAAGCCGCACCACGGATGGTAACTCGTCTGCGTATGCAGATGCGTGCACCGCAGTGGGCGAGGTGGCCGCCAAAACTCCAAGTGCTGCTGTTGTGATAGGGAGAGTCATGACGTTATCGTTGATTAAACATGAACCTGAAGCTTCCAAACCTCGCGCGTCTCACGGGCCAGACGTTCCCGATCATCAGGATGAGCGATGCCGATGAGTAACTCGGCTCGCTCGCGAAGTGATTTACCATGGAGATAGGCGATACCGTACTCGGTGACAAGATAGTGAGCATGTGCACGCGTGGAGACAACTCCAGCACCGGGCTTCAACAATGTCGTGATACGGCTGATTCCACTCGATGTGCGCGACGGCAAGGCAATGATAGGTTTGCCACCTTCGGCACGAGCAGCACCTCGCATGAAATCAACTTGTCCACCAACCCCAGAGTAGGGGGCTGGTCCGATCGAATCTGCACAGACCTGGCCTGTAACGTCAACCTCGATAGCACTGTTGATCGCTGTCATCTTCGGATTTCGCTGGATGTTTGCCGGATTGTTCACGTAGGCCACATCGAGCATTGAGACCATGGGATTGTCATCGATGAAATCATATACGCGCTTGCTGCCCATAACAAACGTTGCAACGATCTTGTGGGGGTGGATGGTCTTTTCGGAGCCATTAACAATATCGCGTTCGATAAGGGGGATCAGTCCATCACTGAACATCTCGGTGTGAATACCCAAGTTCTTATGCGAATGAAGCTGATGCAACACTGCATCAGGTATGGCACCGATGCCCATTTGTAGCGTGGCCCCGTCATCGACAAGAGATGCAACATGTTTGCCAATGGCCACCTCGACATCACCGAGCACAGGCGGCTGTACCTCGAAGATTGGCTCATCAACCTCTACCATGAAGGTGAGTTTGCTTTGATGGATAAGTGCATCGCCATGTGTTCTTGGCATTCGTGGATTGATCTGCGCTATCACGATGCGTGCTGAATGCAATGCCTCGTGTGCGGCCTCGACGGTTACTCCGAGAGAGCAGAATCCGTGTTTGTCAGGGGGCGAAACATTGATGAGCGCTACGTCGACAGGAATAGTCTTCGACCGGAACAGATGCGGGATCTCCGAAAGGAACACAGGCGCATAGTCTGCCCGTCCCTCCTGGACAGCCTTGCGCATGTTGCTGCCGATGAAGAGGCAGGTAACGCGAAAGCTATCAGCAAACTGCGGATCGGCGTAGGGGGCGGGGCCCTCGGTATGCAGGTGGATGATGCGTACGCCCCGTAGACGGTCAGCCTGACGCACCAGTTCATGGATCAATGTCTGGGGTGCAGCCGCAACGCTGTGAATGTAGAGGCTATGTCCAGATTGAATGGCTGAAACTGCCTCAGCTGCATTGACGGTCTTGCCCATGAAATCTCCTGTAGGTATGCCAAGTGCACAAAGTTACTGTTTGGTATTTTTGCACGACTATTTGGAGCCCATTGCATGGAACTGAAGAACATCGTTTTCGTGATCATTCTCGCCGCAGCCCTCGGCATCTTTACCCGCAGTGCCATGCGTCTGATCGCCTGGCTCAATGTGGGCAAGGCCGACAACCGGTTTGACCGACTTGGTGAGCGCATCAAGACGACCCTCATCGTAGGATTTGGTCAAAGCAAGATTCTGCGCGACAAGGTTGCCGGTCCGATTCACGCCGGAATCTTCTGGGGCTTCATTGTCTTGTTGTTCTCCGCCATCGAAATGATTCTTGAAGGTTTCAACGAACGGTGGTCGCTCAACTTCCTGGGGCCAGTCTATAGTGTTATCACGATTCTCACCGACATCTTCTGTCTGCTCATCATCGTTGGTACGATGATGTCGCTCTGGCGCCGTTATGTAACAAAGGTCAAGCGTTTGCAAGTCGAGCATGAAAAAGTTGAAGCAGGTATGATCTTACTAACGATCTTTACGATCGTAAGCGGACTCTTTGTGCAGAACGCACTTCGTGGTCAGCTGCCAGCCGGTGATTTTTCTTGGGCACTACGTCCAGTTAGCGGACCGTTCGGGGCTGTTCTTGCCGGAGCATTTGGAAGCGGCTCCCATCTTGTCTTTGAAATTGCATGGTGGACGCATGCGCTGCTCATCTTGGCATTTATGAACTATTTGCCGTACTCAAAGCACCTGCACGTGCTAACATCGATTCCGAATGTCTTCCTGGGTCCGCTAGCCCCTTCCAACGCAATGCAGCCCATCAACTTTGAGGAAGAGGGTGTTGAGAAGTTCGGTGTTGTCGACATCGAAGACCTTTCGTGGAAGTCGTTGCTCGACGGCTATACATGTACGCACTGCGGACGCTGCACGAGCGTGTGTCCGGCGAATCAAACTGGCAAGGTACTCGATCCTCGTGGTGTCATTATCGCTATTCACGATCGTACAATGGACAAAGCCCCGTTGATTCTCAAGAAGCAGAACAACGAAGAGCTTACGACTGATGAACAGGCGGTGTGGGATAAGAAGCTGATTGGTGACTACGTGAATCCTGATGCACTGTGGGCGTGTACAACGTGCGGCGCGTGCATGCAGGAGTGTCCGGTGAATATTGAACACGTCCCGGCGATTGTTGGTATGCGCCGTTCGATGGTGATGATGGAGTCGATGTTCAACGATGAGTCGGCATTGCTGCCAGATATCTATGGCAACATGGAAACCAATTCGGTGCCATGGGGTGGGTTCGGTCAGGCAGACCGTGCCAACTGGGCCGATGGCATGAACATCAAGACAGCGGCCGAAGATGCCTCCATGGAAGTGCTCTTCTGGGTTGGCTGCGCAGGATCGTATGATGAGCGTGCTAAGAAGACCACAAAGGCGTTTGCCGAGCTCATGCAGATCGCCGGTGTAGACTTCCGCATTCTTGGAACCGAAGAGAACTGCACAGGTGATGTAGCACGCAGAACAGGTAATGAGTATCTCGCCGACATGCTCACCAAGACCAATGTTGAGACCTTCCAGCGCTACAACGTCACTAAGATCGTGGCAACATGTCCGCACTGCTTTAATTCGCTCAAGAACGAGTATCCACAGTACGGTTTCTCAGCCGAGATCTTGCATCACACGCAGTTTATTCAAGAGCTGATTGCGAGCGGACGTTTGAAGATCGATCGTTCGACGGCATCAACAGAAGCCATCACGTATCACGACTCATGCTACCTTGGCCGCTATAACAACGAGTTTGAGGCACCTCGTGCTGCGATCGAAAATGTACCAGGTCTTACAATACTCGAACCGGCACGTTCAGGCGATAAGGGGCTCTGCTGCGGTGCAGGCGGCGGACGCATGTTCATGGAAGAACACGTTGGCGATCGCGTGAACATCACACGCACCAACGAGCTCCTTGCTACAGGCGCAGAAACGATCGCTGTGAATTGTCCGTTCTGTGCAACGATGATCACCGACGGTGTTAAGGCCGCCGAGAAGACAGAGACAGTCGTTGTGCGCGACGTAGCC
>CANGZU010000030.1 GCA_947458785.1 Ignavibacteria bacterium
AATGGGATTGTTTGCGAGATGGTAAGATTGTTGTCATTACTCAGGGCATTGTATTGTCCGCCCAAGTAGGTTACCGATAAGGCAGGGAGTTCAACAGCAGCTGTAGCTGATTGTGATGCCTGCTCTGACTCCAGTCGTGCGATGGTTAGCAGCGCATTTCGTGAACGTGCCAGTGATAATGCTGAGTCGAGTGATAGGGGGCTTGCAGTTGGTTGAGCGATTGCTGCCGACGCACACACAATCACGACAACAATGCTTGTCAGGATCTGCTGGGATGTCTTCGACAACCTGCGGGTTTTTCTACGCTCGAGTATGGTGTAGAGCAGGGGCACGATTACGAGCGTGAGCAATGTTGATGTAACCAGCCCACCAATCACAACGGTAGCAAGTGGACGCTGGACCTCGGCCCCATCTCCTGTGGAGATTGCCATAGGCAAGAAGCCAAGTGAAGCAACGAGTGCAGTCATTGTTACGGGACGTAGTCGTTGTTCTGTTCCGCGTAGTACGACACGCACGATATTCTCGTCCGTCTTACGCAGACTTCGAAATGCTCCCAGAAGCACAATACCATTAAGTACAGCAACGCCAAACAATGCGATGAAGCCAACTCCTGCTGAGATGCTAAACGGCATTCCACGAGTGTAAAGCGCAGCGATACCGCCGATAGCAGAAAGGGGCACAGCGGAAAAGATCAACAGCGCATGCGTCATGTTGGTAAAAGTGAAGTACAGCAGGAACAGTATCATCGCGAGCGCGGCGGGGACAGCGAGGCTGAGTCGTTGTTTTGCTGCGGCAAGATTCTCGAACTGACCACCGTAGGTGGTGTGATAGCCCGAGGGCAGTTTGAGCGAGGTGCAGATCTTTTGCTCGAGCTCTTGCACAATGCTCTCGACGTCACGACCACGAACATTGAATCCAACAGTGATGCGGCGCTGAGCATTTTCGCGTTGAATCTGATTGGGTCCAAGCACAACATCTACAGTAGCCACCTGCAGAAGCGGAATCCGACGTCCGTCTCGTGCAGGTATGAGCAACGATGCGACATCCTCCGGGTCATGGCGGAACAAGCTGTCCAACCGGATTACGATGTCGAAACGTTTTTCGGCCTCGAACATTTGTCCAACACCGACACCGGCAAACGCAGCGCGCACTGTGGTGTTCACATCGTGCACGTCTACGCCCAGATTGGCAAGAGCCGATCGGTCAACCTTGATGGTCACCTGTGGTAGACCATTGACAGGTTCGACATAGACATCTTCAGCCCCTTGCACGCTACTTGCGATCGTGCCGATCTTGTGGGCGATTGCCTCCAGAGAATCCATGTCTTCGCCAAAGATTTTGACAACCACGTCTTGACGTGCACCAGTCATGAGCTCGTTAAAACGCATTTGTATTGGCTGCTGAAATGAGAACGTAACGCCAGGTATCACAGCAAGTGCAGATTGCATCTTCGCTGCAAGTTCCTCACGTGAATGAGCAGAGGTCCATTCGCGCTTGTCTTTGAGCACCACGATTAAGTCTCCAGACTCCATCGGCATTGGATCTAGTGGGATCTCAGACGTGCCGATCTTACCCACGACGCGGATCACCTCTGGGAACGTCGACTTGAGAATTCCGGCCGCCTGCTGCGCGCTTGCGATGGAGGCAGAAAGATTTTGTCCGGTCATCAAGCGCATCTCGATTGCAAAATCACCTTCATCTAACTGTGGTAAGAACTCGCCGCCCATGTTTAGGAACACTGCGATTGATACTACGAAGCAGGTCAACGTTGCAAGCAGGGACAGCCGCATATTCCGCATGGCGAACCGTCGTGCTGGCCGGTAGGCGCGAGCGATGACGTTCATAATCCTGTCGGCAAAGGTCCAAGTTCTGATTCCTTGCTTGAGAAGTAGAGCCGACATCATCGGGACGTATGTAGTGCTGAGAATAAACGCACCGGCGACAGCAAAGATCACAGTCTGTGCCATTGGCTTGAACATTTTGCCTTCAATGCCAACAAGTGCAAGTATTGGAATGTACACGATCATGATGATGAGCTCTCCGAACGCGGCTGAACGTCGAATTCCTACAGATGCGTTGAGTACGATCTTCTGGGAATCATCGCTGCCTTTCTTCGAAGGAGTATGCAATGCATGCAGAACACTCTCAACAATGATCACCGCGCCATCGACAATCAATCCAAAGTCGAGTGCTCCCAGTGACATGAGGTTGCCGCTTACACCGAAGAGCCCCATCATACTCACGGCAAAGAGCATTGCCAACGGAATCACACTCGCTACGATAAAGCCAGCACGAAGATTCCCAAGCATCAACACCAGAACAAAGATCACGATGAGAGCACCTTCGATCAGGTTGGTTGCAACCGTTGATATGGCCTTGTTCACCAGTTTTGTGCGATCAAGAAATGGCTCAACAACAACACCTTCTGGTAAGGTCTTCTGTATTTGCTCGATTGTTGAGGTCACGGTGGAGATCACCTGACTGGAGTTCGCTCCTTTGAGCATCATTACAATTCCACCCACCGTCTCACCTGCAGAACCACGCGTCATTGCGCCATATCGGATGGCATGGCCGTCGCGAACGGTGGCCACATCGGCCACACGCAGAGGCGTCTGCGTTGGACCTGTTCGTATCACAATGTTTGCGATATCCTGACTGGTACGTACAATTCCATCTGTTCGGATGTACTGTACATCCGACCGGCGTTCAATGTATGCGCCCCCACCGTTGGCATTGTTACGGTCGACAGCGATGATAATCTCGTCAACCGAGATGCCGGTTGACTGCATGCGAACGGGATCGAGTGCTATCTCGACTTGCTTGAGGTAGCCTCCAAAACTCGAGACATCAGCCACTCCCGGTGTTCCTAGGAGCCGCCTCCGAATGATCCAGTCCTGAATAGTTCGGAGCTCGGTAAGTGAGTACCTGCTCTCATAACCGGGCTTTGCTTTCAGCGTGTACTGGTAGATCTCACCAAGGCCGGTTGTTACCGGGGCGAGTATCGGTGTGCCAGCCCCCTGAGGGATCTCTCGCTGCACTTCTATAAGCCGTTGATCTACCTGGGCTCTTGCCCAGTAGACGTCTACATCGTCATCGAAGACAATCGTAATGACTGATAGTCCGAAACGTGACATTGATCTCATCTCTGAGATGCCGGGAATCGAAGCCATCGTGAGTTCGACGGGCATCGTGATGAGCCGCTCTACCTCTTGGGGAGCAAGGGCAGGGGAGAGCGTTACAACCTGTACCTGGTTGTTTGTGATATCTGGTACTGCGTCTATCGGGAGCTGTTGCAGTGAATATGCCCCCCAGAAAATAAGGGCAACTACCCCGATCGCAATAACAGGTTTATTGCGGATCGAGAAGCTGATGATCTTCTCAAACATTGGTTCCTCGCTGATGATGTCGATTGCCGCAACTGCCTAGGTGTGGCGGACGAATAGCTTAGAATCAGGGGCAGCGAGGGGGCTGGAACACATCTAGATGTTGACCGTTCAGCGGTCTATTGGTATCGGTGTCGATGATCGGTGTCAGACTACCCGACTGCAGCGGCATGTACGTAATGTTCCAATCGACCATTGGCAGAACAAGCGATGCGGTAGAAAAACCACCAAGTATTGGAAGGTCTTCATGTTCGGGGTCCTGCTCGCCGGCGGCATGAAAATGGTCCGCGATGAAATCGATAAACAACAGTTCAGGTTGCCCGTGAGCAATCCTATGGTGATGATAGTGCTTGACAAGATTGGGAATCTTGGCAAGATCCCGTGTGTCGAAACTCCCCAGCATTGAGCCGGCGAGCATTATCGGTAGTAGGAGATATGATAGTGTTAACTGGAGCACCGACACGAAACTTACGCCATTCCCAAACGTCACCATGTGGAAAACTTTGCCCCTTAATTCCCATTATGAACGGCAATTCATTGGGTTTCTGACGCGAAACACCGAGTTTTGTCGTAATGGAAGCCCAGATCAGATCCGTTTTCGCACGAAGATTGGCGCATCTGAATCCATTCCGCTCTTTGACAATTGGATTTGCAATCTGCAGTTTGTTTTTTAGTTCGTGTGTTGGCAACAGGCCAGCACCAGTAGAGAGTACGTCAGTTTTTAGTTACAATGAACCTGACGGTCTTCTCAGCTTAGATCCGGCACAGGCATCCTACCGCAGTGCGTTATGGACATCATCGCATCTCTTTAACGGCTTGGTGGAGCTTGATTCGAATCTTTCCATTGTTCCCTGTATAGCAGCGCAATGGTCGGTCGATGCCGCTGGTTTGGAATGGACATTTCGTCTTCGGACGGATGTATGGTTCCATCCGGATTCATGTTTTGGACCACAGCGAACGCGCAAGGTTGTTGCCCAAGATGTTCAATACAGCCTTGAGCGCATCCTCGATGCACGCACAAAGTCTACCGGTCTCTGGGCATTTCGCACTACTATTGAGGGGGCTGATGAATTTCATCAGGCAACCCGACGTGGTTTGCGACCTTCGCTTCAGGGCATTCGTGTCATCAATGACTCCGTCGTTTCAATTCGTCTTACAAAACCTTTTGCTCCGTTTCTGGCTGTTCTTACAATGCCATATGGCTCGATTATTCCGAGGGAAGCGATCGAACTATATGGTGCCGATTATGGACGACATCCCGTTGGTACGGGCCCGTTTATGTTCGGTACCTGGATCCCAGATCGAGAGTTAACGTTGAGGCGAAACCCGCGATACTTCAAGTTCGATGCCAAGGGGCGTCGGCTTCCGTATCTAGCAACAGTGCGTATAGCATTTGTTCGGGATCCCAAGAGCGAGTTCTTCGAGTTTACCAAGGGTGAATTCGATGTGATTAGCTCAATCGACGAATCATTTATTCCGAGTGTTTTTGAATCTGATGGGCGCTTGAAAGCCCCATATGATCGGTATCGTGTGTTGCGCACATCAGCTAACACCGTGGAATACTACGGAATCCTTTTGGACACCACCCTTCCGGCAGGGCAGCAATCGCCCCTAGCTCGTTCGAAGGCATTACGTCAGGCGTTGAACTACGCCATCGACCGTCACCGCATCGTTGCATATCTCCTCAATGGCCGAGCCATTCCTGCCTATCACGGGGTACTCCCCCCAACGATGCCAGGATTTAATGATTCGGTGATAGGGTACAGATATGACCCGGCGCGGGCAAGACAGTTACTTGCACAGGCAGGCTATCCAAATGGCCAAGGTCTTCCGACACTTCTTCTTCAGCTCGGTAATAGCGCGCGTACCGCCGCAATTGCTGAGGCGGTCCAGGAGCAGTGGCGGGAGGTCGGCATCAAGGTAGAGTTGCGCCAGGTTGATTTTCCTCAGCATCTTTCGATGGTGCGATCCGGAGAGCTTGCTCTCTGGCGGACAAGTTGGATCGGTGATTATCCCGATCCGGAAAATTTCCTAGCGCTCTTTGTTACATCAACGATCGCCCCCAATGGTCCGAATACGACACGTATTTCGCGGCCGGACATCGACTCGTTGTATGAAGCCATTTTGGATCCGACGCGCTCCGCGCAGGAGCGTCGTCAACTGGCCACAGCCATCGAACGAATCGTGTTAGATGAAGCCCCTTGGGTGTTCCTCTATTACCACGTCGTTCTACGGGTCGTGCACCCACATGTTAAGGGGCTTACCCTTGACGGTTCGGATCGTCTGATACTCGAACGAGTATCCAAGACATCCATCAACTAAATGTTTCATCCGAAATCACAAGGAGGCACAGTTATGACACAACTGCCAGGCATGTCTCTCCTTTGTGTCTTGATCGCAGCCGTATTCGCCTTCACTTCAATTGCCCCACTTGAGACGTCCGCGCAGACACGCACGGCATCGATCTCTAAGGCATCAGGCAAGAAGAAGTCCAAGCGCAGTCGAAAGCGCTCCCGCAGGACTGCTTGTACTCCGGCATCCCGTGCCGCAGGCAAGAAGCAGGCCTACGCCCTTCTCAGTTCGCAAAGTCCGGAATTGTGCCGGTTAACAGGCGTTCACTACGCCTCAAACCGAGACACCATCATCAACACCGCCGAGATTCTCGCATCCGACGGTGAACTTGCCTCAGACCAGCAAGATGTTGATCAACCCTATGAAGAAGGTGAGATCATCGCTGAGCTTGAGCAGGAAGATGACGTAACTCCAGACTTAGAAGCATTTCGCTCACTGTGGCTAACCATGGTAAGCGAAAAAGAGAAGGAAGACGCAACAACGCCAGGTGGAATACCGAAGCAAAAGCTCGCAGACCTTGTTATGGAATGGCTCGGCACACGCTATCACTTCGGTGGTAGCGCTCGAACAGGGATCGATTGTTCAGCATTCACGCAGATGCTGTTCTCATCGGCCTTTAACATCCAGCTGCCGCGCACGTCCGTTTCACAGGCTACAGTCGGAGAATCGGTATCACGCAGATCAGATCTACAGTTCGGAGATCTTGTCTTCTTCCGCACACGTTCTCGCCGAGGCATCTCACACGTAGGGATGTACCTTGGTGACAACCTCTTTGCTCACTCATCATCGCGCTACGGCGTTACTATATCGTCGCTCGAGTCTACATATTACAGCAAGCGTCTCGTTGCTGCCCGTAGACTCAGTGTTGACGAGATAACACGCATGGCTTCATCAGCACAGTTCACACCGGCCAACTAAGTTGGACGTCGCGCAAATCCAAGAGTCATCAAAACAACAGCCAGCCGCACAGTGTGCGGCTGGCTGTTGTGTTTTGTGACAGCATCTGATGTGATCGGGGCAACCTCAGGACTCGCGGCCTCGACGTCCCGATCTCCTCGGCTTCTTGACCTCGTGTTCAACAAGCTCAATCGTCTGTTCGATTCCTGTCTGATCTTTAGACAACCGAAGATCGATCTCTCTTCGATCGATATTCGCCTTGACAATACGCACACGAAGCTGCGTACCGTATCGAACGACACGTCGAGTGTTTCGGCCAAAGATGCGCATGCGCCGCTCGTCAAAGATGTAATAGTCGTCCTCGAAATCGCGCAAGTGCAGCAGACCCTCGATCATCAAATCATGCAATGTGATGAACACCCCAAACTGTGTTACACCAGTAACGTAACCAACATGATCTGATCCCAGGTGCTCATGAGCTAGGATGGTCTGCGCAAGTTTTGTTGAGGCACGCTCTGCATCGACCGATTGACGCTCTGTTTGGGAGCAATGATCGCTCGCATAGGACGCAATGTCTCTGAGCTTCGAGAGCCTGCGTTGCTCAGGAAGCCCCTTGCTGTATTCTTTGAGAAATCGGTGTATGACAAGATCGGGGTATCGCCGAATCGGCGAGGTAAAGTGCGCATAGTCAGCGAAGCCAAGTCCATAGTGTCCAATGTTGTATTCGGCATACACAGCCTTGGCCATAGAGCGCAACAGCAGTGTGTTGACCACAGGTCTGTCTGGACGGTTGGATGCTTGTTCGAGAACAGCATTGATCTGCAGAGGCGATAGGGGGCCACTCGGAACATCAAACCCGAGAGCGCGAATGACATTTGTAGCGTCGCTGATCTTATCTGCACTTGGTTTGTCGTGCACACGGTAGAGGAACGGTGGCACGTCGCGAAGATCCCACTCCTTCTTCAGCGTATGAAGATGCTCTGCAACGGTGCGATTTGCAGCCAGCATACATTCTTCAACGAGCGAGGTGGCATGCGTGCGCGTCTTTACCACCGCTCGCGACGGCATCTTTTCTTCGTCGAGGATGAACTTGATCTCTTGTGTTTCAAAGTCGATACCGCCTGCCTTCATGCGGCGCGTGAACAGTTTACGAGCAAGGGCATGCAGATCATGAATCAGATCTGCATGATCGCCATCAGCCCCCTCGATGATCGTCTGTGCTTCGTCGTAGGAGTAGCGTCGGCAGCTTTGGATAAGGGTCTCTTCAATGCGATAACTTCTTCGAATCCCAGTGGCTGAAAACTCCATGAAGACTGAATAGGCAAATCGGGGCTTGTTGGGCACAAGTGAGCAGATGTCGTTGCTGAGCCGCTCCGGAAGCATTGGTACCACGCAATCGACGAGATAGGTGCTGTTGCCGCGCAGGAGGGCTTCCTTGTCAAGCATGGAGCCTTCACTGACGTAATGAGAAACATCGGCGATGTGCACGCCCAGCTCGACGTTGCCGTTGTCAAGGTGCCGGAGTGAAAGAGCGTCGTCAAAATCGCGGGCATCCTCCGGATCGATCGTCACGATGCGCATGTCGCGAATGTCTCGTCTACCCGATAGTGCGTTTCCATCCGGATGCACATGTGAAGCCGCCTCGGCTTCGACTTCACCAGGAAATGTACGTGGCAGACGAAACTCCTTGAGAATTGCAGCAAACTCCACAGCCGCTTTGCCGGAGCGTCCGATGACTTCCGCGATCGTAACCTCAGGTGATGACTGCGCCGTGCGCCATCGATGAAAGCGCGCACTGACTTTGTCACCGGGCTTCGCACCATTAAGCGCCTGTTCAGCCACCAGAAAATCAACATGGTACTTTACGTCATCCGGAATCACATAAAAGAATGTGCCATCATGCTCGAGGGTGCCTGTGATAACATGCGGAGCTCGTTGGACGATGTCCAGAACCTCGCCCTTGAGTTTCTTGCCCGGGGCTGTTGCGTGCAGTTGCACAACGACCGTATCGCCAGAGAGCGCTGTGTTCATGTCGTGCCGGCGAATGGCGATCACTGGAATCGCCTCATCGCGTGTGGTCACAACAGCATTGTTATGATGATACGATAGTACACCATGAACATCTGAGCTGCTCCGGTGTGGTAGGGTGAATCTGCGGCGACTCATTCGCTGCACGATACCTTCCTCTACCATGAGCTCAAGTAAGTCTCGTAGATATTCATACTCATCGCTTCCGGCCTTGATGCGAAGCTTCTTGGAAAGATCAAGTAGCTGCAGGGGGCTTGCAGATGTGCCGAGAGCTTCGAGGATCTCTTCACGAAAGTTCTGTAATTCGGTAAGTCGCTTCATGTCGCAATATGCGCCTTTGTTTGTCGTTGATAGTCGTGAAAGTTTCCCGTAGAATCGCGGTATGTCAACGTACAGAGTCAGCTTACTCATCGGTCTAACACTTCATCTCGTTGTCAATGCTCAAGAGGCAAGCGAGTGGTTCGGCAAAGGCCTGAATGCCTTTAACAACGGTAACTACGGCGAGGCCGTCGTGAGTTTTACGCGTGCAATAGAACAGGATAGCAGTGCATCGCCCGTTTGGTTCAACCGCGGTACAGCATATATGCGAATGAGAATGTTTGAGAAGTCCTACTTTGATCTTACCCGCTGCCTGCAACTTCGGCCCTCACAGGTAACGATGAGCGCACGTATGCAGCGCGCCGTCGTTGGTGCAGAACTTGGTCTGCGACAGGATGCCCTGCGTGATGTGACGGTTGTTATCGAACAGGATAGCACATTCCCCAAGGCGCGGCTTCTTCGCGGCCGACTGCGACTGGGCATGGGGGACACGACCGATGCTTGCAGGGATTTTACAAGCGCCCTGCGACTTGGCGATAGTTCGGCAGTAAAGTATCTGCGGGCGGCATGCCGGTGAAAACGATACTCTGCACACTCTCCATTCTTTGCTTCCTCGCAATCTCATCTGAAGTTGTTCTGGCTCAATCAGCCCCGTTGATCATGACAGAAAAGGCTGTGGCAGAATTCATCAGTGACAATGCACGACCTACGTTCGTGATCAAGAGGATCTCGATCACGGGACGTGTTGATACGATGAAGGCTGTGGTGAAGACCTCGACCGTGCGTGCTGTCAAGGGAGATTACTCCCGATACAAGCCGATCGTAGATACGCTATGGTGGAAGTCCACAGACAGTCTGCATCATGAGGTCTTCGTGCAACTCCATCTCGAGGGACAAGGCATTCCTCTTCCTCAGAATAATGTTCGCGGTTCCGTTCGACTCACCGTCAGTGCGGCCTACCAACACGAGGGCGATTGGATCGCTACATCGTCGGAAGCATTCACCGTTCCAGTGGCAAACGTCGAGATTCCCCGTCCGATCATCTCGCAATCAAAGATGGAGGTTGCCGTAACTAAGGAGACGCCACGCGAGCTCACGTTCACGGTGCGCGGACTGCGCGTGCTGCGTGGCGGCAAGGACAGCGTAGACAACCTAGCCGAGGTACGCGAGTTCACCGTTGCAGATGTCTCTGTCGAATACGTTGATGAGTCACTTGTGACATCAGATTCTGAAACTGACTCATTGCGTCAGGTCGAGCTCACCACGACTGTCGACAATGCTGGATACATTACGATCACTGGTACAATCAAACATCCGCTACCGACAACTCCGAAGAAGCTCCCTAAGCTGGAGTCGGCAAATTTGTCGATGAATGTTCGAGCCAGACTTCAACACCGCGGTCGAAAGGGGCTTACGCGAACCCGCACCGTAGACGTATCACTGTTCGAGTGATGCTGACATCACTGTTGCCATCCACCACCGAGAGATTTGTAGAGTCGGATAAATGCGCGGTACTGACTGGCACGTGCAGAGATGAAGGCGCGCTGTGCGTCGAGCAATGAACGTTGCGCATCGAGCACCTGCAGATATGGGGTTGCCCCGTAGCGATATCGGAGCTCTGACAGACGCAAGACCTCGGTCACGGCAATCAGGCCCTGTTGTGAAGCTCGAACCTGATTATAGCCATTGCCAACGAGGGTTAGAGCGTCATTCACGTCGCGTAGTGCGTTGAGTACCGAGGTTCTGTAAGCCATTTCGGCTTGCTTTGATTGTGCTTCTGAAGCATCAACACGAGCAGCGTTGCGTCCGGCATTAAAGACAGGTTGCACGAGGTTGCCCGCAAACTGATACGCAAACGATGCTGGATCAAAGAGCGTGTTCGTTTGGATACTCTGCATACCGACATCACCAGTGAGTGCAACGCGTGGAAACTGTTGTGCTATAGCTACGCCAACTTCTGCAGTGGTAGCAGCCAGCTCAAACTCGGCCAGCTGCACGTCGGGTCTGCGCTCAAGGAGGGATCCCGGCAAGCCAGTCGGAAGGTTCTCGGGTACAACGAGTTCGTCGATTGACAAGCCCCGTTGAATAGGAGTGCCGGGAACTTGCGCCAACAGGACATTTAGTGCATTCTCTGTCTGTTCGATGGCGGCGATCGTAGGCGCTATCGCAGCTTCAATGCGATGAAACTCGGCCTCGGCTTGACGGTAATCCAACTCTGACGTTTTACCGGCATCGAAGAGCGTCTTTGAGAGCTTGAGATACTCCTGACGATTTGCAAGGTTGGAATCGAGCTTCTCCTTGATCTCGTCAAGTTCGAGCAGGGTTACATATGTTTCTGCCACTGAGGCAACCAGTGACAAGACCGCCGCGCGATTGCCGGCAAACGAAGCAGAAAGCCTCGCGCGTTGGGCCTCTGTACCGCGGGCGATCCTACCAAAGACATCGATTTCCCAGTTCAGCATTGCAGAAACACCAAACACCCCTTGCAGCGCACTCAGTGCTTCGGCCGACTGGTTAGGGAAGCGGTTCTTGGAAAGCTTTGCTTCGCTGGCGCTCGTTGCAACGTCAAGCGTTGGATACCACTGCGAGGACTGTATTGTGACCCCTGCCTTGGCTTGTTCAATTCGGGCCAAGGTTGCTTGTAGATCATAGTTCTGTTGTAGGGCTTGCGATATGTACCCACTCAGTACCGAGTCGCCGTAGATCTCGAAATATGCCTTGTCGGCAAACGAACCATCTGTTGAAGTAGCTCCACGATATGTCGATGGCATTGCAACATCTGGCCTACGATAATCAGGGCCGAGTTTACATGATGAGAGAAATCCAGACACTGCTACGCTCGTGAGCGCATAGAGGACCCATTTACGCATTCTTGTGCCCCTTTCCTCGAGATTCAATGAACGCAAAGAGTGCCGGAGCAAGGGTAACGCCGATGATCGTTGCAACCAACATGCCATAGAACACCGCCGTACCAACAGATTTGCGCGCCCCGGCTCCTGATCCGCTGGCCGTCATGAGCGGCACAACGCCCAGAATGAATGCGAAGGCAGTCATCAAGATTGGTCTAAATCGAAGCCTTGCACTGTCGAGTGCAGCCTCGTGCGGCGAAAGTCCCTGCTCTTGGCGCATCTTGGCAAACTCGACGATCAGGATGGCATTCTTTGCAGCCAAGCCGATCAGCAAAATGAGTCCGATCTGCACGAAGATGTCGTTCTCAAGACCCGTAATCCAGATTCCGAAGAACGCACCGAATGCCGCAACGGGGGTTCCGAGCAATACGCTCCATGGAAGCTTCCACGAATTGTACTGTGCCGCCAGCAGCAGAAACACGAAGAGAACTGCCATGCCGAATGTTGGCAAGGGGCTCGGGGCTCGCTTCTGCTCGTAGGATAGTCCAGCATACTCGATGGCCATGCCATTGGGCAGTGCTTGCGCGGCAACTTCTTCGAGCGCTTGCATTGCTTGCCCCGTGCTAAAGCCCTTTCCGACCTGTGCTGACAACTCTACCGACCGGTACAAGTTGTATCGATAGGTAATCTCCGAGCCGTTGGTCTGGGTTACGGTGACCAGGGTTGACAATGGGATCATCTTACCAGTGGTAGCACTACGAACGAAGAATGCTCCGATGTCCGCTGGACGTTGACGGAACTCACTTTCCGACTGGAAGAAGACGCGGTAGAGACGTCCAAACTTGTTGAAATCATTTACATACGCTCCACCGAGCATTGACTGCAGAACCTGGAATACTTGATCTACGGGCACGCCCAGTTTGCGGGCTTTCTCACGATCAAGTTCGACCTTCATTTGCGGCACCGTAGCATCGAACTGCGTAAAGAATGGGCCAAGTTCAGGGCGCTTCGAACATGCGTCTGCGAAACGAGCAGTTTCGGCGGCTAGATCCGTTACGCTCCTTGTGCCTGAGCGATCCTGAAGATAAAACTTAACACCGCTCGCATTGCCGAAGCCCGGAATAGGGGGCGTTGAGAATGAGAATACGACGGCTTCCGGGATACTGCGAAATGCAGCGTTGAGCTCAGCAATGATCTTGGTATCAATGAGATCCTTGCGTTCTTCCCAGTCCTTGAGACGCACGAACATCGAGGCAACATTAGATGTGGATGCGTCGGCAATGAAGGAGACACCCACGACAGAGATGTATGACTCGACGCCTTCTTGTTTTGCAAGAATCTGCTCAACCTTCCGAACAACGGCATCGGTCCGCGGCTGCGATGCTGCATTGGGCAGTGCTACGTTGACCATGATGATGCCCTGGTCTTCGGCAGGGACGAATCCCGATGGCAGGTTTGTGACCGTTAGCCCCGTCAGTACTGCAAAGACAACCACACCTACAATTGCCAGCACAGATTTGCGCACAAGGCGCGTCACAACCGACATGTAGCCGTTGGTGAAACGACCGAAGACATTATTGAACACGCGATAGAAAGGGGCAAGCGGACTCGGCTTGTCGGGATTTGGTTGCTTAAGGAGTAGTACGCACAGTGCAGGGCTGAGTGTGAGAGCACTGAACGCTGAGAAGAGCGTGGACACGGCAACAGTAATGGCAAACTGTAGATACATACTGCCTGTAATCCCGCCCATAAAACCTACAGGAACGAAGACAGCCGCAAAGATCAAGGCGATAGCCACAACTGGGCCAGCAACCTCCTTCATGGCCATCATCGTGGCTTCCCTCGGCGAGTGCCCATGCTCCATGTGATGCATAACGGCCTCAACTACGACAATGGCATCATCAACCACGATACCAATGGCCAATACGAGGCCAAAGAGTGAAAGTGTATTGATCGAGAAGCCGAGCATCGGGAATAGGATGAACGTACCGATCAGAGATACCGGGACCGTCAACAAGGGAATAAGCGTTGCTCGCCAGTTCTGAAGGAAGATGAAGACCACGAGGATCACAAGGGCCACAGCTTCCAACAGGGTCTGTATGATCTCGTCGATAGAAGCCTGAACAGCGGGAGTTGTGTCGAATCCAACCTGAACCTTGATGTCGTTCGGGAAGGTCTTACTCATCGTCTCAAGCGTCTTGTAGATACCCTTCGCCGATTCGAGCTGGTTTGCTCCGGGCATGAGGTACACGATGAGTGCCGTTGCAGGTTTTCCGTTATACCGAGAGCTCATGCCATAGAATTCACTGCCCAACTCAGCACGTGCGATATCCTTGACACGCACGACGCGTCCATCCGGTGTCTCACGCACGATAACCTGCTCGAATTCTTCCGGCGTCGACAGCTTGCCTGGAGCCAGAACAGAGTAGGTAAGCTCTTGGCCTTTGGATGTTGGAACATCGCCGAGCTTTCCTGCAGGAGCCTGTATGTTCTGCTCGCGTATTGCGCTGATAACATCGGTTGGCGTAAGTCCAAGGCGAGCCATTTTGTCTGGTTGAGACCACAGACGCATTGCATATTCAGCTCCGATCAGATCCACATTCGAGATGCCTGGTACGCGCAGAAGTTGATCGCGGACGTTGATCATCGCGAAGTTGTTCAGGAAAATGCCATCGTACTTGCCACTCTCGGAATACACCGAGATGACCATCAAAATTGATGGATTAATCTTGCTGATCGTAATGCCTTGCGCATTGACTTCCTGCGGAAGGCGCGCCGTGGCGCGGGATGCTCGACTCTGCACCAGCATGTTCGCCACGTTGATGTCGTTGCCGGGCTCAAACGCAACATCAAGCTTCATGTTGCCATCACTCGTGTTCTTCGACAGCATGGAAAGCTGGTTGTCGAGACCGTTGATCTTTTGCTCGAGCGGCGTGGCAACCGATTGCTCCACTACCTCCGAGCTAGCACCTGGATACGAACTTTGAACGCGCACGATCGGCGGAGCAAGAGCAGGGAACTTCTCGATTGGTAGGCGCAGCAGTGATACCGAGCCAACGAGAAGAATAACGATTGAAATGACGATCGCAAAGATCGGACGCCGAACAAAAAAGGCTGAGAACATGGCAAGCCCCTTTTAGTTGGCTGAAAGAATTGAATCGATTGCTGTACCACTTGGTTTGGACATGACTGTGATGCCCTCGCGAATCATCTGCAAACCATCAATGACGATCTCCTCACCCGGTAAAAGCCCACTCTCAACAATGATTGCGCCTCCAATGCGGGGTCCCAGGATCACGTTCCGATAGGCGATGGTCTTGTTCTTGATAATAGCAACGCGGGCTTGACCCTGCAGCTCTGTAATGGCACGTGCGGGGATAACAATCGAACCTTGGCGCTTCTCGGTCATGACGAGCACTCGTCCAAACTGACCTGGGCGAAGCACCTGACCCGGGTTAGAAAACTCGGCGTCAACCCGAAGTGTACCTGTTGCAGGATCAATAGCATTGTCGGCTACTACGAGCTTGCCGATGTGTGGCCACAATGAGCCATCTGCCAGTTTTAACTGCACTGGCATCTGGGCACTGGATCCAGCCTGTGCGGACCTTTTATACCCAAGGTACTCCTGTTCGGAGAGATTAAAGGTAACCCGAATAGGATCAAGCTTCGAAACAACCGCAAGTAGCGTGTTATCGCCACGTCCCACAAGATTGCCAGTGCTCAGCTTAGCTATGCTTGCGACACCAGAAATCGGCGCCTTTACATCGCAGAAGCTGAGATCTAGCAGCGCCTTATCTAGGGCTGCTTGCATAGCAACAACAGAGGATGATGTAGCCTGCTCCAGCGCCACAGCAGCATCGTACTCCTGACGAGAGATGGCATTCTCCTGCACAAGGGGCTTGTAACGCGCCACATCCTGCCTAGCTCGCGCATTGGCTGCCTGAGCTTCGGCCAAGCGAGCACGTGCCTGGCTTACATACGAACGATAGGCCGATGGATCGATCTTGAACATGACCTGTCCAGCCGAAACGTTTCCACCTTCGGTGTACGTGATCGCATCAAGGTAGCCTTCGACCCGAGCCTGAATATCGACATTGAACGAGCCCTTGGTTTGACCAACCCATTCTCGATAAATCGGAACCTCACGCGATACGACCGTATACGTTGTTACAGCAAATGGTTGAGTTGCCGCCTCTTCCGGCTTGTTGCAACCACTTAGAAACAGTAATGTGCTCATTGCAACAATTGCAATGAGATGCAGTCTCAAACTCATATGAACTCCGTTGTGGACGGCTGCAAAAATGCCGAATCTTGCGTCAATCTACGCCGCAGCCCTGCTTGACTCCTGAATACGTGCGAGTCGCATCGACCGTGTTCTAAATTTGGGGATGAAGGCACCCAAGATATATGTGCGAATCAGGTACCACCAGATACTCCGCTCGTTGAGCGATGGGTCAATCGTGTGTGCGATAGCCGCATGGTTCTTGGGTGCCAGACTCCAGTGCGTTCCTGCCTTGTCGTGATGGACCGTGTGGAATCCATTGTTGAACAGCATCAGATTCAAGATGCCGGTGAAGTTGCGAGAATGGTTTACAGGTGATTCCTCATCAGCATGTACATGCTGAACAAAATTGAACACTAAAACTGCGAAGAGTCCAACCTGTTGCGGGATGATAACATACAGTAGTGCCTTGCGCCAGTCGATCAGCAGAGCAGCGCCGATCCAGACACCAAGAGCTACATACTGCATGGCACACAACCAGAACTTGCGCCGATCGGTGCGGAAGAGCTCTGTGAGATAGTCACGAATTGGCTTTTGTTGATGGTACGAACTAACCATAGGATAGATCAGAAGCATGAGAAGATGGTTCTGTTCCGTCAGGCGATAGGTGATCGTGTAGTCGCCCTCTTTGTTGTTGAGAGCGTGGTGATTTTTGTTGTGTGTTGGAATCCAGCCAAACGCTGGGAAACCATAGAAAACCGTGAGCCAATAGTCAGTGAGATGATTCAGCGTTGGCTTCCGAAAAATCGGCAAGTGGTTATGATTATGTGCGATCACTGTAACTGCAATCGACAAGAAAAGGTACACTGGGTAGATCCACCAGTTGATGGTTGGTTGCATCCATTGCACGGCCAGCAGTACTGTTGTCACAACCATGTATCCGATTGTTCTGCGATCTGCCTTGTAGCGAAGCATGTGAGATTCCCGTATTGAAAATGACCCCGAACCAAAATACGGTAATTCAGTATGTTCGGCCGTTACTTTTCTATGTCTCACGGAGTACCGGTATGCAGATCAAACAATCACTCGCAGCTCTCGCATTCACGATCGTGTTGTTGATATCACAGCCAGGGGAAGCCAGGGCAGACAGTGGAATCGGGATGCAGTTTGGGGAGCCCGGCACGGTTGGACTGTCGCTGCGCTTCAACAATACAGCCGTGGGCGCTGCATGGAGTTTTCTCGACGATGGCTATCTACACGTAAACATCGACCAGTGGGCGCTGCGTGAGGATCTAGCTCGTCCAGTAGACTGGTTTGTTGGTTATGGCGTTGACGTGGGTATCGGTAATGAATGGCGTGTGGCCGCACGCATCCCAATTGGTCTGATCTACGAGCCGAGTAAAGACTTTGAAATCTTTGGACAGGTTGCCCCGGGACTCAAAGTCCTGCCTGATGTTACTTTCTATTTCGGTGCCGCCATAGGTGCGCGATATCGCTTCTAGGACACTGGGTTATGCTGCAACCTGAGTTTTTTGCCTTTTTCAAGGGGCTGTCAGACAATAATTCGAAGATATGGTTCGATGAACATCGCCGAGAGTATGAGCGTTTTGTAAAGAAACCGTTTGCCACATTGGTGCAGAATCTGATCGACAAGATCCGTCAGGTAGACCCATACATTGTGCCTTCAGCCTCAGGCACGATTTTCCGCATCAACCGGGACATCCGCTTCTCGAAAGACAAAACACCATACAAAACATCGACGGGTGCCTTCATCAACCGTCATGGGAAGAAGGCACTCGGTATGCCTGGGCTCTATGTTGAGGTGTCATACAATAAAGCTGCCATTGCCGGTGGCACCTACAGACCCGATTCAGAACAACTTGAGCGAATACGCGATCTACTAATGCATGAGGGTGCCGCTTTTCGCAAGGCCACAGAGAACGATAGCTTCGTCAAGGCCTTTGGTTCAGTGCAGGGTGAACGTGCAAAGGTGCTTCCGAAAGAGTTTAAGGCAGTAGCGCAACAGGAGCCCCTTATCTACAATAAACAAATGTTCTGGTGGACAGACCTTGAGCCACAGATCTTTCTCACAGAACATTGCATTGACGTCCTTTTCGAGTACTACATGGCACAGCGTAACGCACAGGTTCTCTTGGAAACAGCGTTGTACGATGATTAGTGAGGCTAGCCGCCACCCACACAATAAACGTTAAACTGTTCAAGCCATCACATGCTAAAGCCGATAAGTCTTGACATGCTCACTGATGAGCAAAAATTACGCGCAGAGTCATACCTTGAGCCGTTTGAGCTGAAGGAGTCCGAATACCTCTACAGGGCAGGCGATCAGGCCGACATTGGGTACCTGATTGATGAGGGTGAGTTGCGCCTCGAGCTTGACACCGAAGAGTTGGATGCCGAGCGTGTTCTAGAGATCGTTCCCGAGGGTGTATTCATTGGCGAAGGCGGCCTATTAGGCATTCATCAGCATGCTGTGAACGCTATCGCCGGAACAACGGTACGCGGACGCAGCCTTTCCCACGAAGCCATGCAGCGCATGGAGTCGGATGATCCAGTGCTGGCGGCACGGTTGTATCAAGGGCTCGGAAAGGCAGCAATGACAAAGCTGCTAGCTGCAGTTTCGCACATCACTGAGCATCGCTTCGCAAATCATGGACATACCCCCGAAATCGATGACATGGTGCGTCGCGCCCGAAAAGCACAGCAAGCGTTTGTTGGCTGGTCTGAGAAGCGCGTAGACGACCTGCTCTACGCT
>CANGZU010000031.1 GCA_947458785.1 Ignavibacteria bacterium
GAGGTGCCGATCAACGAAGTCATCGTGGGCGACACGATCCTCGTGCGTCCGGGGCAGACCGTTCCAGTGGATGGCGCAATCGCCCATGGATATGCGAGCATTGATGAGTCGATGCTCACAGGCGAAAGCCTCCCCGTTGAGCGAACAGAGGGTGGAGCCGTAGTGGGCGGCACCCTCGTGTCATCAGGTTCGTTTACAATGGTGGCAAGGGCCGTCGGTTCTAACACGGTGCTCGCACGGATCATCCAGGCAGTAGAAACTGCCCAGTCAACAAAGGCCCCAATCCAGCGACTAGCCGATTCGATCAGTGCACTGTTCGTGCCTATCGTTATTGGTCTTGCAGTGCTGACGTATCTCGCATGGTCTTTGGCAGGCAGCGCCGGTGTTTCACATGACCAAGCACTGATCTCGGCAATTGCCGTGCTGATCATTGCATGCCCCTGCGCACTTGGCCTGGCTACGCCGGCAGCAATCATCGTCAGCAGCGGCGTTGCAGCAAAACGGGGAATACTCTTTGCTTCTGCCGAGTCCATTGAACTTCTTCATGACATCGATACCGTGGTGCTTGATAAGACCGGCACAATCACCGAAGGTAAACCAGTTGTTCAAAGGGTGCACTACAGCGACACAATGCGCCTAACACCCCAGGAGCTTGCATCAGCCATTGCCTCGCTGGAGCGCACTTCAGAGCACCCGCTGGCCGCAGCACTCGTTGCATGGGCCCGTGCACAAGGCGCTCAGATCACAGATGCGTCGTCGGTTCGCACCACCCCCGGTAGAGGAGTTTCCGGAATCGTGAACGGGATCCGCCTTCGTATTGGCAACGAGGCATTCATGGAAGAATCCATGCTGCTTGTTCCAACCTCGTTGCGCGAGCACGCTCAGCATCACGGACGCGACGGCAGCTCGACAGTGTTTGTCAGTGCCAACGGGGCTGTTGTTTGCGCAATCGCTGTCTCTGACAGCCTGCGTCCTACGAGCATCGAGGCCGTTGCTCAGCTTCGGCGTCTCGGCAAGCGTGTTATTCTTCTGACAGGCGATCGTGAAGAATCCGCAACGGCGATTGCAGCAGCTGCAGGCATCGACCATGTTCAACACAGTGTTTCGCCAACGCAAAAACTTGAAGCCATCGAAGCGCTTCAGCGACGAGGCCACAAGGTCTGTATGGTAGGTGATGGAATCAATGATGCCCCAGCCCTTGCTCAAGCAGATGTTGGGGTGGCCATCGGTTCTGGCACCGATATCGCCAAGACAACAGCATCTGTCACACTCATGCGCAGTGATCTTCGAGACGTCGTCTCGGCAATACACCTTTCAACGGCAACGATGGCTGTCATTCGACAGAACTTCGTTTTCGCATTTATCTACAACGTGCTTGGCATTCCACTCGCAGCTGGTGCGCTTCTACCTTGGTTTGGCCTTCAGCTATCGCCAACGTACGCGGCTGGCGCTATGGCCCTGAGCTCTGTTACGGTTCTGTCAAATGCGCTGCGTTTGCGCAGGTTTAGGTAGCTGTGGATTATTCCTAGCAAGAATCGTGCTAAATTTTGCACGGTATGATAGTGCTTGATCATTTGCTCCTCAACGAGCAGGTTTTGTCGACTCATTTTTCCTGCGACCTCAAGGGTTGTAAGGGGGCATGTTGCACGCTCAAGGGCGGGGCAGGAGCACCGTTACTTGAAGAAGAGGTCGAGCAGATTCGGCGTGTAACAGAGCCGGTAAAGAAATATCTCCCGTCAAGGTCCCAAGAGTTGTTGCAAGAACACGATCCTGTTGAGGGACCGCTTGGCGACAGAAGCGTTGCCTGCGTTGATGATGCCGATTGTGTGTTCGTTTACTATGACGGCGACGTTGCAAAATGTGCCATTGAGAAGGCGTACTTCGCAGGGGAGGTTGAGTTTCGCAAGCCCCTTTCATGTCATTTGTTCCCTATCCGCGTTGCCAACTTTGGCGGACCCTACCTTCATTACGAGGTCATCGACGAGTGCGAACCTGGACGTGCACTCGGAGAGCAAATGGGCCGTCCACTTGTTGAGTCGCTACATGATGCGCTGGTCCGAGCCTATGGACCCGCAATGTACGAGCGCATTCTGTCGGCATCGCGTGGTGAAGAAGGGGGCGATCTGTGAAGCTTGGTCTAAATCTTCAAACATCGCTGCAGCAATCACTGACGCCGCAGCAGATACAGTATCTCAAGATGTTGCAGCTCCCTGCGCTGCAACTCGAGCAGCATGTGCGCGCTGAACTTGAAAACAACCCCATGCTGGAGGAATCATCAGAGTTTGAGCCAACACCGGAAGAGGCAGAGCGTGTAACTGGCGATACGGATGCCCAAACCGAATCAACTGCCTACAACGCACCACCACCAGAACTGCAGGACAACTCGCGATCCGAACAAGGTTCGATCTCTGAGTCGTCTACGGAGTTCGATCCGCAGGATGCATTCGAGTTTCAGAAAATGCTTATCGGCGAAGATGCCACCATAGGGGGCTCTTCTGATACGTACGGCCTGGAAGACGACGATGACATGTCGTTTCAGTTTCAGGATGTGCAGACTCTCGAAGAAGACCTTCTTGAGCAGTTGCGCTACTTATCCCTTACAGATGAAGAGCGCTTGTTTGGCGAGTACATCATTGGCAACATCGACGATGATGGATACCTGAGACGCGACCTGACTGAGCTAATCGACGAAATGAATGACCGATACTCAGAGCACAACCTAGCTCTCCTGCATGTACGCTCGGGAAGTCGCATCATGATGTACCAGCAGGACATCATCGATGACATCATGCGCGAACTTGTGCCCATAACCATGAATCGTGCAGAGCATGTGCTAGGTAAGGTGCAGTCCCTTGAACCACCTGGTATCGCTTCGCGCACAGTCCAAGAGTGTTTGTTGGCGCAATTGTGCTCACTTGATAAACCCAATGCTGCACAGAAGCTTGCGAAGCTTGTGCTAACCAAAGCCTATGATGCCTTTGCGATGAAGCACTATCACGTGATCGAGCGAAACCTGAATGTTGGAGAGGAGTATCTACGAGAAGCAATCGAGGTCATACGACGGCTAACTCCTCGCCCGGGTGCCGGTACGATCGGTCCAGATGTAAACACTGTCGTACCCGACTTTACTGTTGAGTCAACCGAAGACGACATGGATTTTTTGATTACCGTCAATGATTCACGTCTGCCTGTCCTGCGCGTCAGTAGCGCATACGAGCGCCTCAAGAAGGAGGCCAAGTACCATAAATTCAATCGCGAGACCAAGGAGTTTCTTCGCAAGAAGTACGAAGACGCAAAGTTCTTGATGCAGGCTCTTCGTCAACGAAAGAACACCATGCTCAAGGTGATGACGGCAATCGTTGGACTTCAGCAGGATTTTTTCCGCAAGGGCCCCGTCCATCTCAAGCCCCTTATCTATCGTGATGTATCGGAAATCACGGGCCTTGACATCTCGACCGTCTGCCGAATCGTCAACGGCAAGTATGTCATGACCGCCTTCGGAACATTCGAGCTGAAGTACTTCTTTAGTGAGTCACTTACAACTGACGATGGAGAAGAAGTCTCCACGCGGATCATTAAGCAGAAGATTAAAGAGCTGATCGAAGCAGAATCGAAACAGAAGCCGATGAGCGATGACAAGATCGGCAAGGATCTCAAAAAGCTTGGCTACAACGTGGCACGACGGACTGTAGCAAAGTATCGGGAGCAACTCCGTATTCCTGTTGCACGTTTACGCAGAGAACTCTGAAACAACCCCCTAGGTCTTTTCAAAACGCCCGTTTCAGGCACTTTGAAAGCAGGAACGTATAGAGTAGTATTTTTCTCACCATGACATTATATGTCATAGTGAGTGACGTAGAGTCGCATGTTTGTGACACAATGCCCCAAACTACGTTGTATGAAACAGGTTTCTCGACCCATGCTTATGCGCCTTCGGTCAATCGTATTGCGATTGTCACGGGGTGAACGCGTCACAGCCGGCATCATAGCTATGACGTTGGAGGTGAGTCCGCGCACGATCGCTCGTGATCTGGACTATCTTGCCAATGGACTTGAGCTGCCGATCACCTATGACTTTCAACTCAAATCCTACGTGCTCAGTGGACCAGTTCCATCAATCCTGTCCATCCATCCATCACACAACAGCGAAGAATCGCACCAATAAATCACGCCTGGCGAGGAACCACGAGTTTCATCGAGATGTCGAGCGCTACGGCACTGTGGGTGATCGCGCCCACACTGACAAAATCAACACCTGCCTCGGCATACTGACGCAGGTTGTTATAGGTAATTCCTCCACTGGCCTCGGTTTCAAGCGCGTTGCCCACCATGCGCACTCCTTGCGCAACCAGTTCGGGTGTGAAGTTGTCGAACATCACACGGTGTACGCCTGAGCATGACAGGATTTCGGCGACGTCTTCGAGGGATTGTGCTTCGACCTCGACACGGATGGTGGGCCGGTCATGCACCTCAGACACCACGCGCTCCACGGCCTGACGTATACCACCGCACGCTGTGATATGATTGTCTTTGATCATGACCATGTCGTAGAGTCCGATTCGGTGATTCTTTGCCCCACCGATTGCCGTAGCATACTTATCGAGTAACCGCCAGCCCGGTATGGTCTTCCGCGTATCAAGAATGCGCGCATTTGTCCCTGCAATACGCTCGACGTACTGTCGGGTCTTCGTAGCAACGCCACTCATACGCTGGATAAAATTGAGTGCTGTACGTTCGCCCGAAAGCAATGCAAGGGCCGGACCCGTTGCCGTGGCGATCACCGTATTTGCAGGCAGATACGCCCCCTCCTCAACGAGTACGTCGAGGTGTATCGCATCAGAGAGTTGACGGAAGACAATCGGAAGTATAGGTAGGCCGCATATTACGCCTTCCTCTTTGAGGAGGAACCTTGCTGCACCCTGCGTTGTAGGTTCGATCGATAGATCGCTGGTAATGTCACCCGTTCCAATATCCTCCCGCAGTGCAAACTGTATAAGCCGCAGCACAGACGAATCAACAGGAAACTGAATGGGCTTCATGGAAATGCTCATACATGTACATCACAGAACTGAAACGTGCTTCCGTCGAACAACCCTTTGTCGCTCAGCTTGAGCGAAGGTATCACAAGTAATGCCATAAATGAAAGCGTCATGAAGGGGGCCCGCAGATGCGAACCCATACTCTTTACCAGAGCATCGAGATCCGCATATCTCCGCGCAACGTCGATATATGGTGCATCGCTCATCAATCCTGCCACTGGCAATGGTAGCACCTCGCATGCGCCCCCATCAGCAACGCTGATACCACCCTTGACACGGATAAGGGCGTTAATGGCTGCGAGGATGTCATGGTCTGACACTCCGGCAGCAACAATGTTATGACTGTCGTGCGCCACGGTACTGGCTAATGCCCCGCGCTGAAGTCCGAGCCCCTTTATGTATGCAACGGCCGGAACAGCCTGCTGATAGCGATTCACAACAACGATCTTGAGCACATCGGGATCGTTGACGTCAACAATCTCTTGGGTTGTGACCAATTCTCCATCATGGGCTACGATTGCTCGGACACCCCCCACGCGTTCATCTCCTGCGATGTCGGACAACCCAATCTCTTCGATCTGGAAATTATTGACAATCGCAGCTGTCGAATAGGGCCAGAGTGCAGAACCACGTTCAGCAACTAGCTCGCCGTTGATCCAGGTTTGTGTTACCTGCATCTCGTTGATGTCTTCTACCACGACCATATCAGCCGGATCACCAATACGCAACAACCCAACCGGAAGTGAATAATGCGTCACCGGATGTACACATGCCGCACGCAGAACATCGTAGATGTTGTACCCCAGGGCGAGTGCACGTCGCACGAGAGCATTGATGTGTCCCAATACTAATGCGTCTGGATGCATATCATCACTACAGAGCATCACCGATTCAGGATGACTCGAAAGCAATGGATGCAACGCATCAAAATTGCGTGCGGCCGATCCCTCACGTATCAAGATCTTCATACCTACCTTGATTTTGTCGAGCGCTTCCAGAAGGGTGCTGCATTCATGATCTGTCGTGATGCCGCGGGAAGCATAGACGGCGGCCTGTTCTCCCAACAAGCCCGGTGCGTGACCATCTACCACCCTACCACAGGCATGCGCGATGGCGATCTTCTCAGCAACCAATGGATCATTCGCCAACACACCAGGCCAATTCATCATCTCACTGAGGTAGCGAACACGCTCATCCTGAAACAGCGAATGGATATCTGCTGCTGTGACCTCAGCGCCAGCCGTTTCAAAAGTTGTTGCCGGCACGCAGGATGGTGCGCCAAATGCAAACTTGAGGGGGGTGCTAGCCCCATCATCGATCATGTAACGAACACCTTCAATGCCGCAAACATTAGCGATCTCGTGAGGATCACTTACTGTTGCTACCGTACCATGGGTAACCGCAATGCGGGCAAACTCACGCGGGACAAGCATCGACGACTCAACATGGATGTGGGCATCGACAAAGCCCGGCATGATGTACGGTCCTGCAAATGGCAGGGGGCTCTCAGTTATCGAGGTAATCACCCCATGATGCCATTCAACTACACCTGAAAACATGCGTCGCTCATGAAGATCGACGACGATACCTGTAAGCTTCCCATCAGATGTCATAAGGTTCCTCTACCGTTCTATATGGCCACGTCTTGGTTCTTCGTGCAAACACAAGAAACGCAAATGTTCCAATCAACGGTGCCACGACCCCCATTGCCTGTTGCAATGGCTTTGCCGAAGAGTAGATCCACACCCAGATGGCAATAGTCAGCAAAGCAGGTAGTGGATAGAGCCACATCTTCCATGGCATGGAGCCCGATCCCAACCGACGCCGAACAAGCATCAACCCAACTGTCTGCGCAATAAACTGCGTAAACACTCGCATGGTAATTATCGATTTAATCGCATCGGTGATCGTTAAT
The DNA here is from genome assembly GCA_947458785.1 of Ignavibacteria bacterium. Classification (GTDB taxonomy): domain Bacteria; phylum Bacteroidota; class Ignavibacteria; order Kapaibacteriales; family Kapaibacteriaceae; genus UBA10438. The sequence continues at coordinate 6,955 of CANGZU010000031.1, forward strand.
GTCGAGACAAACACGATTGCAATCCCAGCAAGCATGAGCAATGCAATGTGTGGGAAATTCTCCGTTGGATGAAGTCGGCCGAACTGACGAAAGAACAGTCCATCTTGAGCAGCAGCATACGGAATGCGCGTATAGCCAAGCATCACACTGAAAAGCGATGCGAGCGCAATAACAAGGATGAACATCGTCCCGATGTTTGCCGTGAGGCGTCCGAAGGTTACCGAGAGCATGTCGCTGACAACAAAGGGCGACACCTTGACTTGCTCTGCACTGAGTACTGAGAACACTGCCACTTGCATAAGGATGTACAAAATGCCGATCCCGAGGATCGACAAATACATACTCCGCGGAATCACGCGCTCAGGTGATGCAATCTCTGCCCCTAAATGACAAACATTGTAGTAGCCGAGATAGGAGTATATCGTTGGGAGAGTAGCCACACCTAGTGCGGTCCAGACTGCACCATCGGACAGCTGCGGCAACCAACCTCCCTCGGGCGCTATAACCTGACCAATCAGATGAACAGGATTCCCCAGTGAAAACCCAGCCACAATGATCGCTGTCATGATGATCACGACGCACCACCATAGAACAACCGAAATCCTGCCAACATCAGAGATCTTGCGGTAGAGCATCATCGTAAGCATGACAACTACCGCGATGGCAATCATCCGTGATGACCACGGGGTGGTGGTCTGTGGAACTCCAGAGAGAAAGAATCGGGAATACGAGGCAAATCCTAGCGCACCGCTTGCAATGACCAACGGCGCAGTAAATGTAGTCTGCCACACAAAGAGGAAGGAGAAGTAGCGCCCCCAAGTCGATTCGCCATATGCCTCGCGTAAGAAGCGGTATGTGCCCCCTGCATGAGGGAACTTCGCGCCAAGCTCACTCCAGACACTTGCGTCGATGAATGCAATCAGCATTCCCACGACCCATGCTAGAATGGCCAGATGAGCAGACCCCATGATCGCTGCGACGGCAGCGGTGGTGACGAACGGACCAATCCCAACCATGTCGATCATGTTGATCGCCGTGGCCTGAAAGAATGAGAGTTCACGTCGTAGCATCACCAGCCTGGTTTAGGTGGTTCGTGTTGCATCAACCGACCAGAGAAGCTTTTCGCGCAGTAGGTCGTAATAGGTGCTGTCGGCACGCTTTATCAGTTTAATGCGGTGCTGACCTTTACGAACCACAATGTATTCTTGCTTACCGATCGTTCCTAGGACAGTTCCATCGGCCACAATCTGTGCCGTTGCATGCTCGTGCATCACTTCGAGACGCACCTCACTGGCATCGTTAATGATGAGGGGGCGAATCGTAAGAGTATGTGGGGCGATAGGTGTGATGCAGAACGCCGCCGCGCTTGGCGCAATGATTGGTCCACCAGCAGCAAGTGAATACGCCGTTGAACCCGTAGGGGTTGCGATGATCACTCCATCGGCACTGTAATCAGCCACATGGTGGTCGTTTACATGAGCACGCACGGAGATCATCTTTGCCTCGGAAGAGCGTTCAACTAGGATCTCATTCACAGCGATACCAGTCGATTCACCAAAGCCCACTTCAAGCGTCGAACGATCCACCACGCGATATGCGCCACTGAGGAGGACGTCGATTGCCGCGGGAACATCATCGGCTGAAAACTCGGCGAGAAAGCCCAACCGCCCAACGTTGATTCCCATGATCGGTACGTCGGCGTGCAATAGCAGTCGTGCAACCGAGAGCAGCGTACCATCGCCACCGAACGTGATCACGGCGTCGGCATACTTCTCAAAGTCGGCCTTGGAAATGATCCGGCATAGACCAGAGGCATCACTGCCAATATGCGCGGCAGTTGCATCATCAATCACAACCTCTGCACCATGCCTACGCAGGAGCTCAATTGCTATGATGGCTGCGGAGCCCGCCCGCGGACGCGTAGTGTTTGCGATGATGCCAATACGCTTCATCAAGCAAGATTTCCACTGCTGGAGGGGGCTGATGGGTTGCCGAATTCTTCTACGTAGTTCAAGCGCAGCGTGCTAAGTGTATCGTCGAGCAAACGAGACTCATTGGCATCAAGGTTGCCGCGTGTCTTTTCTTGCAGCACCCCAAGAACATCAATGATCCACTTGGCATGTTCCTGACTCTTCGACAGTTCGTTGGTTGCAGGATGCATCATCTTTCCAAGTGCTACAAAGCACTCCATCTGATACATCTGTAAGATCAAAGCAAATGTTGGTGTCATAGTTGATGTAAAATTTAGACAAGAATACTTGCCAGTTCTGCAAGGTATGTGGGAACAGGCTTCCGGTTCTTCCACGTATCCTCGAGAGGGACATACGTGATGGCACTTGCCATTTCGCCGATCATCACGTCGGTCTTACCCGCAATTAGTGCATCGACGGCAGCTGCTCCGAGACGAGAGGCCAATACGCGGTCTCTAACCGTTGGCGAGCCCCCTCGCTGGATATGACCAAGAACAGATACCTTCGAGGACATGCCGTAGCGCTCTTCAATTTTTTTACTAATGCCTAAAGCTCCGCCAAGCTCGTCGCCCTCTCCTACGATAACCACAGTGCGCTTGTCTACACCTTGAGCGATGATGCGTTGATACAATTCATCGATATCGGTGATCGTCTCGGGAACGGCAACATACTCTGCACCACAGGCAATGCCGACATCCATGGCAATAAAGCCTGCATGACGTCCCATGACCTCTATAAAGAAGAGGCGTCCGTGGCTGTCTGCCGTGTCACGTATCTTGTCGATGGCCTGTGCTGCAGTGTTGATCGCCGTATCGTAACCGATCGTGTAATCCGTGCCTGCAAGATCGTTGTCAATCGTTCCCGGCGTACCAACAACAGGTATCTGATGTTCTGTCCACAAGAGATGTGCGCCATGAAATGTCCCATCACCGCCACAGGCGATGACACCATCGATCCCGTGAGCACGGAGCTGCTCAACAGCTTTGACACGTCCATCAGGATTAAAGAATTCCTCGCATCTCGATGTCTTAAGAACCGTTCCGCCTCGGTCAATGATGTTGGCCGTGCGAATGCGGTCCAGCACCTCAAAGTGTCCCGATATCATCCCAGAATACCCACCGATGATACCAACCACCTCGAGGCCACGCTTGCCCCCTACCCGCTCAATTGCCCGTATGTGAGCATTCATGCCGGGAGCATCTCCTCCACTTGTAAAAAGCGCGATCCGTTTCATCATGCTGCGAAGATACGCGCAAGAGCAGTTTTTGTCAGGTTTCAAGGCTGCCGCCCAATGTTACCGAATCTTAACTCGGTGTTACGGCAATGTTGCCCTAGGTTCGCGGCGTTACATTTCAATAACAATTTCATAATGCTTGGGAGGGCAAAGTGAAAACACTAAGTATCCATGTAGCCGCGCTACTCGTTCTCGTTCTGTGCCAATCAGCAGTTGTTTTCGGACAAGGCTCCACCCAGTCACAGGGCAGCTTTGATTTCAACGCAGACGGCGTCGTATTCCAATCGGCCGATTCCAACACACGGGTGTTAATGCGTTTTCGGATGCAGAATTGGGCAACGTATACTACTCGGACCCAGGCAGAAGCCGACGACCTAGACCTCTCAGCGGGTTCGATGGACCTGGTCACGCGTCGATTGCGTTTGCGCTTTGGAGGTTCACTTTACGATCCGCGCCTTACGTTCAATCTCCAGCTGTCGTTCTCGCGCTCAGACATGGACTGGTCGGACACGCAGTTTCCGAACATCATCCGCGACGCCATGGTCTTCTGGAACTTCAGCCGAAATCTACAGGTCGGATTTGGACAGACCAAGCTTCCCGGCAACCGCCAACGTGTGATCTCATCGGCCGACCTTGAGATTCCCGATCGCTCAATCGTTAACGGCGCATTCAACCTCGACCGTGATTTTGGCTTCCAAGGCTTTTGGCGTCCGATCGATGGCAGCGTGATCGTGAACCTTCGTGGCGCTGTTTCCTCGGGAGACGGACGTAATCAGGCAGCTATTCCAGGGGGCGGACTTGCCTATACGGGACGTATGGAAGTTCTTCCATTCGGGGCATTTAAGAACGGCGGCGATTACTTCGAAGGCGATCTGATGCGTGAAGCAACCCCAAAGGTCAGCATCGGCATCTCGTACCAGCATAACGAAAATCAAACGAAGACGCGCGGCACACTGGGACGCGCCCTATTTGCCCAGCGCACTGCAAATGTGATTTATGCCGACGCTCTTCTCAAGTACCAAGGATTCTCGTTCTACACCGAATACGCCCAGCGATCTTCCGACAACCCGATCACCTATCGGGATACAACAAAGAAGGACTACGCAGCCGTGTTCGTGGGAACAGGATACATGGCCCAGGCAACCTATATCTTCCCTTCCATGTGGAATCTTGGTGTGCGCTACGCCGTAGTCGACGCTGGGAGTCAGCTGGCAGGCCTTGCCGAGTACACGAAGCAGACCAATATCTCTGGCACAATTGGCTACTACATTAACAGGCACCGCATTAAGGCCAATCTCGAACTCGGCACAAATCGCTTTGTTCTCTACAACAAAGCCAACGCCCAGGAATCAAACCTGTATGGGCGATTCAATGTAGAATTCGGCATCTAGCACATTACCATTCGGTAACATCTACGTTACATCGCAACGCGATCAGAAAACCATCCCGAACTTTACCGACTTTTTCAACCAACGACTACCAGCACTATCATGAAAACATTTCGTCGTCTAGCCCCTTTCACTGCAGTTTTCCTTCTCTTCACGGCGATTGTCCTTGCGATGCCGAAGGAGCGCATCACGATCAAGGGTTCCGATACCATGGTGATTCTTGTTCAGCGTTGGACGGAGATGTATCCTGACAAGACGAATACCGAGTTTCAGGTCACCGGTGGTGGCTCGGGTACGGGCATCGCAGCCCTGATCAACGGCACAACTAACATCTGCTCCTCGTCGCGTCCGATCAAGAAAGACGAAGTAGCCCAGCTCGAAAAGAAGTATGGATACAAGGGGCTCGAGATCCGCGTTGCAATGGACGGTCTTGCGATCTATGTGCACAAGTCAAACCCGGTTAAGCAACTGACGATGGCCCAGATCAAGGACATCTTTACGGGCAAGATCACGAACTGGAAAGAATTAGGTGGCAAGGACAGCAAGATTCTTCTCTACTCACGTGAGAACAACTCCGGTACATACGAGTTCTTCAAGGAGCACGTACTAAGCAAGCAAGATTTTGCAGCCAATGCTCAGCATATGGCTGGCACGGCAGCATTGATCAATGCGATCAGTAAGGACCCGAACGGCATCGGTTTCGGTGGTGCTGCCTATGCCAAGAACGTTAAGGCAGTGCCTGTTGCGAAGGAAGCGGGATCGAAGGCCGTTAGTGCTAGTGTGGCATCAATTCATAGCGGCGAGTACCCGATTTCACGATTTCTTTACTTTTATTTGAGTGCTAAACCAACTGGTAATGTGAAGAAATTCATTGACTGGGTAATTTCGCCTGCAGGACAGAAAGTTGTGTCCGACGTGGGCTACTATCCGATCAAGCGCAAATAAGGATTTCGTGTCACATCCGTTCAAAAGAACACAAACACGCCCAGGCGAATGGATCGCAGAATGGTCCATTCGCCTTGTTGCGTCTGTATCGATCATTGTCATCTTCTTGATCTTCGTCTTCGTCTTTCGAGAAGCTGCTACGCTCTTTACATCAAAGGCTGATACTCCTGCAAGCGCCGCGACTAGTGGTGAGGCGGCCTCTGCCAGCGACCTTGAGCCCGAGACCTACGGCGATGCCGATACATCAATGATGGCCACGACCGCATCGGATGAGCCGGACGTCTACAACCCCGATGTCCAAGACCCAACAGCTGAAGCCGGCGAGCCAGGAGCTCCCGGACAATTCATCTATAAGTCGAAGAACCCCAAGTATCCCGAGATCTACAATCCAGATACGGGGATTCTACCAGAGGACATCGACGATGAAACAGCAGAGGTAGCTAGCTCCGACACCGTGAAGGTCGAGCCAATCCTCTCACGCCTTGCCGGCGATACATGGCAGCCGGTTGGTGAGAATCCAAAGTTCGGGATCCTACCTCTTATTACCGGTACGCTCAAGACTACAATCATCGCCATCCTTATAGGCGCTCCCCTCGGAATCCTCGCCGCACTTTACGTTGCATTCTTCGCCCGCCGCAGGGTTCGTGAAATCGTCAAGCCTGCAATTGAGCTTCTTGCAGGTTTCCCATCCGTCGTGATCGGCTTTTTCTGCCTTGTTACTGTCGCTTCGTTCATCCAAGATGCAACAGGCATCTCATACCGACTCAACGCCATAGTTGGCGGTATTGGCCTTTCACTTGCTGTTATCCCAATCGTGTTCAGTATTGCTGAAGATGCCCTTAGTGCTGTCCCAAAGACACTTCGCGAGGCATCATTAGCGCTGGGTTCAACAGAATGGCAGACTGCCTATCGCGTCATGCTTCCTGCAGCAGCACCTGGGGTGTTTGCAGCGGTGCTTCTTGGCATCGGACGTGCGTTCGGCGAGACGATGATCGCCATCATGGCCACAGGCAATGCGCCCCTTACCTCCCTCTCACCATTTGAGCCGGCACGAACAGTAGCCGCCACAATCGGCAGTGAAATGGGCGAGGTCGTCTGGGGTTCCGAGCACTACGGGGTGTTGTTCTTTATGGGCGTTCTGCTGTTTGTGTTTTCATTTGGACTTAACGCGGTGACGGAGCTCTACGTGAAAAAGCGTCTCATTAAGAAGTTTCAGGGACGCTAACCATGATCCTAACATCTTCACAGATCTCAACATCTCGACGCCTGCTTGGTCTCTTTGCTGTCCTCATCGCCTTAACGGCAGCAGTGGCCGTGCTTGGCGTTATCCTTGGCATGATCAGTTCGTTTGTTGCCAATGGTGGCACCTCCCTTTCCTGGTCGTTCCTGAGCGAATTTCCGCGCAATAACAACACCGAAGGGGGCATTTGGCCCGCGCTTGCAGGCACAACGTTCCTCGTGTTATTGATGACGATTCTTGGTGTGCCTATTGGAACGGCTACTGCTATCTACCTTACAGAGTTTGCCAAGCAGGACTCCTGGTTTGCGCGCAGCGTTCGCTTTGCTGTCAACACGCTTGCCGGTGTGCCTTCCATCGTCTTCGGATTGTTTGGTGTCGGCTTCTTCATCCAATTCATGGGTGGCGGCATCGACTCGTGGCTCGGCACGTCTTCGTTTGGAGATGGGTCGTTGCTGTGGTCGTCTGCCACGCTTGCCGTTTTAACCCTGCCAGTAGTGATCGTCTCTGTTGAAGAAGCACTACGTGCTGTACCGCGCGATCTCCGCGAGGCCTCTCTGGCCCTAGGCGCCACAAGGTGGCAGACCATCATCAAGGTGGTCATTCCCAATGCCGTTACTGGTATTCTGACCGGATCAATTCTCGCCGTGGGACGCGGTGCGGGCGAAGTAGCTGCTATCCTGTTCGTTGGAGTGACGTATTCTTCGGAGGTTTTGCCAAGCAACGTAACCGAGAAGTTCATGCACCTCGGCTACCACCTGTTCGTGCTGTCAACGCAGTCTCCGGACGTAGACAAGACCCTGCCACTGCAGTATGCTACAACACTCGTTCTACTCGGCCTGACGTTCCTTCTTAACCTAACGGCCATCCTTATTCGTTCACGTCTGCGCAAGAGATAACGACCCACAATCACTATGGCAAAAGAGTACCCGGTCAAGATCGAAGCTCACAACTTCAACTTCCACTATGGAGCCAAGCAGGCATTGTTCAATATCAACTTGAGCATACCTGAGCGCCGCGTGACGGCCTTCATTGGTCCGTCGGGTTGTGGCAAATCCACATTCCTACGCTCGATGAATCGCATGAACGACCTCATCGATGGGACTCGCGTAGACGGCCACATGACGATTGATGGTGTCGACGTCTACTCCAAAGATGTCGATGTTGTTACCCTGCGCAGAAGGGTTGGAATGGTCTTCCAAAAGTCGATCCCATTCCCGAAGTCCATCTACGAGAACATCACCTACGGGCTTACACTCAACGACAAGGTCACGAAGACGGAACTTGACCACATCGTTGAGTCATCACTTAGGAAATCTGCTCTCTGGGAAGAGGTCAAAGACCGACTACACCACTCGGCACAGGGTCTGTCTGGTGGACAGCAGCAGCGGCTTTGTATAGCCCGCGCAGTTGCCATTAATCCTGAGATTCTTCTCATGGACGAGCCATGCTCAGCCCTTGACCCCATCTCAACCGGAAAGGTTGAAGAACTCATCACTGAACTCAAAGACTCCTACACGATTGTCCTCGTTACACACAATATGCAGCAGGCCGGTCGCGTCTCGGACTACACCGGTTTCTTTCTCATGGGCTCATTGATCGAATTCGATCGGACCAGAACACTCTTTACGAGCCCAGCAAAGAAAGAAACCGAGGATTACATCACTGGACGATTTGGATAAGTAGTATGCATAGATCATTTGAAGAAGATCTCGACAAGCTTCGGACGCGTCTGATTCGCATGGGCTCACTTGTCGAAGAACAAGTTGAATTCGCGATCCGTGCTCTGCGTGAAGGCAATCAGGAACTCGCACGCATTGTTGTTGACCGCGATGACAAGGTCGACAAGCTCGACCTCAAGATCGACAAACAATGCCAAAGGATCTTTGCACTCAATCAGCCAGTTGCGTCGGACCTGCGCCTCTTGCTGGCGGCCGTCAAGATTAACAATGAACTTGAACGTATTGGCGATCAGGCTACAAACCTGGCATCCATTGTACTTACAACACCAAATGCGGTGCAGCTTGCGAACCAGATAGACATTCACCGTATCTCGCAGGCCGTCTATACAATGCTGAAGTCAAGCTTGGATGCGTTCATCAATAACGACCCAGAGCTGGCTGCGCACATCCTGCCATCAGATTCCAACGTCGACCACCTCTATGATGTTCTTCGCCAAGAACTCATCGAGGCAATGAAGGAGGATGTTTCCCTCGTTAGTGACGGGGCTAACTTGCTCCTTGGCCTGTACGACCTTGAGCGGATGGCAGATCACGCAACAAACATTGCAGAGAATGTGATCTTTCTTGCAGAGGCCAAGCTTGTGCGGCACCGGGCCGTTAATGAAGAAGGCATAGACCTCATGAAGGCCATCCAAGAGCGCGATAGCGACTAAGGAAGCCGTACTCCGTAAGTTAGCGGCATGGAAACCAAAGGCATCATTCTCGCCGGTGGCAGTGGCTCTCGTCTGTATCCGATGACGTCTGCTTTTTCCAAGCAGCTTCAGCCGGTGTATGATAAGCCCCTTATCTACTATCCGTTGTCGACACTGATGATCGCGGGTATCCGCGACATCCTTCTCATTTCGACACCTCAGGATACGCCCAACTTCGAGCGCCTGCTTGGCGACGGCAGCAGGTATGGGGTTAACCTTCAATATGCCATTCAAGACGCACCCCGCGGACTTGCCGATGCGTTTCGCGTTGGCAGAGACTTCGTAGGCAACTCCCCTGTTTCGTTGATCCTCGGCGACAATCTCTTTTTTGGCAAGCTAGACTTCTACCGCCGTGCTATCGCCAACAACACGGGCGCTACAGTGTTCGGCTATCCCGTTACCGACCCAGAGCGCTACGGTGTTGTCGAGATGGGTCCAAATGGCAAGGTCCTGTCGATCGAAGAAAAGCCGGTAAAGCCGAAGTCAAACCTTGCCATCCCTGGTCTGTATGTCTACAACAACGATGTTGTGCAGATAGCAGCAGATCTCAAACCGGGCAAGCGGGGCGAGCTCGAGATCACAGATGTTCATCAGATCTATCTTGAGCAGGGGGCCCTCAATGTCGAGATGATTGGTCGTGGCATTGCATGGCTCGATACTGGAACCCCAGAAAGCCTCCTTGATGCAGGTGTTTTTGTTCACGCAATCGAAAAGCGACAGGGCCTCAAGATCGGTTGCTTGGAAGAGATTGCGCTTCAGCAGGGTTTCCTTGACCGTGAGAGCTTTATCAAGAGCGTTTCACAGCTCCCGAATTCAAGCTACCGAGCCTACTGCGAGTCTCTCTTAACACAGCAGAGCTAACCGTGAATCGTATTCAGCGTTTACAATCAGCAATCACATCATCATTTGCTGAGTTCTTCCAGCGGACAACGTCAACTGGCATCGTGATTCTTGCCATGACGGCCATTGCACTGATTTGGACAAACTCAAGTGCGCACACCGTCTACACTGATCTCCTGCACCAGCCAGTCGAGTTTGGCATAGGCTCGTGGAATCTTCATTTCTCGCTAGAGCACTTCATCAACGATGGGCTCATGGTCCTGTTCTTCCTTGTGGTCGGACTCGAGATCAAGCGCGAACTTCTCGTTGGTGAGTTGTCGAGTCGGCAAAAGGCCATGCTACCCATGATCGCCGCTGTGTTTGGGATGATCGGACCGGCGCTCGTCTACTTTGCATTCAATGCAGGAACCCCATCAGCAAGGGGCTGGGGCGTTCCCGTTGCAACAGACATTGCCTTTGCACTTGGCATCCTTGCCCTTCTCGGCAATCGTGTACCTACAAGCATTCGCGTGTTCCTTGCGGCATTGGCCATTGTGGACGACCTTCTTGCGGTACTCGTTATTGCTGTGTTCTACACCTCCACACTGAACGTCTCAATGCTGCTACTGGCAATTGCGATAACGGCAGCTCTCTACGTTGGGAACAGACTCCGCATCTTCTCTCTCTGGTTCTACGGAATCCTCGGCTTTGCACTCTGGCTTGTCGTACTCTCCAGCGGCATCCATGCAACCATCGCAGGCGTTGTATTGGCCATGTGCATACCAGCTGATTCGCGCATCGACCGTGTATCGTTCTTTACACGAGCACGATCAGTGCTCGATGCCATTGCTCATCGCACGGAGACAGACGAGGAAGAGGGGGCTCAAATGGATGCGGTGCATTCACTCGAGCAGATGTGTGAGCATGTACAGTCGCCCCTTCACCGCATCGAACATGGTCTGGGCTCGGTTGTGTCGTTCGCAATCATGCCGTTGTTCGCACTGGCCAATGCCGGCGTTCGCATAGAGCCAGCCATGCTGGCCAACATCGCCAGTCCGGTATCATTCGGGATCGCACTCGGCTTGTTCATCGGCAAGCAGGCTGGCATCACGTTCTCGGTCTGGTTGTCTTGCCGCCTAGGAATAACACAGCTTCCGAACGGTGTTACCATGTGGCACATGTACGGCGTTGCCCTGCTCTGCGGCATTGGATTTACGATGGCGCTGTTCGTCGCGCATCTTGCCTTTATTGACCCGTCACACCTTGCCATCGCTAAGCTGAGTGTGCTCATTGGCAGCGCGGTATCAGCTATTGCTGGCGCCGCAGTGCTGTCTGCTCTCCTTCCAAAGCGGCAGGCCGTATGATCACATATCAGGTAGAGGTTGTCGTTCCCAACGAACTCGTAGAGAAATGGTGTTCGTACATGACCTCGGAACACATCGACGATGTCGTGCGGACGGGATACTTTACTTCAGCACGGCTTGTGCACGTTACAGAGCCAGCTATCGAGGGGTCTGTAGTCTTTCGCGTGATCTACACTGCTACGTCGCATCAGGATCTCGAGACCTACCGACGTGAATGCGCTCCAGCGCTGCAAGCCCATCATACTGCCATGTTTGGCGACAGCGTCAAGGCAACACGTAGCATCACAGAAGACGTATGGAAAACCTCAATCCCCTGAGGTTATTCGGTATTGTTCAACGACCTGTCCACCTATAACATGCTCTTGGATGATGCGCTCAAGAACATCAGGTGTGCATGAGTGATACCA
>CANGZU010000032.1 GCA_947458785.1 Ignavibacteria bacterium
AGTGTCCACATCGGACTGATCAACTCCAACCGATACTCAGGTATCCATGCATGAAGTAGCATCAAATGTGTAACAATGTTCCCAAGTGAATACTCGCCCCATTGAGAAAGTATCGCAATAATGATGAGCAGTGATGTGAGCGGATAGATACGAATGATCCTACGCTTGATGTAGTCACTCCATGAGAAGCTTCCATCAAAGAGCTTGTCGCTGTAGAGATACGTGAACAAGTACCCACTCAGCGCAAAGAAGATATTTACGCCTGTCCACCCATACTGCATTAGCTCTGGAACCTCGGACATGTGCCCAAGTAACATATGACCATAGAACACCATACCTGCGGCAATAGCCCGTATACCGGTGAGTGCAGGGATGTGTCTCGGCGATGTCATGCAGGAACGTCCGACCTATGTCGCGTGAACGTCATGGCCGCAGGGATCATGAGCAGCGGTACAACAAGAACGTGGTACCGAGACTGGATCTCCAATAGACTAAAGGCAGCAACGTGGAGCAGAAAGACGGAGGCAATAATGAGCAGAACGTTGTTTGATTTCGCACGCCTACGGTAGAGGCCAATACCTGCTGCTGCTAGAATGAAGAAGTACACTCCCTGCGCAACAAGATTGATGCGATTGCGATAGCGGAAGATCGTTACAGCACTCGCTGACGGAATCTGTTCTACCGTTGAGTAGTATACTCCGTAGTCATCACTGCCCCAGAAGAGGACAAACTTTGTTGCCACGAGTTGTATGAAATCACCGGGATGCTCAACGATCGACGCTACTGCTCGTCGAGTAGACTCTTTGTGAATGGCCTCGGTATCAAACGCATACTCGTCGATGATCGCAGCATGTTTAACAGACCAAAAGCCACGCGACTCACTGGATGTTCCGACGTACAGACTAAAGCCAGCATTCGACTTCCACAGCGGTTGATCAACGGCTGTTGAGGCAAGCCCCATAAACAGGCCTGCAACGATGACGAAGCCCAAGGCAAGCGATGCACCAACGGTTGTGATATAGCGTCGCAGATGCTGTTGAGCACGTATTCCCCAAAGGAGCACAGTAGCGATTGTAGGTACGATGACCATTGCGACGGGCCGAAGAACATGAGCTAACGCGATCAATGCACCAGCGAAGAATCCAAGCCATGTAACCGAGCGATTGGAGCTGGACTCCTGAGCGCGTAGCAAGAGGATGACACCGCCAAGGAAGAATACTTGGAACAGGTGTTCTTGGGCAACAACGCTACAGAATGCGATCTGTGATGGCCAGAGTGCAAAGAAGATCGCTGCCAATCTACCGGCGTGCATGCCCCCTGCCATTGAGCCAAGTCGGTAAACCTGGTAGGCGATGATCACGGAACAAACAACATTGAGGAGCTGGGCGATATATGCCGAGGGTGTGGTAAGCCAGTACAGTGCTCCGAGAATCATTGGATAGAAGAACTTGAACGGAAAGACGGTCATCACATCCGTGTAGCCCATCAGATTGCCAGATGCAACCTGCAGAGCATAGTCCTGATACCCGGCAAAGTCGGCGATGGGCAGAGTGCCCGCGTTGGAGATCCACCAGAGACGTGGCAACAGGGTTGCCGACATCAGAATCAGAAGGAAGGAATGCTCTGTCAGTCTGAATGTGGTTGACGCCGCAAAACGATACCCGGTTGCAACAGTCATCATGAGCACGAGCCCAATAGCCCACATCACGAAAACATTGCCGTAGAGTGCTACCTGCCATAACCCTGCACAGCTCAGTGCCGCTGCAATGAGAAGGACTGAACTGGTAATGTGGTGAATGCGGGTCATGTCGTAGTCGTGCTCCTGAAGGGCCAAAGATACGGGGCTTCGTGCTAGGAAGTCGTACCGTATTGGTCGCAGGTGAATGGTATACTGGCACCATGAGATTCCACGATAGAAATGATGCTGCACGCCGCCTACTACCGCTGATTGAGGTCTACCGACGTCATCACGGGGTAGTGTTAGGAATTCCGCGCGGTGGAATGCCGATCGCGGCTCGAATCGCTCACTTTTTGGGTTGGGATGTTGCACCGCTTCTGGTCAAGAAGATTTCGCATCCCAACAACCACGAGTTTGCCATCGGGGCCGTTAGCTTGAAAGGGGCCTATGTAGATCCAATGCATGCTTCGATACCGGAGGAGTATGTCCAACGTGAGATAGCTCAGCAGCGCAGGCTGTTGCAGGATCGCATGCAGAAGTACCATGTACAGCCCACCACATTGTCGCAACGCACGGTACTGATTGTGGACGATGGGATTGCAACAGGTAACACGATGCGCTATGCAATCGAGGTTGTTCGACTCGAAAAGCCACGATGCATCGTCATTGTAAGCCCCGTTGCGAGTATGGAGGCAGTACGTATGCTGCGTCCGCTGGTCGAAGATCTGATAGTACTTCATACACCGCATGACCTAGGTGCGATTGGTGAGTGGTATGAATCGTTCGAGGAAGTCAGCGATGAGGATGTTCTTCACATCCTGTCCGTAGGTTTGCACCATGAGCATGAACCAATGGGACGAACGCTACGCCGCTAATGAGTTTGTCTACGGCACAGAACCGAATGACTTTCTGCGTTCGGAATATGGACGCATACCTGCAGGTGGCAATGTGTTGTGTCTGGCCGATGGAGAAGGTCGCAATGGCGTGTTTCTGGCACAACAAGGATTCGATGTAACGTCAGTTGACATGAGTAGTGTAGGCCTTGAAAAAGCACAGTGGCTTGCGGCCTCGCGTAACGTCAAGATCACGACAGAGCATGCAGATCTTGCCACCTATGACCCGGGCCAGCAGCAATGGGATGCTATCGTGTCGATTTTCTGTCATGTTCCAGCCGACGTCCGCGAATGTCTCCATGGCAGTGTGCATCGTTCGCTACGCCCCGGTGGCGTCTTTATCCTTGAGGCATACACTCCGGAGCAGCCAAGAAATAAAACCGGAGGTCCTCCTCAGGAAATGTCTGATAGACTCATGACAGCAGATGGACTTATACGCGAACTCGTTCAGTTGAACGTCATACAGTGCCAAGAGATCGAACGAGATATCCACGAAGGCAGGCTGCACAACGGACACAGTTCGGTCGTTCAGTGTATCGCAATCAAGGAAGGATCTGCACAATGAATACTCTGCCTGATGCTACTGCTACGAAAGAAATGGTCCGTGAGAAGTACTCACAGATCGCAACCCAAAGCAAGGAACAAAACGCCGCATCGTGTTGTGGTGCCGGTGGATGCTCAACGGTTGACTATACGATATTTGCCGAAGACTACTCGAAACTGTCAGGCTATGTAGAGGGGGCCGACCTAGCTCTCGGATGTGGTATCCCCACAGAGTTTGCCCAGATCAAGGAAGGAGATACGGTCGTTGATCTTGGGTCTGGTGCCGGTAATGATGCATTTGTTGCACGCGCACTCGCGGGTGAAAGCGGGAAGGTCATTGGGGTTGACATGACGCCGGCCATGATCGAAAAAGCTCGCGAGAATGCTGACAAATTGGGATTCAATAATGTTGAATTCAGACTCGGTGACATAGAGTCTCTCCCTATCGCGGCCAATCGCGCCGATGTTGTTGTCTCGAACTGCGTGCTGAACCTTGTCCCCAACAAAGGCCAGGCATTTGCCGAGATGTATCGCATCCTCAAACTAGGTGGACATTTCAGTGTAAGCGACGTAGTTCTTCGCGGCGAGCTACCAGATGCTCTCAAGCATGATGCAGAAATGTATGCAGGATGCGTCTCCGGCGCGATACAACAAGTCGAGTATCTCCAACTCCTTGCTGCAGTGGGCTTTACAGATGTAAAGGTCCAGAAAGAGAAGCCAATTGAGATCCCTCTTGATGTTTTGTCGACGTATTTGAATGAGGGTGAAATCGCCGATATGAGGGCGCGTCACGACGGCATAGTTAGTATCACAGTTTACGGTGTGAAGCCAGTTATCCACTGCGACCCCAATTCTGGGTGTTGTTAGTAAGAGTTAACACGCTGTTCCTGATTTTTCGCGGGAAGTTTGCAGGCAAACATTCTCAACACAACTATCAGGGACAAGTATGCGTTTTGTTACAACGCTTCTACTTGTGCTCATGACGAGTATGGCAGGTATGCCAGTCGTTCAGGCACAGGTCACAACCGCTACGGTTAACGGCACGGTTCGAAGTGATAAGGGCGACGTCATCGCAGGGGCGACGATTCGTTTACGTCACACACCTTCTGGTACGATCTATGGGGCCACGTCACGCAAGGACGGTCGATATTTGATCACAGGTCTACGTATTGGTGGACCGTACGCAATGACTGTGTCCTCTGTCGGAATGAAGACAGCAGAGTATACGATCCAGAATCTTGCCCTTGGTGAAACGCGCAAGTTCGACATAGCTATGCAAGAGGGCGTTGTCGAGGGAGCAGCGCTGAATGTTGTTGCTCTCAATACAACACCAATCAATTCCAACCTCACTGGTGCCAGTGAAACGGTCTCGGAGAAGGTTATTACGTCCTTCCCTACGATTTCACGAAACTTCCAAGACTTCGTTCGGTTCTCTCCTCAGACGGCTTCTGCAGGGGGCGGCACGTCGATAGGCGGCCGCAACAATCGTTACAACAATGTTCAAATCGACGGTACACAGTATAATGACCTCTTCGGTCTTGGATCGAATGGCACTCCTGGTGGTCAGGCCAACACAACCCCAATCTCCCTAGATGCTATCGAAGAGTTTCAGGTTCTGGTAGCCCCGTACGATGTTCGTCAAGGCCGCTTTGCAGGTGGTGGTGTAAATGCTGTCACGCGCAGCGGCACCAATACATGGACAGGATCTGCTTACTACTTCACGCGTAATGAAAAGATGATCGGTGATCTTGTATCAACGAATTATCTCTCAAAGGCCGCAGATGGGACGACGCTTCCTGTTGGCGAATTCCGCGATACGACCGTACGTACGCCATTTTCATCGTTCTCTGAGTACCAAGCAGGTGTCCGCGTGGGCGGTCCCATCATTGAAAACAAGCTCTTCATGTTTGTCAATGCTGAACAGACAAATCGGACACAACCAAAGCCACAGCTCGCGTTTTCCCAAAACGCCAACGGTGCTCTGATTAACGCAATCGCAGATTCTGTCGGATCGATCCTCAACACAGTGTACGGATATAATGCCGGCGTCCTCGATAACCAGCAGGTTACGCGTCCGAGCAACAAGATCTTTGCTCGTGTGGACTGGAACATTGACGACGTGCATCGTCTAACACTGCGCCATAACATGGTTAATGCAGCAGATGACATCTACAACCCATCACGCACAGGTGTGCTCTTCGGCAACCGTATGTATACCTTCAACAGCGTTGCCAATAGTACTGTTCTTCAGCTGAACTCATCGCTGGGTGAGTCGATGTCGAATGAACTCATCGTTGGGTATACAACCATTCGCGACTCGCGAGAGATTGCCGGACAGAAGTTCCCAACGGTAATTGTATCTGATTCACGAATCACCGGAATCAACATTACTGCAGGGGCAGAGAACTTCTCACTGCAGAACAAGCTTAACACAGACGTTCTGGAGGTTACCAACAACCTCACATACAGCACTGGGAATCACACGATCACACTTGGCACTCAGAATGAGTTCTTTACCTTCTCAAACCTGTTCATCCGTGACAACGCAGGTACGTGGAGCTTTAACTCGCTGAACGACTTGCGCACAGGCAATGCAGCCCGACTGCAGTACTCCTTTGCCCGTCCTGGATATCCGTCAGACTGGGCCGCGAAGTTTTCGACGGCACAGCTTGGTCTGTACGTTCAAGATGAATGGGAAGTTGCCGACAACTTCAAGCTAACTGTAGGCTTGCGCGCTGATATGCCTCTGTTCTTTGACGAAGCGTCAAAGAATGCAACAGCAGAGACAATCAAGCTCAATAGCGACTCAACAAAGACCCTTGGATTGATGACAAACATGTTGCCAAGTTCGACAGTGCTCTTTTCACCTCGCGTCGGTTTCAACTGGAATTCAGGGGGCGAGAAGCCACTGCAGATCCGCGGTGGTGCCGGCATCTTCACTGGCCGCATCCCATTTGTATGGATCTCCAACCAGTATTCAAACACAGGTGTCGAAATCGCACGTTTGGATGTACGTCCAGCCAATGCAACCGATACAACCATGCCGAAGTTCAGCAAGGACTTCGATCCAGCTGCCCCAGCCAATTATGCGCGCGTAGGTAATGTGACAGAGCTGAACGTCACATCAAACAACTTCCAAATGCCGCAGAATCTGCGTCTTAACGTTGCTGCTGATCGTGAAGTATATGAAGGATGGTACGGAACTGTAGAAGCCATTTATACGAAGAGCCTGAACGACATTTACTACAGTGACCTTAACCTCGACACTGTAGCATCCCGCCGTCTCGCTGATGGTCGTGGTGTCTATGGAACATATTCAGGACGTAACACAACACCACGTACAAATGTGGGCTCGTTCCGAAATGGTCCATTTACCAATATCATCGAGCTGAGCAACACAAGCGAAGGCTATAGCTACAGTGTATCCGGTCAGCTTCGTAAGCAGTTTGCAAATGGTTGGTTTGCAAGCATGTTCTATACCTATGCACGTTCATTCGATCAGAACTCGGGCTTGTCTTCGCAGGCAGTCTCCCAGTGGCGCTTCAACCACATCAAGGATAATCCGAACAATGCTGGTCTTTCTGCCTCGCTCTTCGACATCCCGCATCGTTTTGCAGCATCTGTAAGCAAGCGCTTTGAATATGCTGGTGGTTACGCAACTACAGTAAGTGCGTTTTATGAAGTGCGTAGCGGACGTCCATTCTCCTACATCTACGATGGAGATTTGAATGCAGATGGTCAAACAGAGAACGACCTGATCTATGTACCGAAGGACGCGAACGATCCGAATGAGATCCTTCTTGGTCGTGTGGTGTCAGTAGGGTCCGGTGCAAATCGCCGCGACTCACTTGTGCTGTCCAGCGCAACTGCACGTCAACAACTCGAGTCATACATCAGCCGTGACGAAAATCTGAATGCGGCACGCGGAACGATCATGGATCGCTTTGCTGCTCGTGAACCACTTGTACATCAGCTTGATCTTCGACTTGCACAAGAGATTCCGGTTCCAGGTACCAATGGTCATCGCCTTGAGATCACGCTTGACTGTATCAATGCCCTGAATCTTATCAATCCAGAATGGGGACGCGTGCAGACAGTCAACAACAACCGTGATCTGCTCCTGCGTTTTGAAGGCATGACGACATCTACGATGATCAAGGACGCAAGCATAGCTGATGGTCGCCCTATCTTCAGCTATACCGATAAGAAGAATCCATTCGGTTACGATGATCTTCTGTCGCGCTATCAGCTGCAGCTCGGAATTCGCTACAGCTTCTAAGAAGATTTAGTTATCCAACATGCCCCATTCGGCTATTGTGTCGTATGGGGCATGTGTATTTTTGAATTGCACTGTATAACCTTATGAGGTCCATAATGCTGAAGTCGCTACTCATAATTCTTGCGCTTACATTCGCAACACTTGCTGCCCACGCCGACGTCCAGCAGCTCTGCAAGCAGTTTGATGATCAAGTTGAGGCTCTTGACGTGAAGGGGGCTAAGAACACCATCGACGCTGCCTACAAGGAAGATCCGAAGTCGCATGACGTGCTGTTCCGACTGGCGCGCGTGCATAACTTCCTTGGTGACCAAGAGTGGCAGGATGAGAAGAAGCTGGCCATGTACAACAAGGCTCTCGATTATGCGAATAAGGCTATTGCAGTCAATGGGAAGTCGATGGGTGGCTATGTCTATCGTGCGGCTGCTAATGGTAAGATTGCACTCTTTAAAGGCATCTTTTCGGTAGCGTCGGTAGTCAGTGCAGTACGCGACGATGCCACAAAGGCTATCCAGCTCAACAATGAAAGTACAGAACGTCTAGCCGCAGCATGCTACATACTTGGTCGCTCGCATTTGAATCTCGTCAAGAAGCCCAAGCTTTTTCGCCTGCCACTTGGTCTGGGATGGGGCAATATTGAAGAGGCAGTAGCTAATCTAAAGCGAGCACGTTCTTTACGTCCCAACTTCGTGATGTTTGAGTTGGAATATGCGCGCTGTCTTGTTGAGATGGAGCAGGAAAGTGAAGCAATTGCCGTTGCACAGCGCATCGCCGGACTCAAGAATCAAGAGCCGGGAGATCAACAGCGCAAGCAAGATGCATTGCAGTTGATTAACGATCTCAGATAGACGGGCGTAGCGTCCACTTAGATCGATGAAAGCCCAGGTGCGTTTGCGTCTTTATCGCTCAGCAGCGGCTTATCAATCAGCCAGCGAATACCGAGCTCTGGATCCAAAGGATTGATACCAACCTCGCCGGCAGGATTGTACAGAGCGGTGCACTTGTAAGCCACATCTGCTGATTCGCTCAGCACGGCGAAACCATTGGCAAATCCCGGTGGGATCCAGACGATACGTCCATTCGTCTCCGATACATCGATCGAGACGTGCTTACCATACGTTGGCGAGTTCTTGCGGATATCGACTTCCACAAGTTGGATCTGCCCCCTGATCACACGAAGCATCTTACCCATAGGCTGCGTGTGCTGACTGTGCATGCCGCGGACAACGCCATAGGTGGACCGACTGTGATTGTCTTGGACGAAGTCTGTTGGAATGCCGTATCGAATGCACACATCGGCCCGGTAGGTTTCTTCGAAGTACCCACGTGCGTCGCCGTAACGGTCAGGACGCAGTATCATCACTGCATCAAAGATGACTTCTTCAAGTGTGATGGCCATCGAGCTCTTCCCAAGTGGGTGGTTGCATGTGTTCGTTGCGTAGGGGCGTCAATCTACGACAGTTTTCAAACGTCTGTGGTGTTGGGTTGCTCATCCATGCATCACGGAATGGATGGTTTGTAACGATTGACGCATCATCTGCTGATGTTGCAGTTGACGTTGCAATCTCGGACACTTCTGGTATATCAAACGCAATCCCGGTGTGAGCTCGAAACGCTTTCAGTACCATGAGCGCACCCTGATACTTTGCGGTCTGCGAATACCCAGCAATATGCGGTGTGCAATGCGCAACAGCATCGATAGTCTCACGACGTAACATCGGCTCGCCTTCGAATACATCGAGCACGCATGAGAGCTTCCCCTCGTTGATACTTTCTAACATTGTCGATTCATCAACAATACCGCCCCGTGCTGAGTTGATCAACAACGTACGTTGCTGCAACAGCGTAATGTTGTCGCGGTTGATGAGGTGCTGCGTCTTATAAGCCCCTTCCCTGATCATTGGTGTATGAAGGGAGACAACAGTACTTTCGGTCAGCAGTTGTTCCAATGAGACATGCTGCACTTGCTCTGGAAATTGATAGCCGATGTCGGCAAGGGGCGGATCATTCACGTAGACGCGATGTCCACGTGCGATGGCATAGCGTGCAAGGCGCTGACCCACATTGCCGAAACCTATGATGCCGAGTGTGCGCGTTTTCTCAATGTTGAGAGCATCGAGCCAGATCATCACGTACTCTGCTACTGCGTTGGCATTGCAACCAGGAGCACCTACAACACGAATGTTGCGATCACACAGAAGATCAGACTCAACATGGTCCATACCAGCAGTAGCAGATCCGACGAAGCATACATTCGTATCGCGTAGCAGCTCGTAGGTAACCTTCGTTGTAGATCGCACAATCAGAGCTGTAGCGCGATGCTCCAAGAGAAATGCGTTACTGATCTCAGAGGCCTCTGCACATATAACTTCACAACCTTGCACAAGGTCTGAGATAAGGGGTATCTGATCGTCGACTACGAGGATCTGTCTCATTGAACGACGATGAAGAAGTGACGCTGGATACCTGTGCTGCCAACCACCTCCGCTGCGAAGGCGCCGTACTGATCGGCCGTTGAGATGAATTCATTGGTTGGGATGCGAATAGTTCCCGTTGATTGAAGAGTGGTGGTAAAGACAGCACGGCCCTGAACATCATAGACAACAAGCGTGACAACACCTTGAGGGACGTTGTGGATAATGAGCTCCCGCTGCACAGGAAACGGTGCAACTCCCCGGAGTCCACCTGGGTTCAAACTGGTCGTGTCGGAAACAAAAGAATACTGGAGAAGGATATGCGGATCTTGAAGTCCGTTCGTAACAAAGCGAACAGCGGTTTCACCTGTACTGGCGTCTGAACTATCGACAACAACATTGAAGGTCACTCGGCGACCCGGTTCAAGAGTTAGCGGAAGTGGTCGCGTATCAGTCAAGCGAGCAGTAGCAGGCTCAGCGACAAACCCTGTGATTTGTGCAGCCGTATCACCAATGTTCTCCAGCTCAATAACAAACGCACATGTGTCAGATATCGAAGTACACTCAAGGCTAGACTTTAGCGCATGGACCATTGGCCGGTAGGGTAATCCAATCAAGACAGTCGTAATCGAATCAGTTCCCCCAGATCGATTGTCATACCACGCTGTTGCCGTTGCATACTGAGGGTACGCAGTATCTGGCACATAAAGAACGCGGAACGGCCAACAGGCCTGCCCTTCGGTAGTAGCAGCGTCTTGCCAGTGTCGTTCTTGAAACAGGTTACCAGGATTTGTCTGAAACCGCAGATAGTTTACAGCCGCATCGTTTGTACCGCAGAAGGGTACGAATGTCCGAACAGTATCGCCCACGTTGGTACGATAGATGATCGTGTCGAATTGAGCCTTGACTATTGGTTTGCCATGTTCCCAAACGGGAAGCAGTTCGATGATATGGTCATCCGTTGCTTTTGGAAACGGCTCGATATTCTTGTAACCCTTGTTTCCAGTGCAGATGAAGACTCGTCCATCACGCATCACAAGAACATCGCGAATACGCCCATACCGATACTGTACATGATATCGTGTATCGATGATGCGCTCCTGATCATCAGACAGCGTATGTGTCATGATGCGCGATGACTTCAGGTGTGTTGAGATAAGCTTCCCTGTGAGCGCTGGGTACCGCGTATGACCATAGTACTCGAGTCCGGCTGGGGCATACGTTTGCACATAACCACTGGACCAGACTGGCTGAACAACGTTGTTGTCTGCACAGAATTCCAGCTCTTCTGGTGTGTCACACATGCCCTCGACCTTGGGCCACCCGTAGTTACCGTCCTTGCGAATAAGGTTGATCTCGTCTTCGATTTTATCGCCGTGCTCGGATGAGAACACAAGACCGTTCGGCAATACACAAAGACCTTGAGGGTTACGATGTCCTCGCGACCATACACGATTACTGGGATAGGGGTTGTCGGATGGTATCGTTCCATCGAGATGAATGCGGAGAATCTTCCCGATCTCTGAGGTCGGGGTGTATGTACTGTCCGGTGCTGGTTGATCACCGTTTGTAAACATGAGTGTTCGATCTGGCAGTATCGTCATGCGACATCCTTGATGCCACAGTTCAGCCGGACGGAGCTCATAGAGCACCTTCTCGTCTACGAGTGTTTTGCCGTCATAACGATATCGAGAAACATGTTTTACCCATGCATCAGTATCACGAAACACATAGGAGAGGTAGACGTATGGTGTATCAGCAAAATCGGGATGAAGGATCATGCTGAGAAGCCCTACTTCAACTAGGTTGAGGATTCCTTTACGCATGTCGAACAACGTATCGACCACCTTGGTCTCTGGATCAACTCGTGATACAAGTCCAACACGTTCAGTGAACCAGATCTTACCATCCGGACCTTCTAACATGTCCCATGGAATGCTGAGGTTCTCGGCAACGATCCTTCCAGTAAAGTCAACTTGGGCTAGAGCTGGCGCAGTCAGAAAAATGAAAGCAAGTAGAAGCGAGAACGTTGTACGTGTTTGGATCATACGCGTTGTGGTCAGGGTCCAATTGTGAGAATAACATCGTCAAGTGTCCATCGTGAGCGCACAAGGACCTTGTTGCGAATGGGCCACCAGGGTTCACTATACATAAACGGACGCCAGTCCCCGTATTCAAAGACGCCGTTCGCGTTAAGGTCATGGAACATCTCTGCTGTGTACTCACCTGGTGGTGCGTTATTGAGCGTGAATGCTCCACTGGAATCAACTGGGGTCGAGGCAACCACAATGCCTTGTGCATTGAGCAGTAGAAGCATGCTTCTTGCAGAGGCAGGGGGCTGAGCCATACCAATCAGCTTGCCATTCACAATACCAGGTTCGGCCTTGCGTGTGGCTGTTAGCATGTTGTACTTGATCGTGTCGGTCGACAATACCGAACCAACAATTGATTGGATTCCATCAGGCACGAGCGTTGTCGTGTACCACGTTTTGGGCAGGCGTTGCTGCGTAGCTCTTATCTGCAATTCGACTGGTGAATGCCAGTGTGTTGTGACAGGAATTGCACCTTGTAGCTGTTGGTGCCATATGGACAGGCGGACATCATTGGTATCCACGGCATCCGAGAAGACAACGCGAATCACGGTGTCGGGCACAACCTCGCGTGCGCTGTCGCTTGGTACGATCCGCAACACACGCAGACGTGTTGTGTCGACACGCGTAGTCCATGATAGCTGTTTTGTCACGGCCGTATCAGCATTCAATGTGCCGGCAGAATCACGCACGCTGCGAGGTTGCAATTGCATCGTAAATGCGGCAGAATCCAATGGCGATGCAAAGCGCATCAACAAGACATCCCGCGCATCAGGTGAGATCCATGATGCAGCCGGTATGAACCGCTGTCCATCTGCACGCAGAAGGTGTATGGATGAATCCCACGATATTACAGGCGCAACAGATTCGGTGAATTGCACGCTCATCAGCGAACTTGTGCTTACCCGAACGCGAGCCACCTGTGGCGGTTCATGATCAAGCGCCTTTCCGAGACGAAGAAGTAACGACTCGGACTGAGCCTGCGTAATCTTCAGGTCAAACGGGGCCGTTGTAAAGTCCTCGTTCATATCGAGCATGGAATTCTTGTTCTCATCACGACAAGCGATCACTCTGTAGAGACCGTCTGAGAGCCCCTTAACAGAGAAGCTACCACTTGTTCCTACCGGGATAATGTAGGGGGCTTTGTTGTTGATGGGCGTGAAGGACGCACTCAGGGTATCGGCGCGTGGGTAGCACATCACGATTGCGTTCTGAAGATTTGACGCTACGATGCGTCCGCTGATGCTGCCACTGTCAATGCGTGAACCGGTTGAGAAGATGTAGGAAAATGCTTCGAGTGGACGATTCCCACGAGCGTCTGTCCAGTCGGTCCCGATGGTAATACTGTATGTCGTGGCAGAATCGAGTGCTTCACGAAAGGAGATCGTTATCTCATCGCCGGCATACGCCGTCGTGAACCGCTTGGTAGGAAGCACCGTGATAGAGTTACGAATCCCGCGATCGATATAGTCATCAAAGGCAATGCGTATCTCGCTGGCCGTAAAGTTTGTTATTCCTGAAGGGGGCTCAACGGCATTGATTGCCGCAGGAACACTATCGCGGGGGCCACCAGTTGGTGCCACCTTAATGGCACAGCCCGATAATAGCACGAGCGCGCTGATCAAAAGCGCACCTACGCCGAATGTGGCGATTCTCGTGCTACGGGTGTAAGACATTCAACAAAACTAGCTTCGATGCCGTACTTTTGAGTCATGCCATTGTTCCTCGAGCGCGTATTGCCGTTTCTAAAGCGGGCGTGGACGCTTATCTACGACTTTGTTGATATCACCGACCGACGTCACGTCTTTCTTCTTTCGTCGGGAATCGCGTTCAACCTGTTACTGTGTATCATCCCCCTAACGGTGCTTATCGTTTCACTTGTAAGCGGCGTTATGGACGTGGAGCAAACGAAAGATACCGTCGAAGCGGCGTTGGAGAGCTTTCTCCCCAAGAACACACAGGCCTCATCGCTTCTTGCGACGATCATCAACGAGGTAGGGGCATTCTTCAATTACAGCACTGCTGCAGGATGGATTGCCGGCGTTGCCTTGTTATGGTTGGCATCGGCGTTGTTTAGCTCTTTGCGAACAGGACTCAACGCGATCTTCCATATCCCGACGCCGAAGTTCTTCATCCTGTACAAGCTCAAGGACATGGCGTTTACGATCGTAATCGTTGTGCTGATTCTGGTGGTGACGTTGCTGAGCCCCTTGCTCACCCTTGCCGATCAGTATCGCGTAAGTCTTTCTGCTGAAGGAGTAACCGGAATGCTGTTCGGTCTCACCGTGCAGGCTGCGTCGTTGATTGCGACATCGGTCCTGTTTCTTCTGCTTTACAAGCTCGTTCCAAACAAACGCTTGCCATGGCCCATTGTTCTCATGAGTTCAGGGTTTGCAGTTGTTCTGTGGGAGGCTGCACGCATGCTCTTCTCGTGGTATGTCTACAGCGCCACGAACTTCAGCAAGATCTACGGCGGCTATGTGGCCGTTGCGTCGTTCGCCGTGTGGCTCTACTATTCAGCGTTCATCTTTTTGCTCTCAGCAGAGCTCGGACAGTACATCTATGTGCTCCGTACGCAGCACGAGGTACCGGAAGCTTAGAACCTGAGGACGCGTTCCCAGGCCTCAAAGAGATCCCAGGTAGAGGCAACATCACGCAGACAGTACTCTGCGATGTCGCTGTGGCGTCCAGCTTCGTAGAGTTCCCCTACCATCGAGCCATCAACACCCTCTGCCTTGGGAGAAGTTACCCCGAAGGACTTTGCATAGAAGTCAAAGTTGAACTTGCGCGTTGCTCCACTGCCCGCCCCCTGAAAGAACGTCAGCCTGTCGAGCAGGTCAATGTGTCCGCTGTAATTGAACTTCGTTCCATCCATCAAATTCCTCGATGGACGTATCCCTAACACTGCAGAACGCAGCATCAGCCACGGTGCATCGAAATTGCGTCCGTTAAACGAGATCAGTGTTATGCCACGATGATGGGCGAGTAGCTTCCAGAAGTTTTCAAGCATCACAGCCTCGCTGCTGCGATACCAGCTTGCCCCGCTTGGCAACGTCTCTTGCGAATACCCATCTGCATCTTGCATTGATGGATCCAGTGAATACGCCACGCGCTTTGCCGACCACGTATCCTCTGTTCGCGTCATCATCTGCATGCCTATACACGAGATAAATCCCGTCATGGGGCTTAGCCCAAACTCGTTGATCTTCTTTGCACGGTCTTCATCAGTCTCCGTACCGCGTAGAAGATATTCCTGTTGCACCTGGTCGAAGCTCTCAAGGGGCTTGCCAACTGTTTCCAAATCGAAGATGAGGTAGGCGGGGTCCATGGGAATTACCAATTACGAATGACCAATTACGAATGACCAATTACGAATGACCAATGACGAGTTACGAATTACGAATTACGAATGACGAATGACGAATTACCAATGACAAATGACGAATGACGAATGACGAATTACCAATGACAAATGACGAATGACGATTGACGATTGGGTTATACCTCATAACTGGTAACTCGTAATTAGTAATTGGTAACTCGTAATTGAGCGGGTCTTCACCGAGCAACCTGCTCTAACTGCCCTGTTATCGGGCTTGTTGGGTGAAGGTTGCGCGCAATATCGCGGTATCTGCGGAAACCGGCGGTATCGAGTTTGCCGTCGAGGTTGTACATGGCCATAGTGGCTACGCCGATGAGCATTGTTTCGCGGAGTGCCGAATCGAGGCGTTCGCGGGGACTGCGCAGGGTGCCGAGGGCATTGGAGATACCGTCGACAGCATCGCGTTGTACAAGACGTGTGCCGGGTTTGAAGAGTCGCACCAAGGGGCCTGCAGGGATGCGTTCCCAGCCAACAGCAAATCCGGGCTCTTCATTAAGGAGCTCGGGCGTGATGTAGATGGGGCGGTCTGCATTGCGCTCGATGATATCATTGAGCATGGTTACGAAGCGCTCTTGGATGATAGGGCTCTTGCCTGAAGCCATAAAGGCATCTGCATCAGACTCAAACTCCTGTAGCAGCGGCATGTAGGCATTGATTGCGCCTTGGGCACGACCGATCGTCTGGGGGTATAGCTGTAGGAGGTAGGGGGCGTACCATGTACGACGAAAGAGCTCTTTGTCGATGATCGTAACGTCCTTACGAATGCCATTTACCTGCTGTTGATACCACGCTGCGGAGCAGAAGTAATCCCACTGACGTGTCATGATGATGGCCTTTGGCTCTGCATTAGATAGCATCCACGTTGTGTAGCCTGACACGGCGTAGTGGTCAGACTTGTCGTTGTGCTGAAAATGCAAGGCACCTGATGCGAGCGGAAGCACCAACAATATTGCTGAAGCCTGTGCCGGGATTCGATCGGCCAATGTTCGCAGACCTACTGCAACAAGGATCGTTGCAACGATTGCTGTAGGCAGAAAGTAGGGTTCGATGTCTGGGATCGCGTATCCAAGGGAGATGCTCAGGTTGCCAACGATCATGAGTAGTAGTCCCAATGCGAGCGTCCGATGCGTGCGCAGGAGTGTCCACAAGCCCCATACCATTGGGATAAAACCAATCCAGAGCATGTGATTCGTGAGCAGCGATCGGAAGATGGACCAGTTGGCCTTCACGGCAGCCTTGTCTGAGAACATCCATACGCCGAACTGTGTGCCCTTGACATGATAGAGAAAGGCATCCCAATTGCGATGCACCATACCCCAGTTTAGCTCGGGCATTTGCGCGCTGCGCAGCGGAAGCACGAGATATAAGGCAACTCCAACAACTGCTGGGAGCACGAGTATGTACCATGACCGAAGTTTACTGCTGCGATCTGATGCAAGCCATACAAGACCAAGTCCGGTCAGGATGAAGACGCTCGAGAGGTGATTGGCGATCATACAGCCGGCCGCTAGACCTAGGATCATCGTCCATTGAGCCCCCTTCTCAGGCTTCGTGACACTGTTGATGGCCGCAAGGACGGCCACCGATGTGAGCAACAGCTGCAGCGAGTACACCTCGATCGATGTGGCCTGCGCCCAGACAATGGTGCTAAAGGCAAGCAGTAGTGAGCTGGCAGCGCTGGCGATGCGCGTGGAAAGCGAGACACCTTCTTGGTCGAACCAATGCTCGAGTAATGAGCGCTGGGCTATGTAGAGCACGCCAACCGAGCATGCAGCCCATAACGCAGCAAGCACGTTAAGCGCATAGACACCCGGCCAGAGCAGTGTCCAGCAGTGTGTTAAGAGCGTAAAGAGCGGATACCCTGTAGGGTGCGCAACACCAAAGGTGTGTGCAACTGCTGCCAACTCGCCGGCATCAGTGTACATCAGTCCTGGCGCACAAGTTGCCAGGTACGTTGCAAATGCTATAAGTGACAGTACCCCTGCTTCTGGCAAGGGGCTTTGCGTAAACCGCGAGCTCGACGTTGCCATGATGCAGTCAACGAAATGGTGTTATCGAACAATTGCCACAGGTGATCCGACCATGCTGCCGTTCTTGAGCGTCATCACAAGGCGGTATGAGCCTGCTGCAAGCCCCGTAAGTGGAAGCGATGCCGATGAAGACTGTGGACTGCCGAATGAGCGAACAAGTTCACCGTTGGCATCATAAAGACCAATCATGGTAGCATGAACAAGCTCTTCGCCGCGCACTGAGAGTACGTCTGTGGTTGGAACTGGTCCAACTGTTACACCAAGCTCTTGCGCATCGCGAACAGAAGTGTTCTCTGTGATAACAAACTGGGCTTCGAAGTTCAATGCATCCGTGGTATCCGTCTTGTCGAACAACGTTACCTTCAGTGTGCTGTTTCCTTCTGAGGCATTCGTCGAAAGATCGATGTAGATCGGAAGTGTACCTGTTTCGGTAAGGTTCTGGCCGGGACGCAGATATGGATCATCTTCACCAGGGAATAGGAACCAGCATAGCGTCATGCATAGTTGAGCTGTGTGCTTCTCGTTGATACCCGAGAGATCATAGCGGAAATACAGCTCTTTGGCCTTGCCATTGGAGTTGCGAATGGTGCCATCGCGCTTGTGCGATGCAATAGAAGGCTTGCCAGTTATAGGATTTGGCTTTGTCCAGTCAATATAGAACGTCTGTGCTGAGGCTCCTGCAGTAGCAAGCACGAGAATGAAGGCAAGAACATGAGTTTTCATAATTTGGCGTCCTTATTGGATGTGGTGACTACAAACCTACCACTTGCAAGCACATTTCGCGAAGCCCAAAAGGAGAGAGTCTGATGAAAGCCCTTGTAATCTATGCAGTTGCGGTACTTCTCTCGGTTGGTAGTGTCCTCGCGCAGGATGGTCAGACAGCTACGCTCCCATCGGTCAAGGTCAAGAACGTAGCAGGCTCGCTCATCAACACGGCAGATTTCGGAAACGCCGGCAAGCCGGTGATCATCAGCTTCTGGGCAACGTGGTGCAAGCCATGCATTCAAGAGTTGCAGACATATCATGCGCTCTACCCAGAGTGGCAGGAAAAGTATGGGGCTTCTCTGGTTGCCGTGTCCATTGATGATGCGCGTAATGCATCGAAAGTAGCCCCCTTCATCAAGTCACGTAATTGGACGTATGAAGTGCTTTTGGACGTGAATCAAGAATTCAAGCGTGCGATGAATGTGAACAACGTGCCTCACACGTTCGTTGTGATGAATGGCAAGGTGGTGTTTTCACACAGCGCATACTCATCAGGGGACGAGGATGAGCTTGAAGAACTTCTCAAGAAGCTAACGGGGAAATAATGAAGAGTGTTCTACTCTGCGTCCTGGCGTGCTGCGTGATTATTCCGGCATGGGGCCA
>CANGZU010000033.1 GCA_947458785.1 Ignavibacteria bacterium
ATAAATGCCTTCGTGTACATTGGCGCAGCCTTTCTGCTTGTTGCGATTGGTTTGAACCGCACAAAGGTTATCGATACCCCGGGTATCGTAGTTGCGGCGATCATCGTAGAGGCTTCGCTTCTTGTGCTGCTTTTCGCAGTGATGTTCTTTACGCCCCCTGATGACGAAGGAACGACGGAGGGGCTTGCCAATCAGGATGCATCGCAGGAACTTCTGCGCGAACTTGGTGAGATCGGACGTGATTATGCGGCTATGGCCGTTCAGCTTGAGGCCATTGCCGGAACCTTGCAGGACGTTGTAACCCAGCAGGGAGAGATGGTTCAGAGCATGAAGAGCAGTGTGGACGCAGCGGTAGCGGCAGTATCGCCGAATCCCGAACTCATGGACGCTATGTCGAAAACGACAACAGCGCTCACATCGTTTACGACAAGTGTAGATGCACTTCATGATCGACTCCGCGATGTAGAGCGTCATGAAGTGGAACGACTGGTGCGTGTCGAGCTTGAGAAGCTTCTTTCTCGCAATATCATTGAACGTGATGGCCAAGGCAGTTAGACGCCGCAAGAGCGTTGAGATCTACTTCGTCCTGTATCTCGTTGCGTTAGTGCTTCTGATGCCGGATCGAAAGGATGTAACAGCAGATGCCGTTAAGGATGCAGCGGCGGACTCACGTATTGAGTTGTTCCCAGAAAAGATCCGCCTGGAATGTGCCATCGAACGTGACTCGATGGGGCCGGTTATCATTCGATCTGCCGATTCGATCAATGTTATTCGATACTCACCTGCGCTCAATGCTATGCGGGTGCGTGCTACTATTGAGGACGTGGCAACCGGTCAGGTGCTGTCAATCGACGACTCATTGCCGCAGCAGTCTGCATTTGCCTCGTTACAGGTTTCACCTGATCGTGGAGTTATTGTTTTCCGCTGGAGCCCCATTCTTGCCTCGATGTCATCGAAGACATTCCGCGTCACGCTGGACGTGCGTGGGATCCCTGCAGCAGATGTCGAGGACCAGGCCCCAGCTCTCGGACAGACTCAGTTTGTGCTGACGACGATCGTCAACAATCAAGCACCGCCGCAGGTAATCGTATTGGGTGGACGAACCGACACAGTAGTGGTGCGCGACACATCAGCGGCGCAGTTTGGCGAACAGCTTAGCAGTGAGTTTTGGATCGAGCCCGCCCGCACAATGATCGTTTCAGCTGCTGGTAAAGAATGGAGCAACCGGATTACCATTGGTGGTGCAGATCCAGTGCGTGATCTACAATCACTTCCAGTAGTTCGTGTGATCAGCGGGGCCCCCATCGAAATCACGCGATACCTCGAGCAACGGACGTTGATCATCAGAGGCAAGGCACCCGTGAACGGTAGCTCTGTTCTTGAAGTCGTAGCAGTACGTTCAGATGGCAAACAGGCGCGTCAGTCGTTTACCGTTCAGACAATCACGACCGCCATTCCGCGCATACCAGAGACGGTCTATCCTGGTGTTGAGGTCATTGTTGATCCGCTATTGCCATCTGTTGAATCTGCTCGTGCTGTCATCCGAGATGGGGCTCGCGAGATTGCGGCCACATCCACGGGGGTGCTTCGCTTGAGGCCTACTGCCGCAGATACAGGCAAGGTGCTGGTATTCGAGCGGTCGATCGACGGGCAGATCGATATCGCGTCGAACATGTATGTTCGGTCGTTCCCTCCACCGGTCGTCCGCGAGGTCCGTCGCGGAAGTGATGCAAACGTTAAAACGGTAACTGTGCAATTCTACTCAGCCGACAGGACAACGAATAGACCGACACTGAAGGTAATCGACGGGAACGTGGCGGGTGTTCGTAAACTGGCTGGATATCTTCGTCAAGCGGACACCCAGAAGCCCCCTGTATCATGGATCGAGGTCTTTGAGGTTACGCGAAAGGACGCCAGCAAGCCCTTCTCATTCAGGGTGCAGGCATCGGACGATCGTGGCCGCAGCGGCGGGATCTTTAGCGAAGACTAGATGATTGGGACTTAGCCGATCGGTAGAGTCGGACGTTGCCAAGATGCTCGGCGTACGATCGGGCAAACCGGTGGCCTCTCGTGCCATCACCACGTGCGACAAAGAACACATATTCGTGACGCTCAGGATTGAGTGCGGCCCTCATTGCTCTAACTCCAGGGTTACCTATTGGCCCTGGGGGCAGTCCTGCATGCTGGTATGTGTTGTAGGGATTCGATGCGTCTCGTAGGTCAGACCGTGTGATCGCAAGATCGCGTCCGTACTGCAGCGTGGGGTCTGCCTCTAACCTCATCGAGCGCTGCAATCGATTCGCATATACGCCAGCGATAGTCGTGTACTCGTCCTCACGAACAGCCTCTTTCTGAATGATCGATGCAAGGGTCACGATGCTGTCACGCGATCGAACATTATCAACCAGCAGTGATCTCCATGACGTAAGCGCCGCGTCGGCCATAATCGTTGCAATGGCACCGGCGGATTCAGTACGAATAACAGTATATGTTGCAGGCATCAGAAACCCGTCCATGGTTGGACTCTTAACATTATAGCGTGTTCGCGATGATGCGCTTCGGCACCAGGCGATAAACGCTGCAGAGTCGATGCCGGCTCTGTGTTTGAGCCGAGATGCGATCTGGAACATTGTGAATCCTTCGGGAACGGTAAGCTTGACAAGGGGCTCGCGTTCACCTCGCAGGATCATCCGGACGATATCCCATTGCGTACTGCCTTCGGCCACATTATAGAGGCCGGGCGTAAGATTACCTCCAGTTAGACGAAAGCCAGCTCGAACCACTGTAGCAACGAGCGATGGGTCGGGGAAGTCAGATGCCTTGTGGGCTAGGTCAACCACCGAAGCCACACCGCGCTGTGACCGCTCAACAAGAAATGAACCAGCATGGCCAACTGACCTGCCCAGGATCACAAAAAGTGTGAGCAGAGGTACCGTAACAACAATGCTTGCCGCAACGACCCACCTTCTCATGCACTAGCGCCTGCGTGATCTGAAGGTGCAGTTACAGTGCGGACGAAAATTTCATGTAGGCTTGGTTCTACGACACTGAACTGAAGGATGGTTGCCAGCTCAATGGCCTGTTGCAGAACAGAATGCGAGTTCGAATTCTCAGAGCATGTTAGCTCGATCCAATCCTGGCCCAGCGCATGGATTGAGGTGCCGGCAATGTCCTTTAGGGCATCGGATGATCCGTCGGTCTTGAAGCGCATACGATTAGTTGCGTGGGCAGCACGGACAGTTTGAAGTGAACCCTCCAGCACGACCTTGCCTCGGTTGATCAGAGCGATGTCGTCGCAAAGCCGCTCAACTTGATCCATCTGGTGTGTCGAGAGCATGATCGTTGTGCCCGACGCTTGCAGCTCTTTGATAACGGAAATCAAGAGATCAGCATTTACCGGGTCGAGTCCACTGAATGGCTCATCGAGGATCAGCAGGGAAGGGGCATGCAGGATTGTTGCGATGAACTGCACCTTCTGCTGCATGCCTTTGGAGAGTTCCTCAACTTTCTTTGTTTCCCAACCTTGTGCATCCATGCGCTTCAACCAAGCTGTTGCCTGTTGCGTGGCTTGGGATGTTGTTAGCCCCTTAAGTGTTCCAAAGTAAACGATCTGCTCAAGTACGGTGAGCTTTTTGTAAAGTCCACGCTCTTCGGGCAGATATCCAATTCGGGTGTTGCGCTCTGTTGGATGGATTCCGTCGAGGTGTATCGTGCCCTGATCGGGCTCGATGATTTGGGTGATCATCCGAATCAAAGTGGTCTTGCCGGCCCCATTGGGCCCTAAGAGACCAAAAATCTTTCCCGGACGAAGGGTGATGCTTACATCGTCGTTGGCAACATGAGTGCCAAATCGCTTTGTCACATGTGATACGGTTAGCATAGTTGCGAAGCTACGGCAATTCGTAAGTTTGTGGCACTTTTTACACTACCGTGGTGTTCCCGCGGTACATAACGGATCATCACACTTCGGAAGAGCAATGAAAGCTTTTGGCGAAATCTGGGAATCGAACCTCTTTCAAAAGTGGCTCATGGCGATCACTGGCTTATTGCTGGTTGGCTTTCTGATCGGACACCTATCGGGCAACTTGCTGGTCTTTATGGGGCCGGATGCCATCAATGAGTACGCGCATGGGCTACGCACCATGTTGCACGGCACAGCTATTTGGATCGTGCGCTTTGGGCTTCTCGCAAGTTTTGCTCTGCACGTAACATCGGCGATCAA
The DNA here is from genome assembly GCA_947458785.1 of Ignavibacteria bacterium. Taxonomy (GTDB): domain Bacteria; phylum Bacteroidota; class Ignavibacteria; order Kapaibacteriales; family Kapaibacteriaceae; genus UBA10438. The sequence goes on from CANGZU010000033.1 coordinate 4,223, forward strand.
ACTTGCACGCCGTAATCGTGCAGCACGTCCGAGCTCGTACAACACTGTCGAACATCGTGCCTCGACGCTTGCGTCGCGATCCATGTTGTATTCAGGTCTGTTACTCTTGACCTACGCCATTTACCACTTAGCTCACTTTACGTGGGGCGCGGTCCACAGCGAGTTTTATGTCAAGGCTTGTCCACCGTCGCCGGAATGCACAGACTGCATCCCGGATGTTTATGCGATGATCGTCTCGAGCTTTCAGCAACCGGTTATTAGCGTTGCCTACGTGCTTGCCATGATCATGGTCGGACTGCACCTCAACCATGCTATTGCCAGTGCGTCACAAACACTGGGTCTTCGTAATCGTCGCATCGTACCGATCGTTCGCACGGTCGGCCCCCTGCTTGGAATCCTTGTAGCATTGGGTTTCTCATCTGTCCCACTGGCAATTCTTGCTGGAATTGTGAAATAAGGAAGGATCAAACACTACCATGGATTTGAAGAATCATATTCCCAGTGGACCCATTGATCAAAAGTGGGATAAGCACCGGGCGGACTTAAAGCTGGTTAACCCGGCGAACAAGCGCAAGTTTAGCGTGATCGTCGTTGGTACGGGGCTTGCAGGATCTTCCGCAGCTGCCACGCTTGCCGAGCTTGGATACAATGTTCAGGCCTTTACCTACCATGACTCAGCACGTCGGGCACACTCGATCGCTGCTCAGGGTGGTATCAATGCAGCGAAGAATTACCAGAACGACGGTGATTCGGTCTGGCGTTTGTTCTACGACACAGTCAAAGGCGGCGACTTCCGCGCCCGTGAAGCCAATGTGCATCGTCTGGCCGAAGTATCGGTGAATATCATCGATCAGTGCGTGGCTCAAGGTGTGCCGTTTGCTCGTGAATACGGTGGCTACCTCAGCAACCGGTCATTTGGTGGTGCGCAGGTTTCCCGCACGTTCTACGCCCGGGGACAAACGGGTCAGCAGCTTCTTCTCGGTGCATACCAGGCGCTGATGCGCCAGGTAGGCCTTGGTAAGGTCAAGCTGCACAACAAGCAGGAGATGATGGATCTCATTGTGGTTGACGGACGTGCCCGCGGCATCGTTACACGTAACATGGTCACAGGTAAGGTCGAGAGTCACATGGCCGATGCCGTTATCCTGGCAACTGGTGGATATGGCAACGTGTTCTACCTGAGCACAAACGCTATGGCATGTAATGTTACTGCCACCTACCGTGCTCACAAGCGTGGCGCATTCTTTGCCAACCCTTGTTATACGCAGATCCACCCAACATGTATCCCACAGAGCGGAGATTATCAGTCGAAGCTCACGTTGATGTCTGAGTCGCTCCGCAACGACGGACGCATCTGGGTTCCAAAGAACAAGGGAGATAAGCGCGCACCTGATCAGATACCAGAATCTGAACGAGATTACTACCTCGAGCGCAAGTATCCGTCGTTTGGAAACCTCTCGCCCCGTGACATTGCATCGCGTGCTGCAAAAGAGGCCTGCGATGATGGCCGTGGAGTAGGACCAGGCGGACTCGGCGTGTACCTTGACTTCTCCGATGCCATCAAGCGTTTGGGCGAAAAGGTTATTGCTGATCGCTACGGTAACCTCTTTGAGATGTATGAGCGCATTACTGGCGAAAATCCATATCACGTGCCAATGCGCATCTACCCAGCTGTTCACTATACAATGGGTGGTCTTTGGGTTGATTACAATTTGATGTCGAATGTTCCAGGACTCTTCGTCCTCGGCGAAGCCAACTTCTCCGACCATGGCGCAAACCGACTTGGCGCGTCTGCTCTGATGCAGGGTCTTGCTGACGGCTACTTTGTGATCCCGTACACTATCGGCGGTTACTTCGCACAGGGTGGCTTCTCACCGGTGTCGCAAGATTCACCGGTCGTGCAGGCAACTGTGCGCGAAGCAGAAGAGAAGATTCAAAAACTCCTCTCTATCAACGGCAAGCGCTCGCCGACATCGTTCCACCGAGAGCTTGGCAAGATCATGTGGGATAAGTGCGGTATGGCCCGCAATGAGAAGGGTCTTACCGAAGCGCTGAAGCGTATTCCAGAGCTGCGCGAAGAGTTTTGGCAAGATGTTGTGATTCCTGGAAGCGGAGCTGAGCTTAATCAGTCGTTAGAACTGGGATTGCGCGTTGCAGACTTCCTTGAGTTTGCAGAACTCATGTGCTATGATGCGTTGCATCGCAACGAGTCCTGCGGTGGACACTTCCGCGAGGAGTATCAGACAGAGGATGGGGAAGCCAAGCGGAACGACGAGGAGTTTGCCTACGTCGGCGCATGGGAATACACTGGGGTAGGGTCGAAGCCGACTCTCCACAAGGAACAACTAGAATTTGAAAATGTGCAACTGGCTACACGGAGTTACAAGTAATGAATCTTCGACTGCACATCTGGCGTCAGTCTGGTCCACAGGACACAGGCATGCTCAAGACATACGACGTTGCGAACGTGAGCGAGCACATGAGTTTCCTCGAGATGCTCGACGTTCTCAATGAAGATCTGATCGCAAAAGGAGAGCTCCCGGTAGCTTTTGATCACGACTGCCGTGAAGGCATCTGTGGTACCTGCGGCATGGTAATCAATGGACGTCCTCACGGGCCCCTTGCCCGCACAACTGCGTGCCAGCTGCACATGCGAACGTTTAAGGACGGCGACGAGATCTACATCGAGCCATGGCGCGCTCGCGCATTCCCGGTTGTTCGGGACCTTGTAGTTGATCGTGGATCATTCGACCGCATCATCCAAAAGGGTGGTTTCGTAAGCGTAAACACAGGCAACGCGCAAGACGGCAACACGCTTCCAATTCCGAAGCTGGATGCCGACAGAGCGATGGATGCCGCGGCTTGTATCGGTTGTGGCGCATGTGTAGCGGCTTGTCCGAACGCATCTGCTATGCTATTTACAGCGGCCAAGATTGGTCACCTTGGTTCGGTTCCGCAAGGGCAAGCAGAGCGCTCAACTCGCGCAATGAATATGGTCCTCCAAATGGATGCCGAAGGTTTTGGCGCATGCACCAACCACTACGAGTGTGAAGCGGCATGTCCAAAGGGTATCAGTGCTGATTTCATCGCACAGATGAACAAGGACTTCGTAAGCTCTGCATTTGGCGGACGCGACTAAGCTGCTCGTAAACAGTGTTTGAAATGAGACGGGGCTTGCAGGATATACTCTGCAAGCCCCGTTGTTGTTTCGGTCGATGGTAAGTGCCTACGAGACTGCGAGTACGAATTCACGAACGGCTTGCTCTAGTCCGACAAACATTGCACGCGATACCAGAGCGTGTCCGATGGAGACCTCTTCGATCTCAGGAATCAGAGTAATCGCAGCGATGTTGCGCAGATCCAGTCCGTGTCCAGCAGTTACCACAAGTCCGGCTTCTTGGGCCAGGCGGGATGCAATGCGGATACGTTCAAGCTGAATGTCACGTGCTGCCTGACTGCGTGCGTTGGCATAGGTCCCCGTGTGAAGCTCGATGATGTCTACCCCGCAGGCTGCTGCGGCTTCTATCTGAGAAGCTTCGGGTTCAATGAACAGACTTACCTCGATGCCACGCTCATGGAAACGCTGTGTTAGCTCAGAATACTGGGTCTCATGCCCTGCAACGGCCAGGCCCCCTTCAGTCGTGAGTTCTTCACGTTTCTCCGGCACGATAGTCACCAAATCGGGTACAACTTCCAGAGCGATCGTGATGATCTCGGGTGCAGCAGCCATTTCCAGATCGAGCTTCGTGCTCACAACATCTCGCAGAACGCGTACGTCCCGATCATTTACGTGACGCCGATCCTCGCGCAGATGGCAGACAATGCCAGATGCCCCAGCCATTTCGGCTATCACTGCCGCATGAACGGGATCAGGCTCAATGCCTCCCCGGGCCTCGCGAACGGTAGCGAAATGATCAATGTTGACGGCTAATCGCATGGTGAGAATACCTCGGTGTTACTATTGAATCGAGAAATGACTCCAAAGCTAATGATACCAGCGTTATCTGCCGATGGATATGGTGCTTCAGGCATCTAGAGGAAGTAGAGCAAAAACACTGTCTTGTGTGGGAAAAAATCGGATGGTACAATGAAACCTTCATGGGTAATTTGTGTTTATACAGCAATTACGCCGAATTCTATGTTCTACGGAGGTATAGTGTTGACGCTTCAAGCTTTACGTTTATGTATGGTCGCGGTTCTGATGGTGCTCTCACTCGCCCAGTTGCAATCGCGTATCCATGCACCCACGCTTGTTCGCGGGTTTGTTAAGAATGTTGGTCAGTGGCCAGCAGAGGTGTTGTATGCCTCTCAGCATGGCACGGGTGTTGTTTGGATAACGCGCACCGGAATTGTGACCGATCAATATCAACTCAACAGATCTATTGACCTCCGGACCGGGAACGTTACACGCGAGGTAATCCACGACATCAACCCCCGCGCAAAGCGCGTGGAAGGCCCCGTCGTCACAACCGTCTCGTTCTTCAAGGGCCGTACAGAGTATTGGACATCTGCCCCGGTTGTCGAGTATGTAACGATCTCAGATGTTGTCAAGGGTGTTGACCTTCGCTATACAGTTGAGTCTGCATCCGTCACACGCACGATTGTCTACCGCGAGGAATATGTGCCCGGTAGCTTCCGTGTTGAGAACATCGCAGCTGATGATCAACCGCGTGGAGAAGCATTTGCTGTCACACCTGTTACATCGGTTGTCTACGGATCGTTCGTTGGTGGACAAGGCTCGGATGACATCATTGGTGTTGAGTACCTCACGAATGGCCAAATCATTATCGCGGGTAATTCTCCAGAGATCAGCTTCCCAGGTGCAACGGGTGGTTACCAGACCACGATGAAGGGTACAAGTGATGGATTCGTGGCCCGACTTGATCGCAAGCTCGAGAAGTTTCTTTCCTACTCTTACTACGGTGGTTCAGGAGACGAACGCATTACAGCATTGACGGCAGATAACATCAACAATATCTACATCACTGGAGAGACCAACTCACAGGATTTACCGATCACATCTGGTGCATCGGGTCAGCTCCCCAAGGGTGGTATTGATGCGTTGGTTGCCAAGTTTGATTCTACCCTCACGAAGCTAATCGTCAGTGGTTACCATGGTGGTAACCGCGACGATCGAGCAACAGCAATTGCTGCTGATCAAAATGGCCTGATCTTTCTCTGTGGTTACACCAATTCAACAACAGGACTGCCTGTTACATTTCCAGTGTCGGTATCGCGTCGCGACTGGCGGGGCAGGACAACAACTGAGCCAGGTGGCGGTGCAAATCAGGGAGCTATCGATGGGTTCGTTTGCTTCTTCTCAGCAAACGGATCACTTCAGCAGTCACGCTATTTCGGACGTGAAGGCAATGACTTTTTCCGCGCGATGTGTCTTGATCGGTCGAATGGTGTCTACATCACAGGATCAACAACCTCCCCGAACTTTGAAACAGCACCAACTGCCGGGTTCTTCTCATCAGGTCGTCTTCCATACGACCGAACATTCAATGGCGGCACAACTGATGCATTTGTTGTGAAGCTCAACAATGAGCTCGCACTTGCGAAATCAGATGACGGTACATACTCAACATTCTTTGGTGGAGACGGTGAAGATGAAGGACGCGGCGTGTACGTTGATGATCTGGGCCGCGCGCATTTCGTTGGTGTAACAACATCCAAGAATCTCGAAACAATCGGCACGCTCATTACACAGCGCATCGGCGATCAGGATATCTTCTACGGTATTCTTCCAGATGACGGCCGCGCACTTACTGGCGCAACGTATTTCGGTGGAACAGGCAAGGACGATGTTCTTGGTATGAGTTATGATGCGCTCGCCAATACGGCAGTGTTGGTCGGCACAACACAGTCAAACGATTTCCCGGTTATGGGCGAAGGGGCCAGCGGCAACCGCGCAGGAACAACTGATGGCTTTATCGCTATGCTGAATACATCGACGAACAAGTTCACAACACTTATCGGTGGTGAGGAAGAGGATAGTGTTCGCGTAGCAGTTGTCGATAATGCAGGCGATCTCTACATCGCAGGCACAACCACGTCAACAGATTTCCCAACAAACCCTGCTGGTGCTCAAACCAAGGTTGATAAGGGGCTCAGTGGTTTCGTGAGCAAGTATGCTTTCGGTACCCTCGAACTCATGGCGCCAGCTGGTGGTGAAACTTGGTGTGTTGGTGCAAATAGGCCAATCTCATGGGCTGCACTTGGTGTTCCCGACACGATGAAGTTTGGCATTGAGATCTCACAAGTTGGATCAAACAAATGGACGGAGATCTCAAAGGCAGCTTCAGGAAGAAGCCTTAACTGGAAGGTAGCAAACCTTCCAACGGGCCAGTACGTCATTCGTGTTACAACGAGCCGCGGTCACCTTAGCCAGCTTCTCACACCGTTTACCATCTCGAATCCACCATCGGTTACGCAGCAGCCCAAGGATGCATCGGCATGCGACGGCGGCAAGATCACACTGCGCGTTGGTGCAGATGGTGCAGGACTCAAGTATCAGTGGCGCCGCAACGGAACAAACGTCCCTGGTGCAACAGCAGACAGCTTGATCATTTCGTCACTGGATGCAAATACTATTGGCAAGTACGACGTGGTTATCACCGGTACATGCACGCCAAACGCTACATCAGCGCAAGCCAACGTAGCATTTGGTGCGCCAACAGTTATCACGCAGCAGCCGGCACCAGTAACGGTAGATCTTGACCGCTCGTTTGCTCTCAGCGTTGCTGCAACGGGTTCAACGCTGCTATACCAGTGGAAGAAAGACGGATCTCCAATTCCAGGTGCGACTGCAGCAACGTATTCGGTTGAAAAGGCAACAGCATCAGACAACGGTTCGTATGTCTGCGATGTTACGGGCGGATGCGGCACAGTCAGCACAACTCCTGTAAGCGTCGTTGTCAAGGATCCAACATCTGTTGACGGACAAGAAGATGTTGCAACCACTGTCAAGATCACCGGCGCAATGCCTGTGCAGGATGTACTCTATGCGCGCATCTCAAGCCCGACTGGTGGGCAAACATCAGCCGAGATCGTTGATGTTCACGGACGTACAGTACTGTTGCAGGAGTTGAACAACATGCCGTCTGGCATCGTGGACATTCAACTTCCAACGGTTGGTTGTGCGCCGGGCATGTATACTCTGCGCATCGCCGTTGGTGGCGTTGTATCAACAACGAGCTTCATCGTTCGGTAATTCTACATCAGTACTCGTCTACTTAAGTATTTTATCCAAGCCCCCTGTGCCGAAAGTGTACAGGGGGCTTTCTACGTTAGGTAACTATTTCCTCCGTCAAGCATTCTTACTGTGTTCGAACAATCTCTTTCTCATTGAGCCTCCTGCACCTATGGATTTCACGAGACGCCTTCTCGCTCTCCTCTTCATTGTAAGTGTTTGCTTCTCTGCAGTATTGGCAGATTCCAACAGCACCGGACTCCAGGGATTTATCCCCAATGCCGGCCAATGGCCATCCGATGTGTTGTTTATGGCGCAACAGCAGAACGCCACGGTCTGGATAACCAGGACAGGTGTTGTTGTTGATGAGTACACGGTGGATCAAGACGCTCAGATTCGGTCGGGAAGGATCATTCGTGAGAACTTCTCGACGACAATGCCCGCAACGTCTGTCAAGATCGAAGAGGGGACAGCAACGGTTTCCTTTATCAAAGGGGACGATAGTAGACATTGGCGAACAGTTCGAGTTGCGAACCAAGTAGTGATTGAGCCTATTAAGGGGCTTGTTCATGTGTATTCGCTCGCAAGCGACGGACGAATTCAACGTCAAGTGCATGCCGCTTCTGACGAGTTGGCGCAAGCACTAACTATGCGCGTGACAGGCCTTGCAACACAGCATCAAATCGCAGAAGTATCACCAGTAACGTCCACCGTGTATGGATCGTACGTTGGTGGACCAGGAGCGGCTGTGTTTTCGGGAGTCGAGTATCTCTCCAATGGAGACGTTGTTGTTTGCGGCACAACATCGGAGATTTCCTTTCCTAATGCCATCGGAGGATACTCAGCAACGATGAAGGGTACATCAGATGGTTTTGTGTGTCGATTCGACACCAAACTGCAACGTGTGCGTTCATACACCTTCATAGGTGGTAGCGGCGATGACCGTGTGCGCGCTATCTGCAGGGACGCGCAAAACGCCGTGTATGTGGCTGGTGAAACAACATCGTCAGATTTCCCAACGACGTCGGGAGTTACTGGCAAGCTCTATAAGGCCAGTACAGATGGTATTGTTGCCAAACTTGATTCAACACTCACTAAGCTCTCCATCGGTCTCTATCATGGTGGCAATAAGGATGATGTGCCTCGCGCTATTGCTGTTGGCAATGGCGGCGTCATCGTTGTCGCTGGGTACACCAACTCAACAGCAAATTTCCCGGTTACCTTCCCCGCTACGATAACGGTAAACATCCCCGGAGGCCGGGGTCGTCCACCGACAACGCGTCAAGAGCCAGGTGGTGGTGTTAACATGGGGCAGATCGATGGTTTTGTTGCTTCGTTCTCAGCAACTGGAGCTATGCAGCAGTCAAGATTCTTTGGTCGTGAGAATAACGATTACTTTACGGCAATGACGCTTGATAACTCAAACAGCGTGTATTTGACGGGGTGGACTACCTCTGCGAACTTTGAAACGGCACCTACCGCAGATCGATTCTCATCGGGCCGACTGCCATTCGATAACAGTTTCAACGGTGGTACCACGGATGCCTTTGTGGTTAAGCTGAACAACGAACTGGCGCTTGCTAAGTCGGATGACGGTACATACTCGTCATTCTTTGGCGGGAATAAGGAAGAAGAAGGTAGGGCAATCGGTATCGACGACCTTGGTAGAGCCTATGTTGTTGGAGTTACGAACTCTACGGATCTCAAGGCAATCGGCACACTCAATACGCAGGCGATTGGCAAGCAGGATATCTTCCTGGCCGTTGTCAGCGATGATGGACGCGAACTCGTTGGATCTACATATTATGGCGGTACCGGGAATGATGAGCCGTTCGCGATGAAGATGGTCGCTGGGACGAGCTCCGTTGTCATGGTTGGAACAACGAGCTCCGAAGATTTTCCGTTTGCAGGAGAAGGTCTTGTTACCGAGCGCAGTGGTCCTACTGATGGATTTTTGGCCGTCATCAACCTCGCGACAAATCAGTATGCGACACTTGTTGCCGGTAACCGTGAGGATACTGTTAAGAGCCTTGCAATCGGACCATACGGTAGTCCGTACTATGTCGCATCCACGACATCAACGAATCTGCATGTGAAGGATTCCTCGTACTTGCGTGCTTCTGACGGTACACTTGGTGGCTATGTTGCCAAACACTCCTACGGCGTACTTGAACTCACGGCACCTACAGGAGGGGAGACGTATTGTGTGGGAATCAGCAAGCCAATATCATGGTCAGCATTGGGCATGCCTGATACGACAAAGTTCCGCATTGAATATGCGCGGGCAGGTTCGAACGTGTGGCAGGATGTTGTGAAGAGTGTTGGTGGACGTAGCTATTCATGGAAGGTGCCAGCACTGCCTACAGGTGACTATGTTCTCCGCGTCTCGACGATTTACAATCATGTAAGCCAGCTACTAACGCCATTTACGATCTCTAATCCACCGTCAATCGAGATTTCGCAACCTTCTGCGAGCGCATGCCCTGGAAAACCAGCAACAATGTGCGTTTCTGCGTCCGGAGCTGGACTCCGCTATCAATGGCGCAAATCTGGTGTTAACATTCCCAATGCAACCCAGGAGTGCTATACGATACCGGCTCTCGACGTGACTGGGACAGGCAAGTATGACTGTCTTGTTTCAGGGACATGTTCACCGAGTGCAACGACTCCAACGATCACCGTTTCCCTCGATCCGGCCACGGAGATTATGCAGCAACCAAAGGCCAATACTGCGGTGAATGTGGGCGCATCGTTCACGTTATCGGTTACGGCTAGCGGGTCTGATCTGCTGTACCAATGGTTCAAGGATGCAGCACCGGTCGCAAATGCAACATCAGCTCAGCTAAGCGTAGCTGCTGCCACAAAGGCAGATGCCGGAGACTATTACTGTCAGGTTCGTGGTACGTGTGGCACAGTAAACAGCCAGGCCGGTTCCGTTGTAGTCGAAGGCGGAACATCTGTGATTGATGAATTGCAAGAGCAGCTGTTAACAGCAAGTCTGGTTGGACCACAGCCTACCACGGACGAAGTTCGTCTCCGAGTGAATGGCATGTCGACCGGACATGTCAACGTACGAATCGTCGATGTTCACGGTCATATCGTGCAAACCTATCCACTGGGGGTCATGATGGGCGGAGAGCATACAGTGTCTGTCTCAATGTCTTCTTGTGCTAACGGTTCATATGCTGTGCAGCTGATCTCAGCAGGCCAAATCGCGACGGTACGAGTGCAGGTGGCCCGATAACTGCCGGGGTAGGTAGCGCCAATCAGGGTACTTACAACCTAATTGCAGCAGTGTTACGAATGCGTAATTTGGCGCATTCTGCAATTGGGGCCGCCACGGCGCACGTCATGAAAACACGATCATTTACCTTGTGCGCTGCTGCGCTGTTGATGTTTTTTGTCACGCTTGATCTTGGAGCTCAGCGGTTGTCTGACCGTGCACCTTCCTTGACGGGCTTTATCGAGAATGCTGGACAATGGCCTGAACATGTGCTATTTATGGCACGTGAGGGCAATGTCGAGATTTGGATTACCTCCGGCGGAGTGATTATTGACGAATACCTTGTCGCATCAGGCCTTCGTAATGGCAATGTGACCCACGAGGTACTTCTCAATGCACGATTTGATCGTCGCGCGCTGCAGCACGTCGAGCATCCCGATCATCCTCAGGTGGCATTCATCAAGGGCAATCAGCGCGCAAATCCACGTGTGTTTACATCACTGAACTTCCGCGGAGTTGTTCCTGGTGTTGATGTAGCCTTTGCAGTGGATCAGCGTGGTAATGTTGTGCGTGAGATCAAAGCTGTTGATCAATCAGCACTGCAGGCTCTGCGTCTTCGCACAGTTGGCGCACAGGGAGCAGCGTTTGCGGAAGTAACGCCCCCTACATCATTTGTCTACGGCTCATACATCGGCGGGTCACAGGCCGACGTGATGGCAGCGCTTGACGTGTTGCCAAGTGGCGATGTGATTGTTACGGGAAACACGAGTGAGATCTCATTCCCCACAGCAACCGGCGGCTACAGTACGAAGATCAAGGGTGGCATTGATGTCTTTGTCATGAGATGCGATCCGAAGCTCCAGCGCGTGAAATCATACACATTCTTCGGGGGCAGCTCGGATGATCGTGTCCGCGCTATGACCATTGACGACAATAACAACGTCTACATCTGCGGTGAAACGATATCCAATGACGTACCTACAACCAACACGGCTACGAGCAGAACGTATAAGACGGGTATCGATGCATTCGTTGCCAAGTTTGATTCAACGCTAACCAAGCTGCTTACGGGATTCTACCACGGCGGTAACAGGGACGATGTTGCTCGTGCTATCGATGTCGATGATAACGGCACGATCGTCATTGCAGGTGCTACGACCTCCACAGTGAACCTTCCGAATACCATGCCGGCAACGGCCGCGCTTACGTGGACGTTCTATCCGCAGATGGGTAACCCAGAACCGATCTCGGTGCCAATTACGAGTGGGCGTAACAATGGGGGAACGACTGATGGATTTGTTGCAACCTTTACCGGAAGCGGTGTTATGCAACAGTCACGATACTACGGTAAGGAAGGAGTCGACTTCTTTACTTCTGTTGCATTTGACAAGTCGAGCAATGTGTATCTCACAGGTACAACTGCATCAACAAACTTTGAGACTGTCCCGGTAGCGAATAACAAGTGGAGCGGCAGGTTGCCTTACGACCGCACCTACAATGGTGGTCCGACCGATGCATTTGTGGTGAAGTTCAATCAGAATCTTACCTATTCGCAGACTGACGGTGAGACCTTCAGCACGTTTCTTGGCGGAAACCGGGATGATGAAGCACGCTCGATCGAAGTCGATGCATTAGGTCGCATTTACATCACGGGTGTTACGACGTCTACGAATCTTCCGGCAGTTGGAACGTTTGCTACGCTCAATGCCGGTAAGCGCGATGGTTTTTATGCGCAGTTCGGTTCTGACGGAGGGGATATAGCGGGGTGTACGTATTTCGGTGGTGCAGGTGATGATGACCTTCTAGCTGCTCGCCTTGTGCCGAACACGTCGAACATGCTTGTTGTTGGTTCGACAACATCATCAGATTTCCCGATTGAAGGTCAAGGGGCTCGCTCTGAACGAGCAGGAGCTACTGATGGTTTCCTATCAGTGATCAATCTCGGTGCTCTGGCATATTCGACGCTTATCGTCGGAAATGACAACGACACAGTCGTTGGTGCAGTAGCAGACCGACTTGGTAATCCATACTACCTCGTGAATTCGACATCGAAGGATTTGCTGGTATCAGACAGTAGCTTTCAACGCACAGGAGAGGGGCACACCGGCTATGTTGGCAAACTTGCCTTTGGCGTGATTGAGCTTTCGTCACCGTCTGGCGGAGAAACAATCTGTGTCGGATCCTCACGCTCGATCTCATGGTCGGCCTTGGGATTGCCCGACACCACAAAGTTCCGCATCGAATACGGTATTGCCGGCTCGGGAAGTTGGAAAGATGTGGTCAAAAGTGTTGGCGGACGTAGCTATTCATGGAAGGTACCAGCCCTAGCCAACGGAGCATATGTGGTCCGCATCTCAACGATCTATGGTCATGTGAGTGAGCTGCTCACCCCCTTCATGATCTCGAATCCACCGGCTATTGTGCGGCAGCCAGTAAACGCTTCCGCATGCTTGGGCAAACCGGTTAGCATCTCGGTTGCAGCTTCGGGTGGCGGGTTAAAGTATCAGTGGCGCAAACAGAGTGTGAACATTACCGGTGCCACCGATAGCCTCTACACGATTGCATCGCTTGATGCGGCAGCTCTCGGAAAGTACGACTGTGTTATCTCTGGCATGTGCTCACCAAGCGTTACATCTCAAACGATCACGATTGCCACTGCAACACCAACGGAGATTACAAAACAGCCGCAGGCAAACGTACTAGTCAACGAGGGGGCATCCTTCACATTGAGTATTGCCGCAACAGGTAGTGATCTAACGTACCAATGGCTCAAGAATGGAAGTGCAATCCCAGGTGCTACAGCAATGTCATTCAATGTTGCAGCTGCTTCAAAGTCAGATGAGGGACAGTACACCTGCGAAGTATCGGGGGGATGCGGTAAGGTCGTGAGCTCGCCCTCATCAGTTGTTGTTCAGGGGGGCACATCGGTTGCGGAAGAATCACCTGATGGATCGTTCATCAACGTCACAGGGCCTCAACCCGCCGGCGACGTCCTCAACGTCTTTGTCTCGCTTCAGGAACCCGTCGAGGCAGCGATCCGCATTATCGACATGAGGTCCAATGTGGTGGGTACGATGAATATTGGCCTCTTGACGGCCGGACAGCACACGCAAACTGTGTCTGTGGCCACGTTAGCCGCCGGCTGTTACGTTCTCGAGTTTAACCTCGGTGCTGTCACATTGCGAGAGCTCATAGCAGTTCAGCGGTAAGCCGAGCACCATTTCTGAGTTTTTCCCGCTTTGGGGCGGGAACCTCTAGCCCCTTGCCAGCGTTCTGAATATCGGACTAAATAAGTCGTATATTTGCACGCTATGGCACAAGAACAAAACATCCTCGATGAGGTCGTCCAGAGTGAATACAAGTATGGATTCACGACGGATATCGAGCAGGAATTGCTCCCTAAGGGACTCGATGAGTCGGTTATTCGCTTTATCTCGGCCAAAAAGAACGAGCCGGAGTGGCTGCTTGAATGGCGTTTGAAGGCCTTCGAACAGTGGCAGCGCATGATTGAACCAACGTGGCCCAACGTTTCGTATCCCAAGGTAGACTTTCAGGACATCATCTATTGGGCTGCCCCGAAGAAGAAAGAGGGGCCGGCGTCACTTGATGAGGTCGATCCCGAACTTCTTGCAACGTTTGAAAAACTCGGAATTCCGCTCGAAGAACAGAAGTTCCTAGCCGGCGTGGCGGTTGATGTTGTTCTGGATAGCGTGAGTGTTAAAACTACCTTCCAGGACAAGCTTGCCGAGCTCGGCATCATCTTTTGTCCGATCAGCGAGGCCGTAGCAAACCACCCCGAACTTGTGCGTCAGTACATTGGCTCGGTTGTTCCAACGAATGACAATTTCTATGCTGCGCTCAACTCAGCCGTGTTCAGTGATGGGTCATTTGTCTATATCCCAAAGGGCGTGCGCTGTCCGATCGAGCTGAGCACCTA
>CANGZU010000034.1 GCA_947458785.1 Ignavibacteria bacterium
AGCAGACTTCCCATCGTCAGATCTGGCTGGTAAACTCAAAGTTGTATCACAGTTGATATCTGGCGGACTCAAGACACGTGTCTATCTCGTGTCGTGGGCGGCTGCAAGTTTCGATACACACGCCAACCAAACACTTACCACTGACCCTACGCTTGGTATTCACGCGAATCTTCTCACTGAGCTCAGTGAAGCGGTAACGGCATTCATGTCGGAGATGCAGGCCAAGGGGCACCATGAGCGCGTTGCTGGCATGACATTCTCAGAGTTCGGACGTCGCGTGGCCGAGAACGGCAGTACAGGAACAGATCACGGTACCGCCGCGCCATTGTTTGTGTTTGGCTCACACGTCAAGGGTGGCGTCTATGGAGCAAATCCCGATCTGCAAGACCTTGATGTCATTGGCGACCTCAAGATGCAATACGACTACCGCGATGTCTACGCCAGCGTCCTTCTGCAGTGGTTCGGCGTTCCCGCAACGCAGGCACAGCAGCTGCTCTACAGAGACTTCAGTTCTACAGCGCCATCGATCTTTCAGGCAGTACCTACGTCTGTCGATGAACACCATCGAGCGTCAAAGATGTTCCTGACTGTTGCTCCCAATCCGGCGGCGCACGTCGTTACCGTCCGAGCAAATGTTTCTCAAGGATCAAACACAGTGCTCAAACTCAGCGATATGCGAGGTAAAGTCTGCGGCACGGTAACAATTGATGGCTGGACTGGTGTTGGCAGTATCGATGTCTCGCATCTTGCAGAGGCTACGTACATTGTTACACTTGAAGACGGACCACGCACAACGCATACATTCGTAAACGTATCTCGGTAGAGCGCAAACAACTATGATTTCACGTATCTGTTCGGTGATTGCGCTATGCGCAATCACATGCTTCGGCTTGGTGCGCACTGCGGATGCACAGCCCCTTGCCAATCCCTATCCATTCTGGTTCTCCGATACGACATCGATCAACAACTCGCTCGCACTTCAACAGAATGTTGGAAAGGCTGGTAGTAAGGGGCGTGTGGTTCTGCGGGATGGACATCTAGGATTCGCCGACGGTAGCAGGCTTCGCATTGCTGGTACAACACTGCAGTGGTTCTCGGCATTTCCCGATAGCGCCAGAGCAGTGCAGCTCGCGCGCAGACTACGCGATCTTGGTGTGAACTGCGTACGCTTCAACTCCTTTGACGTGAACGTGTGGCCAACTGTCAGCATTTTCGATGCAGCAGAGACAAGAACCTTAGGCGCGGGGCTCAGCGAGACTCAAATGCAAAAGTTCGACTGGCTCGTGCACCAGCTTCGTGAGCACGGCATCTACTATGTCTTCAGCTTCCAGTCGATGTGGACGCCGAAACCTGGCGACGGCGTCATTCAGCCAGATTCAACAGGTTGGGGAGCTCGCGTGCCGTTGATCTTCAACCCTGTCATTCAGCAGATCCAACGCAACATCGTTCGTGCGATGCTCGAGCATCGCAACCAATACACAGGCATCGCCTACAAGGATGATCCCGCTCTTGCATTCATGATAGCGGCAGAGGATGCTCCTCTGAGCGCATATTGGCTATACACGCAGGACATTGTTCGTCCCAACACTCAAGGGCAAGCCAGCAGCGGTTCTCTGCATGTTCGCCTTATCGATTCACTGTGGCAGAACTGGTTGCAGCAGCGGTATGGGACGGACCAGCAGCTCAGTAGCGCCTGGAGCACTGCATCGCGTAACACAGCGAACATGCTCACGAACGGGGATTTCGAAGATCCGTTCAGTACTGTCTGGCAGTTCTTCGTGAATACAAATGATGGCGCACAAGCGATACTGCAGTTTAGTGACGCGGATAAACGAGAAGGAACGACCTCGGCTCGTATCCGCATTAATACTCTCGACAGATCAAAGGTGGTCTACAGCCTCAATCTCAATCAGAAGATACCTGTCATGCGGCGGCTGCAAACATATCAGTTCTCATTCTGGGCAAAGACAACCCCGCAGCGGGCGAGCCGCTCAATGTTGCTGTACATATACAATGGGACATCTCCCTACAATTCATACGGATTGCAGACAGAAGTTCAGTTATCGTCAACTTGGCAGAAATACGACTTTACCTTTACGTCGACAGCAACCGATTCGACAACCGCCTATGTTGGTTTCTTGATGGGGGCAGATTCAGGTGATGTGTTTCTTGATGATGTCCAGTTTAAGGAAGTGGCAGTTGCTGGACTGCGGCCTGGAGAAAGCCTTCAGAAACGCAACATCCCGCTCTCGCCCATGCTTGATGCGTCCGTCACCCCTGCACGTGCAGCGGCTAATGCGGCGTTCTTGCACGAGCGGTTGTCGTCGATGTTCAGCCACATGCGCAAGCTTGTGCGCGACACTCTTCGGTCCGAGGTGTTGATGTGTCCGTCGACACGCTTTGTGAGTTACTATGACATGACGACGGCGAGTGACTATGAAGTATTCTCGAACACGGAATGGCGTGGCGGTTCAAGCTCTATGCTCACGGACCTCTATGGCGGTACAATGACATCGCACGCACAGGTGCGGCCTGAGGGCAAGGCATTTGTTGTTGCACACCTTGCGTATCAGTTCCCACGTCCATATCAAAGTGAGATGATGACAGCGATACCGGCCTACAATGGTCTACAGGATTGGGATGGGATCTTCTTTAGTGTCTTCTCTGAGAACATGCTCGCCGGGGCTACTAGAATCGATTCGAATAACTACTGGGTTCTGCAGAACAAGCCGAATGTACTGTCTATGTTCCCATGGACGTCCTCACTGATTCGTAGTGCAGCAGTAGCCCCATCTGTAAAGTCCATTACGATCACACATACGCCAGAGTCGAGAGAGCTTCCATCACAGCACGTGCAGAACAATTACAGTTTGCGCATAAGCCCTGACTCGCGCATGCCACTCTTCAGACGTATTGCAGTTAACCTTGCCCCAGGTTCGGAAGAGTCTTTTCTGCCGCATCTCGAGATCTCGGCTCTCTCCGGAGAGGTTGACCTCGCTGCGTTGGATGCCGAGAATGAGCAGATCTTCTGGGATGCGACCAAGGGTCAGATGCGCATTCAAACGCCCACACATGTTGCGCTCATGGGCCGGCTGGAGGGGCAGATCGTTACAGCTGATATGCTTACGGCAGAACAGACAACGCCAGGATTGCATGCGGTGGTCGCAATGCACTCGCTTACGAGCGAACCTCTGGTTTCGAGCAACGAGAATATGTTGACGATCAGTACACGGGCGTTGAATGAAGGGGCAGTCTTTACAGCAGACAATAGTGATTTGGCGCAATGGGGAAGAGGCAACATTCAGATGGAAGGAGTCTCGATGCGTGTTACGATCACGTCTCCGCAGTTTGACTCACTCACCATCATCCCACTCTCACAAAGTGGTCAGCCCGTCCCTGGAGCCCAGCCTATTGGAGTTGTGCGTCGTGCAGGTAACAAATTCACCACCATGATCGACACAAAGGTTCACGCAACACCTTGGTTTAAGCTTGTCTACGGGCTTACAACATCTGTAACCGAGGAAGCTGAACAGCGTGGAGTAGCAGTGCTTTCACAGCCAGTGTACGATGGGATTCTGCGTATGCATTTACCGAATGATGCTCAGATCCGGGGTATCGTAGATATGCAGGGTCAGACATTGATGTCCGGCATCACGTTTGGCAGATTCGTTGACGTATCGTCACTTGTCTCCGGTGTTTACTTTGTTCTTGTGGAACTACGCGGTGGTCAAATGTCATCGCTACCATTCATCATCCACGAAAAGTAAGATCGCAGCGTCCATAGAGACGCACCATCTTTCACCCTGTGAACCTATCATGAAACTTTCTGTTGTTGTCCTCGTTGCCCTAATCGGGCTGTTCTCGATCGGCTGCTCAGATGACGTCGTCATACCAGAGCCAAACTTTGTTATCGAGTCTGGGCTATCGAACCCAATTCTGATGGAAGCACGCAAGCCCTTTGACAACGTTGACAAGGGGGAGACCGTGGTTGGGCTCAGTGTACGCCGTGTGCGTGTGCTGGTCTCGCGCATCATCCTTCACTCGGAACAGGACACAACAGGCAAGGACGACCGTACGGTAAAGAATGGCCCCTTTATCTACGAGGCAGATTCACTGGGTTCGCGTGTTGTATCGAGCGTTAACGTAACACCCGGCACCTACGATCGCCTGAAATTCGAAATCCATCGCTTCAGCAGCAGTGAGCTAGCAGCATTTGAGAACGATGCGACATTCAAGGACTTTGTAACCGGCGACCGGTACTCTGTTATTATCGAGGGGTACGTGATCCGCAAAACAGGTGCCTCGCCGTTTGTTTATCGTAGCGATGTGACAGAAAACCTCAAGCTTGAGTACTCTCCTGCACTCGTGATCGGTGAGGGGGCAGTTACCTCATCTACGCTGAAGTTTGATGTGGCAACGGCGTTTAAGGACGGAGCTGATATTCTCGACCCTGATGATCCCAAGAACGAATCACTGATTGACAACGCCATCAAGAACGCGTTTAGGGCTAACCGCTAATCCATAAAGAGATACGGACGCCAGGCCTCGTCCACCTTGCCCAGATTATGCTTTAAGAAAAGCACATGATGCGGCTTCTTGGGCTGAGCCAGTAGGCGCATGTCGGCCTCAACTGGAGTGCGATTGCCTTTTCTGTTATTACAGCGGATACATGCAGTTGTCAGGTTCTCCCACGTGTCGTTGCCCCCACGTGAACGCGGGATCACATGGTCCACCGTAAGGGGCGGGTGTTGCGTGCCGCAGTACTGACATCTCATGCCGTCTCGGCGAAAGATGTTCTTGCGAGAGAGCTCGATCTTACGGAACGGGACGCGCAAGTAAGCACAAAGGCGAATGACCGAGGGAAAAGGGTAATTGCTGCGGACCGTTCGGATAACATCTGAGGTGCGCTGCTCAACCATTTCAGCCTTGGTCAAAAAGAGTAGCATCAGTGCCTTCTTGGCACTGCACACACTAATGGGTTCGTACGATTGATTCAATATCAACACCTTCGCATTGAGCGAGGATGCTGCAGCGGTCTCATCGGGACTTCGCTGTAATGGGGCTTTGTGTTGATGTCGTTTACTGAAGGCAATTCTCCTGTGGTGAAAATAGTGTACAACCAGTATTTTCGCATGCACTTTTCGCATTGATTACACGGAGCCGACCATGGCATTAACCAAGGCCATTCTTGCCCTTGAAAACGGGCTAACCATTGAAGGGGAGGCTATTGGTGCCATTGGAGCGGAATCCACGGGCGAGCTTGTGTTCAATACGGCCATGACGGGGTATCAGGAAGTACTCACTGACCCATCCTACACGGGTCAGATTGTGACCTTCACGTACCCTCACATCGGCAATTACGGCGTGAACGAAGAGGATGTGGAGTCCGGCCGTATCCAGGCCGCGGGGCTTGTCGTGCATGAGCTTTCACCCATGGTCTCCAACTACCGGGCCAACCGGTCCCTTCAGTCGTACCTCGAAGAATCCGGTGTGGCCGGTATTCAGGGTGTTGATACCCGGATGATCGTGCGCGTGTTGCGCTCAGAGGGCGCGATGCGCTCGATAATTGCGCACGGGGACAATCTCGATGCGCGAGAACTTGTGGAGCGCGCCAAGGCGCTGCCGTCGATGAACGGACGTGATCTGACGCCTCTTGTTACGACATCAGCCCCCTATACATGGCAAGGGGCGCATGACGCGGAATGGGATTACAGTCCAGAAAACTCGTCGTCGGGATCGCGGAAGCACGTTGTGGCCGTTGATTTCGGCGTGAAGAAGAATATCCTGCGTCGTCTGTATCACCACGGCTGCGATGTAACGGTTGTGCCGGCAACGGCATCGGCATCAGAGATCTTGGCCTACAACCCTGATGGGGTGTTCTTGAGCAACGGCCCGGGCGACCCTGCCGCAGTTACGACAGCCATTCAGACTGTTCGGGAGCTACTTGGCAAGAAGCCTATTTTCGGCATTTGCCTTGGACACCAGATCCTTTCGCTGGCCGTAGGTGCTTCTACGTACAAGATGAAGTTTGGTCATCGAGGGGCAAATCACCCGGTCCAGAACCTGCGCACTGGCAAGATTGAGATCACGTCGCAGAATCACGGGTTTGCTGTTGATCCTGCGACACTACCCTCGAATGCCGTCATGACACACGTGAATCTCAACGATCAGACGTGTGCTGGGATTGCGTTGAGCGATGTTCCTGCCTTTGCAGTGCAGTACCATCCCGAGGCCAGTCCGGGTCCGCACGACTCAGATTATCTCTTTGCCGACTTCCTCGCATTGATGTAGCACTTGCATAGGTCATACCCGCCCCCTATCTTTGCGGGCTCCAAATGCCGGGCAGGTACTCAAGCGGCCAACGAGGGCAGACTGTAAATCTGCTGACTTATGTCTACGGAGGTTCGAATCCTTCCCTGCCCACAACACGAACGGCGGCTTCGCCGGTCGGACAGTCGAATGCGGGAGTAACTCAGTTGGTAGAGTCACAGCCTTCCAAGCTGTTGGTCGCGAGTTCGAGTCTCGTCTCCCGCTCGAGTAAATGTCAGACCCTGACGTGTCGGAGCTATGTTCCGAACACTGAAGGGCTTTGGTGTCTACGACGGCAGATGGCCGCTGATGTAGCTCAGTTGGTAGAGCACCACCTTGGTAAGGTGGAGGTCACCGGTTCAATCCCGGTCATCAGCTCGACGGTGTAGAAGACGATAAAAGAATAGCATACGGGTGTAGCTCAGCTGGTAGAGCAGCGGTCTCCAAAACCGCAGGCCGCGGGTTCGAATCCTGCCGCCCGTGCAAACGAACTACAAACTATTCGCATCGGAGATGCACGATGGTTGAGTCAATCAGAGGATTTTTTGCCGACGTGAGCAAGGAAATGAAAAAAGTTTCCTGGCCAACGAAGGAGCAGCTCAGGGAGAGCACAATGGTCGTTGTTGCCACATGTTTGGTGTTTGCAGCGCTTGTGTTCGTGATTGATCGTGGGGTTGTAACACTCCTAGAGCTCATTTACTAAGGGCAGAGACATGTCAGACGCACTTCCAACACAGGCGCTGGAGCCACGCTGGTACGCTCTTCGAACCTTTACGGGCCATGAGGCCAAGGTAAAGGCATCGATCGAGCTCGAGATGGCGCGTCTTGGTCTTGAGAACCGCGTACAGAGCATCATTATCCCAACGGAGACAGTGTTCGAGGTACGTGGAGGGAAGCGTCGCACGCGGGTAAAGAACTTTCTCCCGGGCTACATTCTGATTGAGGTGAGTCTCGATAATCGCCTTCGCGACTTTATCGTGTCGTTGCCATCGATCGTTGGTTTTGCCGGCACAACGTCTGGACCGCAGCCGTTGCAGAAAGACGAAGTTGACCGTATTCTGGGTCGTGTTGAGGAGCGCAAGGATATCACAACG
This sequence comes from Ignavibacteria bacterium, assembly GCA_947458785.1. Lineage (GTDB taxonomy): Bacteria > Bacteroidota > Ignavibacteria > Kapaibacteriales > Kapaibacteriaceae > UBA10438. The sequence continues at coordinate 7,404 of CANGZU010000034.1, forward strand.
GCCGAAACATCGTTCCGTGAGGGCGATCCGGTGAAGGTGATTGAAGGGCCGTTCGCGAACTTTAACGGCACGGTGAAAGAAGTGAACGTAGAGAAGCAAAAGCTGAAGGTAGAAGTTGGGATTCTTGGCCGTAAGACGCCAATCGAACTCGACTTCAATCAAGTTGAAATTGAGAACCATTAACATTTCATAGTGGGAGGTAGGGCCTTACACTGGCTCTGCCGCAGACCACGAAAGGACATTTGTCATGGCAAAAAAGGTCATGGGTACCTTTAAGCTTCAGCTCAAGGCTGGAGAAGCAACGATGGCGCCGCCGGTTGGTCCGGCCTTTGGTCAGCGCGGTCTTGCTGGTATGGAATTCGTCAAGCAGTTCAACGCCAAGTCTGCCAAGCAGCCAGGCATGATTCTGCCAGTGCTCGTAACGTTCTTTAGCGATAAGAGCTTCACGTTCGAGATCAAGTCGCCGCCGGCGTCCATTCTTCTTCTCAAGGCTGCTGGCCTTGACAAGGGCTCTTCTGCTCCTCACCGCGATAAGGTTGGTAAGGTTAACCGAGCTCAGCTTGCAGAGATCGCAAAGATCAAGATGCAGGATTTGAATTGTAACACGGAAGAAAGCGCGATCAGCATGATCGCCGGAACGGCTCGCTCAATGGGTATCACAGTTGACGGTTGATACCCGCCCCTTTCAATTTTTCGATCACGATTAATCGTTGGAGGCCAACCGTTGTATTTGGTGGCCGTTTGCACAACACAAAAGGATAACTCCCATGGCACAAGGGAAGCGTTATAAAAAGGCGGCTGCAGCATTTGATCGCACGCAGACGTACGACTACAAGAAGGCCGTAGAACTCGTGATGAAGAACGCATCGGCGAAGTTCGATGAGTCGTTCGAAGTTGCGATGAACCTCGGTGTAGACCCACGTAAGGCCGATCAGCTGGTTCGCGGTACGGTAGCACTGCCACACGGTACAGGTAAGAGCGTTCGCGTTCTCGTGATCGCGAAGGCACCGAAGGACAAGGAAGCTCTTGCCGCAGGAGCCGATCATGCAGGTTTCTCTGACTATATCGAGAAGCTTCAAGGGGGCTGGGCAGATATCGACATCATCATCGCCACACCAGATGTGATGGGTGAAGTTGGTAAGCTTGGCCGTGTACTTGGTCCTCGTGGACTGATGCCGAATCCGAAGAGCGGCACCGTGACGTTCGACGTGGCAAAGGCCGTTCAGGAGGTCAAAGCAGGTAAGATCGAGTTCCGCGTTGACAAGGCAGGTAACATCCATGCTGCCGTTGGCAAGTGCTCGTTCCCAATTGAAAAGCTTGCTGAGAACGTTGCGACGTTCATCGGTACTGTCGTGCGTGCAAAGCCATCTTCATCGAAGGGCAAGTACGTTAAGAGCATCTCATTCAGCTCTACGATGGGCCCATCTGTTCGTGTTGATGAGCACACAGTGGGTGCAGACTAATCCCGAAACTATTACGCATTGCTAGAGCGTCACGCTTCTAACTGTCCTTCGGTGGACATGTTGACGTAACAGCGAACTTTTTTACTACAAAGGTTTATGATCACGAAAGAACAGAAACAGGCAGTCGTCGCAGCGCTTGCGGAGCAGATCCGCAATGCATCGAGTCTGTATTTCGTGGACTTCACCGGTATGACGGTAGCGCAGGATCAAGCGTTCCGCAATGATCTTCGTGGCAAGGGTGTCACGATCAAGGTTGCGAAGAACACACTGATCCTTCGCGCTCTGGCAGACGTTGGAGGCTACGAGATTGAAGACACGAAGCTTGCTGGACAAACTGCTGTGATTTTCGGAGGTTCCGACCCAGTAGCACCGGCAAAGGTTATCCGTCAGCATTTCGAGAAGACGGAAAAGCCAAAGCTCAAGGTTGCTGTTGTTGAAGGAATGTACTTCGATAGCACACAGCTGAAGCAGGTATCTGAACTTCCTACACGCGAAGACTTGATCGCAGGTATGATCGGCAGCATCCACGCTCCTATCACAGGAATCGTTGGAAGCATCAACGCCGTTATGCGCGATGTAGCTTCTCTCATTGAGGAAGTGGCTAAGAAGAAGGCCGCATAACCTTCTTAACAAGATTGAATTTTTTAAAACCCAATTCGTTGGAGACAACACATGTCAGCAATCGTTGAAGAACTCGTAGAAAAGATTGGTAACCTTACACTCGTCGAAGCCGCAGACCTCAAGAAGGCTCTCGAAGACAAGTTCGGCGTTTCAGCAGCAGCTCCTGTCATGATGGCAGCAGCTCCAGGTGCAGCAGCTGGCGCACCAGCAGAAGAAAAGACTGAATTCGACGTAGAACTCACAGACGGTGGTGCTCAGAAGCTCAACGTTATCAAGGTAGTTCGCGAAGTAACAGGTCTTGGTCTTAAGGAAGCAAAGGACCTCGTAGAAGGCGCTCCAAAGCTCGTCAAGGAAGGCGTTGCGAAGGCAGATGCAGACGCTCTCAAGAAGAAGCTCGAAGAAGCCGGCGCAAAGGTTACACTCAAGTAAGTCTAAAACTGTTCGTACAGCCCCGAGACGGCCTTTTGTGCCGTCTCGGGCGTTGTTGTCTTAACACCAAGCCCGTAAACGGGTCGTTTTGACGGCCGATCTACGTGATCGATCATCAAAACGAAAACACTTTTGTATCAGCATTCGGGAGCTCCCTCCATGAATGAATCACGTCTCGACATATCGTTGTACCAGCTTCCGCTCAAGCGTCTACGCAACCGCGTGACGTTTGGAACGATTGAATCTGAGTCAACCTATCCGGATCTTCTCGGAATCCAGATCGATTCGTTTCACGACTTTCTCCAAGAAGACGTTCCGGTTTCGGAGCGTCGTTTCCTCGGACTTCAACGCGCCTTCGAGAGCAACTTCCCGATCGAAGACAACTCTGGCGTCTACGAGCTCAGCTTCCTCGAGTATATCATCGAAAAGCCGAAGTACTCTGAAGAGGAGTGTCGTGAACGCGAACTAACGCATGCCAAGACGCTGAAGGCCAAACTGCGCCTCTCATCCAAGGCAGATCCGTCATCGGAAGACTATATCGAAGCGATCGACCAGGAAGTATACCTTGGTCAGATCCCAGCGATGACGCCGCGCGGTACGTTCATCATCAATGGCGCAGAGCGCGTTATTGTTGCTCAGCTTCACCGCTCGCCTGGTTGCTTCTTCGACGAAGCCGTTCACCCGAATGGAACAAAGATCTTCTCTGCACGTATCATCCCGTTCAAGGGGTCATGGGTGGAGTTCACGACAGACATCCATGATGTGATGTATGCATACATCGACCGCAAGAAGAAATTCCCTGTGACAACTCTCTTGCGTGCACTTGGTTACTCAAGCGATGAAGATCTGTTGAATCTCTTCGACCTCACGATGGAGATCTCTGTAAAGCGCATGTCTGAGGATCACCTTGGACGCCGCATTGCAGCAGACGCGGTCGATATGAATACGGGCGAAATCATTGCACAGCGCGACCTCATTCTTGATGAAGAACTTGTAGCCCGCCTTCAGGCATCAACTGTTGAGTCGCTGCGTGTTTACAAGTACGAAAACTCCAACGACGAGCCGATCATTGCCAAGACACTTGCCAAGGACACCGCTCGCACGCGTGAAGATGCTCTTGAGACAATCTACCGTCAGCTTCGCTCAAGCGATCCGCCAGATCTCGACACTGCATGGGGCTTGCTAGAAAAGCTCTTCTTCAATGCAAAGCGCTATGACTTAGGTGTTGTTGGACGCTATCGCATTAACGAAAAGCTCAACATGACTGTGCCGCTTGATGTCACGACGCTCACCGTCGACGATATCGTGGCAATCGTCAAGTATCTGATTGAAGTTCGTGATGCAAAGGTGCCGGTTGATGATATCGACCACCTTGCAAACCGCCGCGTACGCACGGTGGGTGAGCAGCTGGAATCGACATTCAACCTCGGTCTAACGCGTATGGCGCGTACGATTAAGGAACGTCTTAGCGTTCGTGACAGCGAAAGTGTTACACCAAGTGAATTGGTGAATGCTCGTACGATTACGAGTGTGATCAATCAGTTCTTTGGCACGAATCAGCTGTCACAGTTCATGGATCAGACGAATCCTCTCTCCGAGATCACACACAAGCGCCGTACGTCGGCTCTTGGACCTGGTGGTCTTACACGTGAGCGCGCGGGTTTTGAGGTTCGTGACGTTCACTACACGCACTATGGACGTTTGTGCCCGATCGAAACACCTGAAGGTCCAAACATCGGTCTTATCTCATCGCTTGCTATCCATGCTCGCGTGAACAAGTTTGGCTTTATCGAAACACCATATCGCAAGGTCGTTAACGGTGTTGTTACTGAAGAGATCGAGTTCCTGCCGGCAGATAAGGAAGAAGGACTCATCATCATTCCTGCTTCTACGGCAACTGATGCCAAGGGCAAAATTCTGGGTGATACAGTCAAGGCCCGCGTTAGCGGTGACTATCGTGTTCTGCACCCAACAGAAGTGCATTACATGGAAGTCAGCACTGACCAAATCACGTCGCCTGCTGCATCACTGATTCCGTTCCTTGAGCACGATGATGCTAACCGTGCATTGATGGGCTCGAACATGCAACGCCAAGGTGTTCCGCTTCTGCGTCCAGAGGCGCCGATCGTTGGCACAGGAATGGAAGCTCGTGTTGCGCGCGATTCACGTGCGCTCGTGCTTTCGGAAGATGAAGGAGTGGTCGAATACGTATGCGCAGATTACATCCGTATTAAGTACGACGATCGTCGCTCGGGTGATGACAAGTTGGTCTCGTTCGAAAACGACCGCACGGTTACATACAACCTGCAGAAGTTCTATCGTACGAACCAGGACACGTGCATCAACCAGAAGCCAATCGTAGCTGTTGGAGAGCGCGTCGCAAAGGGTCAGCCGATCATCGATGGCGCATCGACCGACAAGGGCGAGCTCGCACTTGGCCGCAACGTGATGGTTGCCTTCATGCCATGGCGCGGTTATAACTTCGAAGATGCTATTGTTCTCAGCGAGCGCATGGTTGCTGAGGATGTGTTTACATCGATTCACATTGAAGAATACACACTTCAAGTTCGTGACACGAAGCGCGGTGAAGAAGAGTTCACCCGTGAAATCCCGAACGTAAGCGAAGAAGCAACAAAGGACCTCGATGATCGCGGTATCGTGCGTATTGGCGCGAAGATCCGCGAAGGTGATATCCTCATCGGAAAGATCACGCCGAAGGGTGAAACAGATCCAACACCGGAAGAAAAGCTTCTGCGTGCCATCTTTGGTGACAAGGCTGGAGATGTCAAGGACGTATCGCTCAAGGCACCTCCAGGACTCAAGGGTACGGTCATCAACACCAAGCTCTTTGCACGTCGTGTGCTTACAAGCGATAGCGAATTCCGCCTTGAAGAGAAGAAGCGCCAGGACCTGATCACGAAGCGTGAACACCAGGCTCTTCGTTCACTGGACATTGACTGTATCGAGCGTCTTGGTCAGATTCTTGAGGGCGAGACAACACTCGGTATGAAGTCTGACAACGGCACTGCGATCTTCCGTAGCGGCACAAAGCTCTCTGCCAAGGAAATGCTCACGAAGTACGAAGCAGGCACCTTCCTGCCTTCGAACGTTGATCTGGATCAAGATTGGGTTGCTGAAAAGAAGACCATGAAGCTTGTACGTAAGCTCATGGAGAACTACACAACTCGACGCAATAACATTATGCTTGATGGTCGCATCGAGCGTAACAAGATCGCTGCGGGTGATGAACTCCAGCCTGGTATCCAGCAAATGGCCAAGGTCTATGTTGCCAAGAAGCGCAAGCTTCAGGTGGGTGATAAGATGGCCGGACGTCACGGTAACAAGGGTATCGTGTCGAAGATCGTACCATTGGAAGACATGCCGTTTCTGCCAAATGGTAAGCCAGTAGACATCGTTTTGAACCCGCTGGGTGTACCTTCCCGTATGAACCTGGGTCAGCTCTACGAGACAGCTCTCGGATGGGCCGGCCGTGAACTCGGTGTTCACTTTGCAACGCCGATCTTCGATGGTGCATCATGGGATCAGGTTGGCGATTACCTTGCTCAGGCAGGCTTGCCACGCACTGGTAAAACGGTGCTCTATGATGGACGCACAGGCGAAGCATTTGAAAACGAGGTAACGGTTGGAATCATCTATATGATGAAACTCTCGCACCTTGTAGAAGACAAGATTCACGCTCGTTCGATTGGACCATACTCGCTTATCACACAGCAGCCGCTTGGTGGTAAGGCACAGTTCGGCGGTCAGCGTCTCGGGGAGATGGAAGTTTGGGCCCTTGAAGCATACGGGGCTGCGCACACACTCCAAGAGATGCTCACGCTGAAGTCCGATGATGTCCAAGGTCGTGCAAAGATGTACGAAACCTTGGTCAAGGGTGAGAACCTGCCGAACCCGGGAATCCCGGAGTCGTTCAACGTTCTCATCCGCGAGTTGCAGGGTCTGTGTTTGGACGTCAAGCTCGATTAAGGGGCTTACGATCCTTGTCAAACTGAATTGGAATTTTTAGTCGGAGTTACGATGCAGTTCCATAACATCCCGAAGCGTGGTTATACCTCAATAACCGTCCGCATTTCGTCACCGGATGATATTCTCAATCGCTCTCATGGCGAGGTAACAAAGCCTGAGACGATCAACTACCGTTCGTTCCGTCCTGAAAAGGATGGTCTGTTCTGCGAAAAGATCTTCGGACCTATTCGCGACTGGGAATGCGCATGTGGTAAGTACAAGCGTATCCGTTACAAGGGCATCGTTTGTGACCGTTGCGGTGTCGAGGTAACGCAAAAGAGCGTACGCCGCGAGCGCATGGGCCACATCATGCTTGCCGTGCCAGTCGTTCATATTTGGTTCCTCCGCTCCCTTCCAAGCAAGATTGCTGGGGTGATCGGTATGCCAACGAAGGACATCGAACGCATTGTGTACTACGAGTCATACGTCGTTGTGCAGCCAGGTTCGACAGGTCTGCAGAAGAAGGACCTTCTTACAGAGGAGCAATACCTCGATGTGCTGTCAAGCCTTCGCGCAGACGAACGCAACCTGGATGACGAAGATCCTCGTAAGTTCATCGCTCTCATCGGTGGTGAAGCGATCAAGGAACTGTTGCGCCGTGTTGATGCTGATGAAGCATATTTCGTACTGCGTGAAGTTCTCCGCGAAGACATGTCGCAAGCCAAGCGTGCAGACGTTCTGAAGCGTCTTCGTATTCTTGACGCATTCCGCTCAGCGGAAGGCAAGGAGCCGAATCGTCCTGAGTGGATGGTTCTTGATATCATCCCTGTTATCCCGCCAGATCTGCGTCCGCTCGTACCGCTCGAAGGTGGTCGTTTCGCAACGTCTGACTTGAACGATCTCTATCGTCGCGTTATTATCCGTAACAATCGTCTCAAGCGCCTGATCGATATCAAGGCTCCTGAGGTGATCTTGCGCAACGAGAAGCGCATGTTGCAGGAGTCCGTTGACGCGCTCTTCGACAACTCACGTCGTGCAGTTCGTAGTGAATCACAGCGCGCGCTCAAGTCTCTTGCAGACACGCTCAAGGGTAAGACTGGACGCTTCCGTCAAAATCTGCTTGGTAAGCGTGTAGACTACTCTGGCCGTTCGGTTATCGTCGTTGGTCCAGAGCTCAAGCTCTACGAATGCGGTCTTCCGAAGGATATGGCTGTTGAGCTCTTTAAGCCCCTTATCATCCGCAAGCTGATTGAACGTGGACACTGCAAGACGGTAAAGAGTGCAAAGAAGCAGGTTGAAAAGAAGACAACAGAAGTTTGGGACATCCTCGACACGGTGATCGATGGACATCCGGTGCTCTTGAACCGCGCCCCAACACTTCACCGTCTTGGTATCCAAGCCTTCCAGCCAAAGCTGATCGAAGGCAAGGCGATCCAGCTGCACCCACTTGTAACAACAGCTTTCAACGCTGACTTCGACGGTGACCAGATGGCCGTTCACGTGCCACTGAGCCACGAAGCACAGCTCGAAGCATTGCTTTTGATTCTATCGGCACACAACATCATGCACACGCAGAACGGAGAGCCGATTGCAGTTCCGTCGCAGGACATGGTTCTGGGTGTCTATTATCTCACGAAGGCACGCAACGGTGTCAAGGGCGAAGGCAAGATCTTCTCGTCAGAAGAAGAAGTTGTGATCGCGTACAACACGAAGCGCATTGATATGCACGCGAAGATCAAGGTGCGTATCAGCGGTGAGATGGTCGAGACAACGGCCGGGCGCGTGGTATTCAACAAGATCGTTCCAGCCGAACTTGGCTACATGAACGAAATGCTTGGTAAGAAGCGTCTGCGTCAGGTTATTGCCGACTGTTTCCGCAAGGCAGGTCTTGCTAAGACTGTCGAGTTCCTCGATAAGCTCAAGGAAACAGGGTTCATGACTGCGACACGCGGTGGACTCTCTGTATCGATCGCCGACGTTGTTGTTCCAGATGAGAAGACAACGATTATCGACAAGGCTCAGAAGGAAGTCGACAAGATTGAGGACTATTATCACTCAGGTGTTATCACTGAAGGTGAGCGTTACAACAAGATCATCGACACGTGGTCTACCGCCACGAACCGTGTTGCCGACAAGCTCTACAATGAGCTAGCCGCAAACAAGGATGGTTTCAATACGTTCTTCATGATGCTTGACTCACAGGCGCGGGGCTCGAAAGAGCAGATCCGTCAGCTTGCAGGTATGCGTGGTCTGATGGCCAAGCCACAGAAGACTGCTGCTGCATCATCTGCTGAACTGATCGAAAACCCGATCATCTCGAACTTCAAAGAAGGCCTCACAATTCTTGAGTACTTCATTTCAACGCACGGTGCTCGTAAGGGTCTTGCAGATACAGCTTTGAAGACAGCTGACGCCGGTTATCTCACGCGTCGTCTCCACGACGTTGCGCAAGATGTTGTGATTTCTGATGATGACTGCGGTACGATCCGTGGCGTAGAAATGCGTGCACTGAAAGACGGAGAAGACGTTAAGGAACCGCTCAAGGAGCGTATCCTTGGTCGCACGTCTCTTATGGACGTTGTTGACCCTATCACGAGCGAAGTTTATTGCACCAAGGGGCAGATCATTGATGAGGACATCGCCGAAACGATCGAGCGTAGTCCGATTGAAGCTGTCATGATTCGCAGCGTACTCACATGTGAATCACGTCGCGGTGTTTGTGCACGTTGTTACGGTCGTAACATGGCAACTGGCCAGCTCGTCGATACGGGCGAAGCAGTTGGTACGATCGCTTCACAATCGATCGGTGAGCCAGGTACACAGCTGACACTCCGTACGTTCCACACTGGTGGTACAGCTTCGTTGTCAATGAGCCAGAGCTTGGTACTTGCCAAGTTCGATGGTGCCATCCAGTTCGACGGAGTCCGCACGGTAACGTATCCGGGTGAAACCGAAGACGTGATCGTTGTTGTCTCACGTGCCGGTGTCATCAACATCGTCGAGCCAGGTTCGAACCGCGTTGTTACAAAGTATGATGTGGTCTACGGTGCAGAGCTCAAGGTTGTCGATGGTCAGAAGGTCAAGAAGGGCGACATGCTTTATGACTGGGATCCATACAACTCGGTGATCATCACAGAAAAGGCTGGACGCGTTCGTTATCGTGATCTCGTATCGAACCTCACATTCAAAGAAGCTATCGACGAACAGACAGGTCACACGACAAAGATTGTTATCGACTCACGTGACCGTACAAAGTCACCAGCGATTGAAATCGTTGATGAAGATGGCGTATTGATCCAGTCATACATCATCCCGTCACGTGCTCAGATTGTTGTTGATGATGGTGATGTTGTAGCTGTTGGTTCGAAGCTTGTAAAGATGCCACGTGATCTTGGACGTCTTCGTGACATCACGGGCGGTCTGCCACGCGTTACCGAATTGTTCGAAGCACGTGCTCCACAAGCCCCTTCCGCTGTTACAGAAATCGACGGTATCGTTTCGATCGACAAGCCCAAGCGTGGTTCGCGTGTCATTAGCGTTACATCACTCGATGGTGAGATGAAGCGCGATTACTCGGTGCCAATCGGACGTCACGTTCTTGTTCAAGAGGGAGATCTTGTGCGTGCAGGAGATCGTCTTACAGAAGGCGCAATCAATCCACACGACATCCTTCACATCAAGGGTATCAACGAAGTACAGGCATACTTGGTAAATGAAATCCAAGAAGTGTACCGTATGCAGGGTGTGAAGATTAACGATAAGCATATCGAAGTTATCGTTCGTCAGATGCTCCAAAAGGTACGTGTTACTGATGCCGGTGATTCTGGATTCCTCGAAGGTGACCAGACAGACCGTATGCGTTTCTCGGATGAAAACGAACGCCTACGTGGTTGCGTTGTGGTCACAGACCCGGGCGACTCTAAGCTCAAGCATGGCCAGATCATCGACAAGAAGATCCTGCGCGAGATCAACGCTGAACTGAAGAAGAAGGAAAAGGCTGCTACCAAGAGCCGTAATGCAGAACCTGCGATCGGCGAGCCATTGCTTCTTGGTATCACGCAAGCATCGCTTACGACTGAGTCGTGGCTGTCGGCCGCATCGTTCCAAGAAACCACACGTGTTCTTGCTGATGCTTCTGCCGCTGCGAAGGTTGACAAGCTTCTTGGTCTCAAGGAAAACATCATTCTGGGTCAGCTCGTACCAGCAGGTACAGGCTTGCGTGCCTACCAGGAAATGCTTGTTGCGTCGGACGTTGGCAACATCTTCGGTCCAGAGGCAATTATTCCTCAGGCACCATCAGAAGATGAAGGACAGCGTCGTCCGATGCGTCGCCCAGCACGCGTTTCGGCGTAACCTTTCTAAGAAAGATTGATTCTCTATGGGGCTAGTGGTCTACACCACTAGCCCCTTTCGATTTTTACGTAGTTTCCCGATCTGATCATGATCAAGGGGCTTTCCATGAGAACTGTTGTACTCAGTATTGTCTTAACGCT
>CANGZU010000035.1 GCA_947458785.1 Ignavibacteria bacterium
CCTGGCCAATGCACGACGATACTGTCGATCGTTGTTGCTGGGAAACCCACATGTAAATCCTCAGTCATTTGCGACATGCGTCCGCCACTTACTGTGCCTGGCAGCCAACGCACGTAGCTTTCGCCACCAGCGTACAAGATGATGCGTGCACCATAGCCAGAGGAGTTCTTTCCGGAGCGTGCATCGCGCAGGCGCACCGTGATGGAGCTGCCTGCCTTCGGATAGTCTATGGAGCTGCCAGACTTTGGCAGGTCGTTACGGAAGAGCTTGACGCGCTCTGTTCCGCTTGCGCAGACAAGATCCATGTCGCCGTCGCGGTCGTAATCGAGTCGGCAGGCTGTCCAAGCCCCATGAATGAACATGCCTGATTCCCACGTGACGTCGTCGAATCGGCGTCTGCTAGGGATGGAATGTTTGCTCCCAAGGTATAAGTGGGCCGGACGATTAGCGCCTGCTCCGAAGGCCTCGTAGGAGATCTGACCATGCCAGACATCCGTGTAACCGTCATGATTGAAGTCGGCAGCACACACTCCAGCATTCATTTCTTTGAATGCGATGCCATGCCACACGTAGCCATTTCCGCGGAAAGCAGCATCATTGGTGAAGCCCCAGTTCGATGATGCACCGCCGTTAACAAGCATGAGCGATGGATTGGAATACTGTGCACGTGAATCAGGGTGTCCGAGATTTCCGACGATCAGATCAACATTGCCATCGTTGTTGACATCTGTCCATTCCGAGCCCATACCATGACCGAAGTACTGCGGTTGTGTTGTTGGAATACCCTGCGTTCCAGTTTCCTTTGAAACCTCAGTGAACGTACCATCGCCGTTGTTGCGATACAGTCTATCGGGAGCTAGGCGATACGTTGCTACGAAGATATCGGTGCGGCCATCATTGTTGTAATCAGTAAGTGAGGCACCCCATGTATCAAAGAAAGGGGCTGGTTCTCCTTTTGCGATGCCTGATGCTGCTGTTACATCAGTGAACTTCCAGTTGCCATCGTTACGCCAGAGCTTGTCTTGAAAGTAAACCTCATTACCATTGGATTCCGATCTGCCATTGCCGAGGAAAAGGTCAAGGTCTCCATCGTTTTCGATATCGAACCAAAGTGCTGTTACTAAAGGAGCATTGTTCGAAAGCCCTGACGAAGCTGTTACATCAGTGAACTTACCTGCGCCATCATTGCGCCAGAGCTTTTCGCTACCAAAGCCCCCTGCAACAAAACAGTCTACGTCGCCATCATTATCAACGTCTGCCCATGCCGTAGGTGCGCCAGCAGCAAAAGGTGCCGTGATCTTTTCAAATGTTCCATTGCGGTTGTTGCGGAAGAACTGCCCGGCCACACACAGATCATCGTAACCGTCCCGATCCCAGTCAACAACACTCAGCTGGTCGGTCTTGAGAGCGGCTGTACCGGAGGGTAATCCGGCCTCTACTGTAACATCAGCCCAGGTAGGGGGCTTGCGATATGCCGGCGTATCATCGATGATCAGGCGCACCATGTAGTCGCCCTTGGCGAGATAATAGATGCCTGGGATGTTAAAGAAGTTCGGGTTCGGGGATACAGGGTCGTACTGGTAGGAGGTTGTTGGGCTTTGTCCGTTATTGTCTTGTCCCCATTGTGGGCCGCTGGCCGACATAACATGCTGAACAACGACGCGCTCGCTGCCATCAATGCGAATGCCTTGACCATTGAACATAATGGTCTTCCAGCCGGGCCCGGTAACATCCGTGGTCGCTATTCCCAATGTGTTGTAGGAAAAGCAATACTGTGTCGGAGGAATTGTACCTTCCGAGGCATCGCCTGTGATGCGAACTTCGTCTTGGCCTGTGCCAGCCCCATAATAAATCATGACTCCAATGATGGAGCATGGCTTGTTGGGGGAGATGGTAATCGATTCTTCCCAGCCGTTGCGAGCGGGATTGGTCGATCCATACACGCCGTTATCAACGCGAATCGTATCCGGCGCTGATGTGGCTGTTAGCGATGCCATCAAGAGCATCGGCACAATGAACCATGGACGAATAAACATAGCAGGCCTCCACGTTGATGGGGGCCAAAATACGAGAGCAGAGGGAGTTCTGTGTACTTAGATGGAGTTGAAGGCCGCGATGTAGCGCAGGATGATCAGCGTTGATGCCAGAAGGAGTCCACCAACATTAATCAAGGTGAAGACATACGCTGCTGCGCCTGGCCCGAGTGGCCATAGGATCGTGAGCATTGAGCCCGGGGAAGATAGCTGTGAAAGCTCGATGTCCTGGACAGGCTTGCCCGTCGAATTTGCGATCATGATCAGTTTCTTCAGTCGCTTAGTCTCGCGCATGTATTCCATGCCCCAAAGTGTGAGCAGTACGAAGTAGATCATCGTTTGCCCGCCACGCAGCGTTTTGAGCATTTCATGGTCGATCCAGCCCAAGACCTGGAATCCGTAGATCAAGATCCAATAGCAACCGGCACATGCAAAGAGCCACTTTACAGGACGGGAAAACAGACGTTGCTGTCGCAGGTACGGGGCAAATGAGGCGTGTAGCATAGGGCGCGGTTGGTGCATGGTGAGAAAGACAACAGCGCGATCATAACACAATGACCGCGCTGTTCGTTTCTTGTTCCTATGTGGGAAGCAGGTTTATTCTGCTGCTGCCTCTGGGGCTGCTTCTTCAGCAGGTGCTTCTACTGCTGCAGGTGCTTCCTCGACCGGTGCTGGTGCCTTGGCTGCTTCTGCCTTTGCACGTGCACGGTCAGCGCGACGTTGCTTCAGGCGTGTGTAGCGAGACGCTGCGACTTCGCGGTGCTTTGCTACTGCTGCTTCGATCTCTTCTGCTGTTGCACCCTTGAATCCAAGGTGACGGCGAAGAAGAACGCCTTCGCGGCTGAGGATCTCACGCACAACGTCTGTTGGCTGAGCACCTACGCTAAGCCAGTACAGAGCGCGGTCTACGCTGAGTGTTACTGATTTTGGTGTTGTCATTGGGTCGATAAACCCAACGCGTTCGATCGAAGCGCCGTCACGACGGTCGCGTCCGTCGATCGCAATGATATCGTAGAAGGGGTGCTTCTTACGACCACGGCGACGCAAGCGGAGTTTTACCATGATGTTCTCCTAGAACTTGGTAAGTGAAAAAATAGACTAGCGCTTCATTCCGAATGGCATTTGTGGAAGGCGACCACCCATCATGTTCGCCATCTTGCCCTTCGTCATGTTACGCATCATCTTTTGCATGTCTTCAAACTGTTTGATAAGGCGGTTCACGTCTTGGATCGATGTGCCACTGCCGCTAGCGATTCGCTTGCGGCGGCTGCCATTGAGCAGACGTGGATTGCCCCGTTCTTCTTTAGTCATTGAAAGGATGATCGCCTCCACGCGGCCAAACGCACGGTCGTCGATCTCGACACCGCGTAGCGCCTTGTCCACGCCGGGAATCATACCCAAAAGGTCGCGCAAAGAACCCATCTTCTTGATGAGCTTCATTTGATCGAGAAAGTCCTCAAATGTGAACTCATTCTTCTTCAGCTTTTCTTCGAGGCGTTCTGCTTCTTTCTCGTCGATCTGTGCCTGCGCCTTTTCGACAAGCGTCACGATGTCGCCCATGCCCAGGATCCGGGAAGCGATACGCTCTGGATAGAAAGGCTCGAGTGCATCAATCTTTTCGCCAACACCAACGAACTTTATTGGCTTGCCGATTACAGCACGAATCGAGAGTGCCGCACCACCGCGTGTATCGCCGTCTAGCTTTGTCAGAACAACGCCCGTGAGCTCGAGACGATCATGGAAAGCCTGTGCTGTGTTCACAGCATCCTGGCCCGTCATGGCGTCGCAGACAAAAAGGATTTCGTGCGGCTTGAGCTGATCGCGAAGGTCCTCGACCTCCTTCATCATCTCTTCGTCGATTGTAAGGCGGCCTGCTGTATCAACAATCACGGTATCGCGGCCAAACTTGCGTGCATACGTCATTGCCTCCTCGGCGATCTCCGACGGCTTTGCATTCTCTTTCGAGAAGACTGGAAGCGCTATGGACTGCCCAAGAGTCTTGAGCTGATCGACAGCCGCCGGACGGTAAATGTCGCATGCTACAAGCAAGGGTAGACGTCCTTGCTTCTTCAACGAATTAGCCAACTTGCCACAGAACGTCGTCTTACCAGACCCTTGGAGGCCGGCAACCATGATGACTGTAGGTGCTTGCTGTGCGCGTGTGAGATCCGACTTTGACGATCCCATAAGAGCAACGAGCTCATCATGAATCAGCTTGATCATGAGCTGGCCGGGCAAAACGTTGCCCTTGACCTCCATGCCCAGCGACTTTTCCTTGACGTCTTCGATGAACTTCTTGACGACGTTGAAATTGACGTCGGCATCAAGAAGGGCACGACGGACTTCCGTCAACGCTTCATCGACGTTCTGCTCCGTCAGCTTATTCTGACCCCGAATCGCCCGAAGGGCGGATTCGAGTTTATCGCTTAGTGATTCAAACATTGTGGTCCCAAAGAGGACCGCAAAGATAGGAAAAAGTTAGCGTGTAATTGTAACGCCCCATGTTCCGATCAGATTGCCGTTTGAGCTCGTAACAACAAGGCTATATGATCCCTGTGGAATCTGAGCCACGTTGACGCTAAGTGCTTGTTTGCCATAGGCTTGCTCAAAGCTGCCGGCAAGCATGCGCTGTCCTGTCGTGCTAACGAGAGCATAGGTAAAGGGGCTCGTTTGATCAAGAGCTGGGATGCTCACAGACAGTTCGTTTGAAACAGGGTTTGGACCAACCACCCAACCTTGGGCGATCAGCGCATCCTCTTGTACCGATGTATTGCCCCCTGGCTCAACTTCGATGGGCGAAGCATTGACGGTGCCATTCGCATCAACCAAGATGAGCTTAAGCGCTGCTCCGCTGTTGTTCGCTGCTGGATTTAGGAATCCTGTGGCCAATGCAAGTGTAGCGCGGTTTGTTCCACGAAGGTCAAACACATAGCCCTTAATCTTGTTGCCGTCGCTGTCTGTGAGCCACAGTGTGTCTGTTGCAGGCTCTACCTCGGTATACGCAGGATTGACGTCGGCATACTTTGCATTCGAGGCGTACGTGTTAGAGGTACTTTTGATCGATACCACTGGTGCGTCCGTGACAAAGTGGCCAGCACGAACAGCGGTCTTCGACGATGGCGACTGCTCGAGAGCACCATCAACAACGGTGAGGCGAACGCCCGTGTAGAGTCCGGTTGGGTTCTTTGCAAACTTTGACGTGTCTGCAACACCAGAAGCAATAATCGTGTAAGCGCGAGATGGACGCAACGGATCGAGTGTAATCGTTAGAAGTGTATCCTTGTACGCATTGGATGCGGCTGGTGCGAAACCAACCACGACTGGTGAGTTAGCGATGACGGGTACAAAACCTGTGGCACGGCGGAAGGCAAGATTGTCGGCTGCTTTTACGCCGTTGACGTACACATCCACTTGGGTTAGCGCTGGATCGGCAGCAGCGTGAACGAGCTGCACACGGCTGGTTTGCGAGCCGGCCATAAGAGGCGAGCGCACAACGCGACCATCCTCGAGAACTGAGAGTAGCGCAAGCGTATCGGTGCTCTTGTTGTTATCCTCAAGAGTCTTGAATCCACTCACAGCGCATACAACGACCGAGCTTGCCAGCGTGCCAAAGTCAACACTGAACGAGGCCAACACCTTTGACTTGTCGCCAGGCTTTGTGCAGTCAATTGTCAGAACCTTACGTTCAACGACGGCAGCGGCCGTATTGCGGTCGGTATAGGCAATGTTTGCAGCAGCAACTTTTGCACCACCACGAATCCAGAAGTCGCACTTCTCGAGGTCACTGGCCCCCTGGAAGAAAAAGACAGCTGTCTTTGTTGGGTCGGTGTTGGTGTTCTCGACTGCGTATGATGTGACGGCGAGTTTGGTAGCCTTGCCGTCAGGGTTCGATGCATACTTTGATGGATCAGCAACACCGTGTACAATGGCCATGTATCCCATGTCTGGAGCTGGAGTAAACGCATGCTCAAGTACCACTTCGCTCATGCTAACGCTTGATCCCGGGGCAACACCAATCACTAGCTCGATATCGCCGAAAATGGCAACGGAGTTTAGGTTATCTGCAGACTGGAATGCAACATCCTCGACCTTCGATGTTACACCTGCCTGCGTGATGTAGATGTCAACGGTCCGCAACTCCGGATCTGGGCTATTGTGTAGGAACGTGACAAAACTCGTTTGCGCGGATGCACTTACCATTCCCACAAGAGCAAGGGCGATAAGCAGTGTCGAACGGATCATGGATGTCTCCAGGGACGTATATCTGATTGAAAATCGAAGGTGTAATACCGTGTAAAAGCTTCGAAACTTAAGAAAGTTTCATGCTCTACGACGGATAGACGGTAAAACCAGGTTCGACGGGACTGGCAAAACCACGATGTTGTGGCAACACGCGTACAGTACAACCATGGTATCCGCTGGACATACAGACGCTCTTCCCCGTGTAATGAGCCACATGATGATCGACCGAAACAAGCTCCATCAGGACGGTTGTCTCCGGCACAATCTCGTGCTTCGCATTCACAGGGCCGTTGATAAGCTGAACTATGATCTCGCTTGGTGCAAAGGGTCCAACGTGGATCCGAGCATCAACATGAATCGGATCACCAACGTGCGAGTGTTCTCCGGTGTGCGATGCTACATCGTGAACCCGAACATCTGCCCACGATGTAGCAAGCTTATGCTCGAAATTGACGAGTTCACGGGCAAGACGGCAATCGTCGGCCATGAAGGAAGCACCCCTGGCATGCAACGTTGAGTATGCGCGGTCGTTATAGTCGCGAACCATACGTTCTGCAGCAAATCGCCATGCATTTGAACTGATGTTTTCCTTCATCATTGCCAACCATTCGCTCGGAATGCCGGACGCATCGCGCCGGTAGAAACGAGGTATGATGTCGTACTCCAGGGTGTCATAGAGCGTGTCGCTATCAGCGTTGTCCTGCTCTTCGTCTTCCAGCATCTCACCCCGTCCGATTGCCCAGCCGTTGCGGCCATTATAGGCTTCTGCCCACCAACCATCCAGAACTGAGCAATGCAGCACACCGTTGAGTGCCGCTTTCATACCAGAGGTACCAGAGGCTTCATGGGGCCTGCGAGGTGTGTTAAGCCAGACATCGCAGCCTCGCACGAGTAGGCGTGCTACGTCCATCTCGTAGTCTTCCAAAAAGACAATGCTGTGCTCCAAGTCGTGCTCACGAATCACTTGGTGAACGCGTTGAATGAGCTCTTTTCCCTGAACATCTCTTGGATGAGCTTTGCCGGCGAGGATGAACTGAACTGGCCGGTCGGCGTTGCGAACAATGCGAGACAAACGCTGCATATCACGTGCAAGAAGGTCGGCGCGTTTATAGGTAGCAAACCTGCGGGCAAATCCTATCGTTAATGCATCAGGGTGCAGACATTCATTGATCGTTAGAGCCTGTTTCTGCGTCAGCGATGCATGATGTTTCTCGATGATGTGTTTACGTACACCTTCGATGAGCCGATGTCTTCTCAGAGAATGGGCGTTCCATAATGCTCCATCAGGGATACCATCGGCCCCCTGCCATGACGATGCAAGCCACGGCTCGGAACGCCATTGTTGACCAAGGTAGGAGTCGTACAATGCAGCGATCTCCGGGGCCACCCATGTCTTCGTGTGTATGCCATTGACCAAGCCACTGATAGGCACTTCTTCTATTGGGAACCGGGGCCAGATCCCGTGCCACATCTCGCGTGCAACATGCCCATGCAGCTGGCTCACACCATTACGGAAGGAAGAACCGCGAATGCCAAGGATGGTCATGGAGAACTTCTCGGGCAGGTTCCCATGTGCCTGACCAAGCGCAACAAATGAAGGCCAGTCTAGTCCCATCGAGGCAGCATAGGCTCGAAAATATGGTTCAAGCACAGCCACATCGAAGACCTCGTTGCCGGCCGGCACGGGCGTGTGGGTGGTGAACACGGTGCTCGACTGCATAACGCGCCAAGCTTCGCGAAATGGCAGCTGAAGTCTATTCATCAGAAGTCGCGAGCGTTCGAGCATTGAGAATGCTGCATGTCCTTCATTGATATGGCAGACATCAGGCATGATGTTCAGGGACTCGAGTGCCCGCATGCCCCCTATGCCAAGCAGCATCTCCTGCATGATTCGGGTGTCTGTGGTACCGCCGTAGAGTCTGTCGGTAACATCGCGAAGGATCGGTTGCTGATTCTCTTCAACATTTGAATCCAGCATGAGAAGGGTGACGCGTCCAACCGAAACCTTCCACACAGCAGCATAACAGCGCCCGAGGGGCATATCGACGTGTATTCGCAAAGGGCTGCCGTCTGCGTTCAACACAGGTTCAATCGGCAGGGCGTGGAAGTCCATCTCGTGATACTGTTCATTCTGCCAGCCGTTTTCTGTGAGGTACTGACGGAAGTAACCCTCTTGATAGAGAAGTCCGATCCCCACTAACGGAACATGGAGATCGCTTGCACTCTTGAGGTGGTCGCCGGCCAGAACGCCAAGTCCACCGGAGTACATTTGGAAGCTCTCATGCAAACCGAACTCAGCGCAGAAATAAGCGATGGACGTCCCACAAGGCTCTGCGATATACTGTTCGAAACGCACAAAGGCAGCCCTAAGTCGCGCAAGAAAGTCCTCATCATGCGTTAGTTCAATCAGTCGCGCATGGGATACCTTCTGCAGCAGCAACACGGGGTTGTGGTGCGTTTCATTCCAGAGCTGAGGGTCGATTGATGCCCACACGGCTACCGCATCGCTGTCCCAGCACCACCAAAAATTGCGCGACATGGTCACGAGTGGTTGCAGAGTCTGCGGAATGGTTGGTGAGACGAGGAATGTTGAGACGGGGCGAATCATGGCGCAAAACTACACAGTGTATCTGGCATGCGGTGGGAGAGTTATACTTGTCGTATGATCAATGCCCCAACAGGCGAAAACATCGCCGTCGCGGCCGGAATCCTGCAGGCGGGCGGAGTCGTTGGTGTCCCTACAGAAACCGTCTACGGCCTGGCAGGTTCGATACGACACACCGGTGCGATTGCTGAGATTTTTCATCGCAAGGGGCGTCCACACGACAACCCGCTGATCGTGCATGTGGCATCGATGAAACAGGCCTGTGAACTCACAACAGATCTGGGCCGAGCAGCCATTGATGAACTTGGTAATCACTTCTGGCCCGGACCGCTGACAATTGTTGTGCCCGCCTCCGAGGGTGTGCCGCAGGCCATTACTGTAGGACTCGACACGGTGGCCATCCGGATGCCGTCTCACCCCGTATTCCTTGAACTTATCAGGACAGCAGGGAGCCCCTTAGCCGCTCCCAGTGCAAATGTTTCCGGCAGGCCAAGTCCAACCCGAGCAGAGCATGTGCAGGAGGATCTTGGAGATGAAGTGTTCATTCTCGACGGTGGAGCATGCGAGCATGGGATAGAAAGCACCGTGGTGCAGATCATCGGCGATACGCTCTTCATCTTGCGTCCGGGTGCCATTTCACAAAGGCAACTCGAGGAGCAATGGAGTGGGAACGTGTTGCGCGCTCATGAGCAAGGTCGTGAAGGTATTGTTCGATCACCCGGAGTGAAGTACCGTCATTACTCGCCCTCCGCATCGGTTGTGTTAAGCTACTCGGTGGACGATGCACTATCGCTGCTGAACCAGCATCGCGAGGTTACCATTGTTCTGGTTCCGGCGATATACGTTGAGCAGTTTTCTCACCATGCTGTGCGTCTACTTTCTACCGTGACACTCTTCGATGAATTCCGCCGTGCAGATGCCTTGCAGACACGAACTATTGTGGTACTTTGTGACGAATCGGTGCTGGCAAATGATGCACTTATCAACCGACTTCGCAAGGCAGCTGGAATCGATGGAAAGGGATAGGCCGCGATGATCGAAAAGACACTTACCGTGATGAATCGTGCTGGACTGCACACGCGTCCGGCTGCTATGCTTGTCAAGGCAGCGGCTGCATTTTCGAGCGACATCTACCTCGTCAAGGATGGCTTCCATGTGAATGCGAAGAGTATTATTGGCGTAATGACCCTTGCTGCAGAGCATAGGAGCACGGTAACGCTTCAGGTTCAGGGTCCTGACGAGGAGCGTGCAGCAGAAGTACTGAGTGAGCTGTTTTCGTCTGGATTTGGAGAAGACTAACGTGCCGCGTCTTCATGCCATCGGGTCGTCGACGGGTATCGCGATTGGTCGTGCCTACGTCATGACGAATCATCAACGCCGCGAAGAGTCGGCCGTTGAGCGGACGCCTGAGGCTGAACTCGCAGAGTTCCGAGCTGCTAAGGGGCGCATCGAGCAGGAACTTACGCGAGTAGCTCAGCGTGCGAGACAGAATTCACCAACGCTGGCATCGATCGTTGAAACGCATGCTATGATCGTAAGCGATCCAATCGTTGCCAATGACATTGAAAATCGCATTGGTCGCGGTGAGTCTGCCGTTGATGCTGTGAATAGTGAATTCGGCAAACAGGTGCGATTGATGATGCTTTCCACGAATTCGTTGATTCGCGATCGTGCCACCGATCTTGAGCATGTGCAGGAGCATCTGATTGCAGAACTGCAGTCGCTAACCACGACGGACACGATGCAAGAACCGATGATCGTGGTGGCGAAAACCCTTACACCGGCCGACATGTATCGTGTTGCACAGCAGGGGGCGTTGGGCTTTCTTGTTGAGGAGGGGGGTGTCGACTCCCACATCTCGATCATAGCGCGAGATCTCGGCTTGCCGGCAATCGTTTCCTTGCGCACGGCAGTTGCGTCGATCTCAGCCGGTGCCAACGTCATCATTGATGCATACGGTGGATTCTGCATCTTTGATCCGACACAAACTGAACTCGATGAATACAGGCATCGGCTCGAGAAGGACCGTGCTCGGTTGTCAAGAGAACGCACGCCCATTCAGGGCGTCATAGCAACATCTGACGGAACAGAAATCCACGTCCTAGCAAATGTTGATACGCCACAGGCGGCGCAACTAGCGCATGAATATCAAGCACATGGTATCGGACTGGTTCGTACCGAAATGATGCTCTCGGGAGATGGTTCATTCCCTACAGGGCTCCAGCAGCAACAGTGGTACGCGAGTATTCTTAACTGTTGCTCACGTGGCTCGGTGACATTTCGCGCATTTGATATCGGTGGCGACAAGTTCGGAAGCTATTCGCCCTACACAGAGCAGAACCCGGTGCTAGGACTTCGAGGAATTCGATTTCTTCTTGCACAGCCGAGAATCTTTGAAGAGCAGGTCAAAGCTATCCTTCGAGTGGCCCAGAGTGGACGAACGAAGCTAATGCTGCCGATGATTACATCATATGCAGAGATCATCGCTGCACGTGAGATCATTGATGCCTGTAAGGTTGAGATTGAAGACGAACGCAATATGCTGATCGACCTGCCCGTTGGAGTAATGATCGAAACTCCTGCCGCGGCAGTCATGTCTGATGTGCTGTCACAGTACGTTGATTTCATCTCGATCGGTACGAATGACCTAACGCAATACACGTTGGCGGCTGATCGCACCAATGAGCTTGTTTCGAACATGTTCGACTGTATACATCCGTCGGTGATTCGGTTGATGCGTATGATTGTGGATGCTTCCTCTGCGCATAATATTGACATAAGTGTCTGCGGCGAGATGGCTGCACAGCTCACCGCTACCGATGTTCTTCTCGGGATTGGCCTGCGACAGCTAAGTGTAACCCCTCATGTGATCCCAGAGCTTCAGCGTCGAATTCAGCACATCAGCATCGAGCGTTGTGAGAAGCTTGTAACGGAGCTGGTAGATTGCAGAACTTCGCAGGATGTGCGAGCTAAGATCATTGAACATCAGGCACAAGACTAAGAATTGGACAAGAATGAACGTACGTAGTGTCGTTGTGCTGCTCATGCTGCAGTGCGCCTCTCTTTTTGGTTCTGTGTTTCCAGCCGAAGAAGAGTATCCAACGATCCGATCCATCCGCGTCAAACGATATGACGTTTGGGATTCGACACAGGCAGACTGGTTTTTTGCAGCGAACCTGATGAACGCGCTTCACGTTGTGACGAAAGAGCATATCATCACTGATGAGTTGGTGTACGGCGTCGGTGATGAACTCGACACAGTAGACCTTCTCGAGACCGAACGAGTTCTAAGACGCATTGGCATTTTTAGCACAGTGCGCGTCGAGCATACCGTTACCAACGGTCAGGCCGATGTAACGATCACAACCCAGGATCGGTCCTCTTTTTCACCAGCGGCCATTTTCTCCACTGGTGGGGGAATTGCCACCTACGGTGGTCAGCTTGAAGAATTCAACGTTCTTGGAACGGGTTCGATACTCGCGCTCAAGGGTCTCTATCGCACGGAGAACGACATCGGTTATGAAGGTGCTGTCGAGGGTCTTTGGCGCAGGGTGTTCCGTTCACTGACAGATGTTCGTGCATCAGTTAGCGCAAACAAGTTCCGTACGAGTCAGGAGATCGTCGTATCGCAGCCGTATCGGTGGTTCTCAACCCCGTACGCATTCTCTGTTCAACTCGTAAATGACTATGGTAGCGACTTTCAGTATTTCAATGATGGTAGGCCCCTTGCCTTGTTGCCCTTTCGTACCCGCGAGCTCTTTGGATGGATCTCACAGTCCTACGGAGATCGGGACCAGCTCTTCTCAAGTTTGAGCGTCAGGCTCTCGGATGTCTCGCGTGCCTTCCCGACATCGGTGCAGGCCTTCGATAACACGGGGCATGTTCTGATCGGGTTCTCGTCGATTCGTCAAGAGTACTCCAGATCGGCCTTTTTGAATGGATATGAGACAGAAGATGTTATGTCCGGCGCATGGGGATCGGCCACAATGGGGCGCGTGTTTTCCATGGGGCAGGGTGGTGTATCAATGTGGTATCTCGGGGCCGAGGGAGAGCAGTCTTCCCAGGTAACGAAGAACTTTTACCTTTTTGGCAGGATCGCTGCGGGCTCTGGATTTGAATCGGGTGCTCGTGCCGTCAATACCTACCTCGAGATCCACGGTCTCACGAATCTACGTCTGACAGATAACGTTGTGTTCACGTCACAAGTGCGCACACAGTCAATCTGGAATTGGACTGGTTTTCGACAACTCGTGCTTGATCTGCAATCGGGTCTGCGCGGATATGATGCCAATCAACTTGTTGGCGAGCGCAGACTT
This sequence comes from Ignavibacteria bacterium, assembly GCA_947458785.1. Lineage (GTDB taxonomy): Bacteria > Bacteroidota > Ignavibacteria > Kapaibacteriales > Kapaibacteriaceae > UBA10438. The sequence continues at coordinate 13,197 of CANGZU010000035.1, forward strand.
GTTGCCAATACGGAGTTCCGATGGTTCCCGAAGATCAATCTCTGGGTGTATGGCTTGAGTGCTGTTGCATTCCATGATATTGGAACAGCCTTCAATCAGTCGTCGAACTACCTGACAGCCCGCTACTACAATTCTGTTGGCGCAGGCCTCCGCATCCACAACCTCAAAGGTTCTGGAAAGGACGCGATCTACCGATTCGATTTTGCATACAACTGCACTACGCAGAGATGGGCTGGACTAATCTTCTCTGTGAGTCAGCATTTCTCTGCATTTTCACAACACCGATACCGTGCGCCCGATGTCTACGGGCGTGACATGGACAGACAATAGGGTACCACAGCATCATGAACATCGCCGCAACAATCGATCACACTGTTCTTAAGCCTGATTCAACACGCGCAGATGTCGAGAAGATCTGCTCTGAAGCCATCACGCATCGCTTTGCCAGTGTCTGCATCTTGCCCTGGCACGTTGAGCACGCTGCCGCCCTGCTTGCATCAGAAAACATTCCTGTATGCACCGTCGTTGGATTCCCCTTGGGAGCATCAACAACAGAATGCAAGGTAGCCGAGACGTTGATAGCTATCAAGCAGGGGGCTCGCGAGATCGACATGGTAGCCTCCATCACGGCACTCAAGAGTGGGCTGTTTGACGACGTGTACAATGACATTCGCGAGGTCACGCAGGCAGCCCATGCTCAGGGGGCAATCGTGAAGGTGATCATTGAGACATCTCTACTGACCGATGACGAAAAGAAGCGGATGTGCTCCTTCGTTACGCAAGCGGGTGCTGACTACATCAAGACATCAACAGGTTTCTCCACCGGTGGTGCAACACTCGAGGATGTAGAGCTCCTTCGCTCTCACGTAGGCCCGGCCGTTAAGGTGAAAGCGAGCGGGGGCATTCGTGATCGTCAGACCGCACTTGCCATGTTGCAGGCTGGTGCCGATCGTCTCGGTACATCCAGCGGCGTCCTGATCGTCCGGGCTGATTAAACTTCGATAGCGGAAACGCACATCGTGTGTTGTAACACGGGATGTGTTGCTATATTTGTGTTTTAACACACATTTTTTTTTACAAAGGACATTCTATGGCAACGTGGCAGGTAGACCAGGCACACTCCGAAGTGCAGTTCAAAGTAAAGCATTTGATGATCAATACTGTGACGGGTGAGTTCACGTCCTATCGTGCATCCTTGACGTCAGAAGCAGAAGACATGTCAGATGCTGCGATCACCTTTGAAGCCGACATCAACAGCATTAACACCAAGAATGAGATGCGCGATGGGCACCTCAAGAGTGACGACTTCTTTAGCGCCGAGAAGTTCCCAACGATGACGTTTGTTTCAACGTCGCTCTCACCAAAGGGAGCCGGCAAGTACGCACTCATAGGTAATCTGATGATTCGTGATGTCACGAAGACGGTTATTCTAGACGTCGAGTATGGCGGAACAATGGTGGATTTCTATGGCAACACGAAGGCCGGGTTCGAGATCACGGGCGCTATCAATCGGAAGGAATTTGGTCTTGCCTGGGATGCGGTTACCGAAGCTGGTGGCATCGTCGTTTCTGATACAGTAAAACTTGTCATGAATCTTCAAATGCAGAAGCAATAATCGTATGCAACGGTCGGTACGAATCATAGCCTCATCACTGCACACGGGTGTTGGCCCTCTTCGTGTTGCTCAGCCCCTTCCCGTGCATGCACTTCGTCACCTAGACCCATTTATCTTGCTGCACCATGCGGGTCCGCAGACATTTGACGCACATGGAGAGGTGCATCGTATCGATCCACATCCGCACCGCGGATTTGAACCTGTGACGTTCGTCTATCGAGGGAGTGTTCATCACAAGGACTCCCTCGGTAACGACGGAACAATACAGGCCGGCGAGGTTCAGTGGATCACGAGCGGCTCAGGGATTATTCATAGCGAAGGTCCGACAGCAGAGCTTCAGCAGTCCGGTGGAGAGATCGAGTTGATCCAACTCTGGGTGAATCTGCCGGCACGCGATAAAATGATGACGCCACGATATCAGGAGCTGCATGCTTCAACGATTCCGACTGTGTCTCTTTATGGCGATGCGTTGAACTTTGCTGTTGTTTCGGGAGAACTGCTAGGGGTTCAGGGACCAGCAGAAACCCGATCGAAAGTGATCACGGCCATGGGGCGTTTTACAGCCGGTCTGAATGGTCAGGTGTCATCACTTGATAGCTCTACGCTAGCGATCTATGTCCTCAACGGTTCGCTGATCATTAACGGGGAACACCGTGTTGAGCGTCATCAACTCGTGGCATTCAATAATGACGGGGATACGATAGAATTACGTTGCGAGCAACCCGGCGATATGCTCCTGCTCGCAGGTGAGCCCCTTAACGAGCCAATCGCTCAGTACGGTCCGTTCGTCATGAATACCGAAGAAGAACTGCAGCAAGCAGTTGAGGACTATCGTAACGGATTGATGGGTTCCCTGGACTCCTAATACATCTGCACCAGGCGCTGGGCGATCAATTCTTCACCAGAGGGATGCATGTTTGAACGACACCGTCGGACACACAGACCACGTATAACCCAGTGTTGAGCCCGTTAAGATCAATTGGTGTTTGTCCGGCACATGTTTTTGCCAGAACAAGTTTTCCTAACTGATCGAAAAGATGCACCGAATAGGGCGAGCGCACAACGCGCTCGTCGGGCACGATGAGAGCCCAGTCAGTAGCAGGATTAGGAGCTACAACAACAGCTTTGCGTTGCCCGATGGAAACGAGACGAACGGCCCTACCAGAGCACACATCGCCGAGAATCACGGAGCCATCGCGGTAAACAACATCGCACGGTTGATTGACCCATTGGAATCCAGGCGTTTCGACAAACATCAGCGGCGTCGAGGTAGACTTCGATAACAACGTCTGCATGGGGATCATGGCGATCGTATCACCACCGCGCCATCTGCCATTGATCGTTATGATTGTCGTTGTATCATCCTCCTTGCACGACCACGAAGCGGAACTGCTGAGACCATCTCGAACAGCAAGGTCTGACGTGAGCACTCGAATCTGCAGTCTAAATGAATCTAGCAACGATGAATCGATTTCGGGTCTGCCGTCCATAAGCACGGGTACAACTTCTGTTGCACCAATATCGGACGTGATGTCGGGCATGTAGAGCAACGTTGTTGCATACGCCTCAGATGTTAAGACAACAATGCTCCGCTGCTGACATGGATTGGTTGTCATCAACACAAGCGAGTCAAGGTGGCTGCCGTAGCGCTGTAACAATTCCACATCGCACGCTAGCGAGTCACCAGGCTGCAATGTGCATGGGACTGTTGGCCTTGTTGATAGAAGGCGAAACGGCTTGGGAGCAAGGGGCTCAACACTTAACACATCAATGGCAACGTCGCCCGAGTTAACAAACAATGCCGTGCGCTGGTCTTTACGTCCAATGATCTTTTGAACGAATGGTATCGTATCGGCGTGCGACAACCGTGCATCAATCGCGCGACCCGTGATAACAAAGGTTATAAGTGTGTCGCAGGGTGAGAGACGAATACCAACGGTGTATGCATAGGTACCAAGGACAGATGGCTGGACGCTGGCACGAACCACCCTTGTTCCACGCAGGGTATCGCCGATGGCTACATTGAGGCTAACCTCACCCGGAGAAGTGATGCCAGAAACAAACCATGTTGTTGAATCAAGAGATACAAGAGGCACATCAACAACTATTGGATTGCCTGCACACAGCACTACATCATCTGCTGATACGGAATCAGGCGCCGACATGCGTGGCATGTTTACGACACCGTCTACATCAACCCACAGCGTATCGTAGCAGCCCTCAAAGAACATCACTACTCCCGCGCGTCCACGAGTAGTGCCAGGCACAGGTGTCCATCGTAGAACCAAAGTAATGGACTGTCCGTCTACAACAATCATGGGCAGCGTTGTTCGCGAACTAACCGATCCTGTTGCAACGATGTCTGTAATGATACCGTTGCTGCCGCGTATCGTGCATGATATGGTTGTATCACTCGAAACAGCTGCGCAGGAGTATAGTTGCGGCATTGTTACTGTGCGCGGCGAAATCGTGTTTAATCGGTTCTGTCTGTTCCATGTAAGCAGGTTACTCACGATCGTATCGCAGGGCGACAGTCGAACATTCACTGTAGTTGCATTTGGTCCAGCATTGTTGCCAGTTGCTACGCGAATGCGCACTCGGATGGAATCGCGAGCACCAAGAGGAATCGGCAGCTTGTCCATGAGCGTAACATTTGCCGACGGACACGTGAACCCTGATACAAAGCCGGGGGCATTACCGAGATTGACGACTATGATTGATGTATCAATAGTTTTGTCACAGAATACATCTCCTAGATCGAGAGGGCGCACAAGCCCCTTCCAGCCTTCTAGAACACTTACTGTGGCAGTGTCTAATGCTTGGCAGCCCGTCTGATCTGTGATTGTAACAACGTATGAGGTTGTGCGGCCAGGTTTGACGTCGAGAGTACTTGCAGTACCGAGAACGCCGGCGCCTAACTCGCGCCATTCAATTCCCGAAACGGCACCGATTGTGCGCAGCATCAACGTAACTGACTGATTCGGGCATATCGTCGTATCGGATAGGATCGATACTCCAAGAACAGGCTTAGGAGTGGTGTTCTCCGGTATAATGGCTCGAAATGCCACCGAACCGGGACTCCCAGGTTTTGAAAGATGGGC
>CANGZU010000036.1 GCA_947458785.1 Ignavibacteria bacterium
CGACGGAGCCGGAGGCGGAGGAGCAGGTGGCACAATTGTGCTAGCCGGGGCTGGGCGTTTTACAAGCGGGACGATAGACCTACGTGGCGGCGGCGGCGGCAATGTCGTTGCGGGCTTGTTTGCCTCCGGTCCGGGTGGCGGAGGAGCAGCCGGTACACTCGTTACGTCTGGGCCACTCCCAGTATCCACCATACTACGGACTGGTGGCAAGGCAGGCTTAGTTCTCGGCATGCAGCAACCCCCCGACCCTCATGGTGCGCAAAACGGAGAGGACGCCATCTTCCAAGCTGGGCAGGAGGTATTCTTGCAGCGAACCATGCGCCGCGCGCTACCGCTGCTTTTGAAGGCACGTGATTCCATTGTGCCGTATGGAAGCACAACAATGATCTACGCCAAGGCAGAGGGATTGATCTCGTGGAATGACCCAGACGTTGTACCACTGGCCTTAGATGGTAGCGTAGTTGAAACACCCGGGATCATACAGGCGCGCTGGTTTGGCTGCCGCGTAATCACGCCGTCCGGGTGTATGCAGTCCGATAGCATTCGCATCGCACCAGAACTTGAAACTGTTGCCCTTGTAGTAGATGCAGACTATTCACGTGCCAAGCCCGGCGATACGATCGATGTTTTCATCCGCATGACACTTAGCGGTCCACTCGATCGACACGTGCAGGGTGTTGCCATCATTTCGAGCTATGCTGGTGTAGCTCAAGCACTGCGCGGTAGACTCGTTGCGGGACAGAGAACGAGCATTAATGTGCCGTTTTCAATTGCACCAGGCACGACATCGACATTTCGGCGTGAGAAGTTTGCAGTCGTTCTCGGAGACTCAGTTGCGACGCAGCTCCGTATCGACAGTGTTTTACTCGAACGCCCAACCCTTCAGGTCCGTCGCAGGCACGGTCGAATCTCCCTCGACGACCTCTGTGTCGCCGGTGGTCGAACGCGACTGTTCAACCCGAACACACCTACGTTCAAAATCGAAGGGCGCCGCATCACAGCTTATGCTCAACAAGCAACAATCATCGACATCTTAGGCCGGGAGGTTCAGTGTGGCGTCTCGCGTCACACTGACGCAACAATCCTACAGATTCCACAGCACGTGCGCGGCGCGCTATTTCTATTCATTGAGAACAATGGTCATGCAGTAACAACGCCATTCTGGCTGGAATGATCAGCGCGTGTTGTTCCGAAGGAACAGTGCTTGTGCGCCGGAAGACATCCATACTTGGGCCTGCTGGTCGGTAACAAGTCCAGGCCCAATCGACACATTACCCAAGATCACATCGATATCGCCGTCACCATCGGCATCGGCAGCATCCGAAACCAACCATCGCCCCTTGTCCGATCGAGCGACAGTCCAGATACCGTTGTCCGATGTCATACCATCGGACACGTATCGAATGACATCAGACGAGGCTCCTGTGAGCCTTGGGAAATAGCTGAACGTCAATACGTCGGTTCTTCCATTGCGATCATAATCGTGAGCCAATGCTCCATAGGCCCCGTCAAAGCGATCAAAGCTCATCCGTTCGTAGCGCATCTGCTTGACGCGCTTATAGACATAGAGACCGTGGTAGGGCTTAAACGGGGGAGCATCATAGTCACCATTGTCGCCCGTGGTAAGAAGAATCTCATCCGTACCATCCCGGTCGACATCCGCCAACGACAATGACGAACTACCGTAACTAGGGGGTGATTCGATGAGATCTACAGACGTAAACATCCCCTTGCCTTGATTGACATAGGCACGCACAACTTCGCGCGCTTGTGCCATGACAACAACAATATCCGGACGTTTATCCTTGTTGATATCGGTTACGATTGCACGAATGGCACCCGGCTGCGGCGAGAGTTCGTGGTAGCGGTAACGCCCACCGGGAAGTAACTCAAACCAGCCAAAGCGTCCAAGAAGATTACCATACTCTGTGACCAGCAAATCATCTCTGCCGTCTTGATTAAGATCATGCACAACAAGGTTTGTGGGGCGTCGCAGGGAATCGATCAGAACTGTTCGTTGAAACACAGAGCCCCTTGCTCCTGGCCGTCCAGACCAACGTATCTGCACAACAGATCCCACGGCAGAATCATGCGGCAGCAGCTTGCCCATGTTGGTAACAAACCATGTGTTTCCCTTGATCACGAGGCACGAGGGCGGCCCCTGCACATCAACGGATGCGCGCTCTTGTCCGGCAAGATCTACAACACGTAACTGCTGCGATTGCGCATCACCAACAATGATCTGACGATTCACCGTGTCGAATTGCACAACGGAGGTCATCGGCGGAGCCGATGTACTCGGAATCAGTATCGATGTAAAAACAGGACTCTGCCCCAACAACCGGGGTAGTTGCGGCTCAGGGAGCGTCGACGGGGCATTGTCGATGTACCACGATGCTACCGTAAACCACTCATCTTCGGTCATCATCGGCACAGTTGGATACATCGCAGACAGATCATGCGTGAGCTGTCCACGCTGCTCCAGAGTATCCATACCCATGTACTTGCGCATAACAGGAAAGACCTTGGCAACCCAGGTAGCTTTATCAAGGTGCTCGGGAAGGGGCTGCAGGTGACACGACTGGCAGTACTGAGCCGCAAGGCGCTTGCCCGGCTCTTCTTGCCGGGCAGTGCTCACCAAGATTCCTGCTGCAATGCATGACAGGAGTAGAAATCCAGCGATCGTCGATCGCAATATCATCCTTCTGAAAGCCCGCAGCGCTGGAAGATCGTATCAACATTCTTCAGCATACGCTGTGGGTCGAAGATGGCGTCCAACTCATCGCTATTCATCAGCGCGCAGATCTCTGCATCTTCCCGCAGCGTTTCTCGAAGAGGTATGCGGGTTTGCCATGTCTTCATGGCGTTGCGTTGCACCATCTTGTAAGCATCTTCGCGTGTTACATCTTTACGCACCAGAGCAAGCATCACTGATTGCGAGAACGGCAGTCCGTGTGTAAGCTCAAGGTTACGCTGCATGTTCTCAGGGTAAACAATGAGCTTGTCAATGAGCCCCGTTGCAAGATGCAGCATGTAATCGATTGTAATCGTCGAGTCTGGACAGATTACGCGCTCGACGCTGCTGTGCGAAATGTCGCGCTCATGCCAAAGTGCATTGTTCTCGATGGCGGCCAATGCGTTTGTGCGCAGCAGGCGTGCAAGACCGCAGATACGCTCGCTCAGTATCGGATTGCGCTTATGCGGCATGGCTGAAGATCCCTTTTGTCCAGGAGAGAAGTACTCCTCCGCCTCGAGAACCTCCGTGCGCTGCAAATGCCTGATCTCAGTTCCGATCTTCTCGAGAAATGAACCAATCAGGGCAAGCGCCGTGAGAAACTCTGCGTGCCGATCACGCTGTATCACCTGTGTACTAACGGGTGCAGGACGCAGTCCGAGCTTCTCACAGACGTACTCTTCGACGGCAGGGGAGAGATGCTCAAACGTTCCAACCGCACCGGATATCATGCCAACGCTGATACTCTCAAGTGCATGATCAAGCCGAGTGATGCTGCGCTTGCACTCTTCGTGCCAGAGCGCAAGCTTCAGTCCAAACGTCGTCGGCTCGGCATGAATACCATGTGAGCGGCCGATGCAAACAGTAGACTTATGTTCCTTGGCCCTGCGAGCCAGGATGTCGCGAAAAGCAATGAGATCCGTCAAGATCAACTCACCAGCCTGCTTTAGTTGCACGGCTAGGCATGTATCGAGAACATCGCTGGAGGTCATGCCGAGATGAATAAAGCGAGACGACGGTCCTACATATTCGGCAACATTCGTTGTAAAGGCGATGACGTCGTGTTTCGTGACCTCTTCGATCTCAAGAATACGTTTGACATCGAATGATGCTTTTGCACGAATCTCAGCTACGGCGTCTTTGGGAATGACTCCTAACTCAGCTTGAGCTTCGCATGCGAGAATTTCGATTTCGAGCCAGATACGGTACTTGTTTTCATCTGACCAGATTGCGCCCATGTCTGGGCGTGTATAGCGTTCGATCATTGTTGTTTGTGCTTGTTGACAAAACACAAACTTACGGATTAGCGCGGCTGGAACTCTTGGTGATAGTCGGGAACAAATGTGTTCGGATCCGACCAGGAAGAACCCTTTGACAGCATGATCCATGCCGCATAGGCAACAAATCTCGCCGACAAGCGGGATAGCCCACTCACAGGTGAGGTAGTTAATGCGCCAGCTGCAGGGCCAACGACAAGCGCATTGCGGCCGTTCAATGATTCTTTGCCTTCGGCTACTGTCAGCAGCGTTGCTGATGCAGTCACATCAAGATCCGACGACGATGTTTGGCTGATGTAGAGTAGATCCCGATGCGAACCGATCGCGCAAACGATCTCAGGCACTGCTGCTAGTTGAGCAACCTCAAGACCCGCAGCCATCAATGCTACGTGTGTTGGAACCGCGAGAAGGTGTACAGAGGTGCTTGCAAAGCAAAGCCCTTTGGCAAAGGAAGCACCGATGCGCAGGCCCGTAAATGATCCAGGTCCGGCAGAAACAGCAACAATGTCAATGTCGGCCAGTGCGATGTCGGCATACGAGCAAACGTCACACACAAGTCCTGCGAGCATTTCATCATGGACGTTGCTACGCAGAATCTCGGACGATGAAATGAGCGAACCATCAATGGAGACGGCTGCGCTGCAGACCGATCCGCTTGTCTCGATAGCAAGTAGACGCGGCATCAGAATTCCTCTTCGTAGGTCTGGGTAGGTGGATTGATCATATTGGCGAACCGCTCCAATACTACGAGCGCCTCTTCTCTTCTACCCAACTGAACCTCGATGAACACGCGTTTGCCCGACTGCACAACTCGCGCGTTTGCCATCGTAGAGACTGGCGCTAAGATCTTCCGGAAGACATCGTCGTACCAAGCAGTCTGATCCTCAGGCGGTAGTTCGATGCGCAGTGTCTGTTCGCGCAGAACAACCCGAACAAAGCCTGTTGGCAATGCGGCGATACGCAAGCGGACGGCAAATAGCAGCTCCTCGGCTTCGGGTGGTAGCTGACCAAACCGGTCTCGCATATCGTCGAACGCGAGATCTACCTGACGTTGCTCGTGAGCATTGTAAAGTCGCTTATAGATCTCATAGCGGTCTGTATCAGCAGGAATGTAGGCCTTTGGCAGCAATGCATCCGTGTCGAGCTCAACAGCAATATCCTCGTTTGAATAGTCGCGTTTGGCTGTTGTCTCATCTCCAAAGAGCGAGGCAAACTCCTCATGACGCAACTCAATCACTGCTTCGTCGAGGATCTTCTGGTAAAGTTCAAAGCCCATTTCAAGAATGAAGCCGGACTGCTCGCCCCCTAAGAGATTCCCCGCACCGCGAATCTCAAGGTCGCGCATAGCCAGCTGGAAGCCCGATCCAAGATCAGTGTACTCCTCGAGCGCCTGCAGTCGTCGCAGGGCAAGACGCGAAAGTGTGTGCGGCGGAGGAATCATAAGGTAGCAGTAAGCCTGCGTGTTCGAACGTCCAACACGGCCCCGAAGCTGGTACAATTCAGCAAGTCCGAAGTTATCGGCATGCTGGATAATCATGGTGTTCGCGTTGGGTATGTCGAGTCCCGACTCGATGATCTTGGTTGCTATCAATACATCGAATCTGCGTTCCAGAAAGCCTTCCATGACATCTTCGAGGTGCGATGTTTCCATCTGACCATGTGCCACGGCCACACGCAGCGACGGCATGAGCATCTTGATCTTCATCTCGAGCTTGTCCATGTCGTGGATCCGATCCGTCACGACGAAGGCCTGTCCGCCCCGTTCCAACTCGCGTGAGAGAGCCTCGCGGAGAGTTTCATCATCCCATTGAATAATCTCGGTCCGCACCGGCAACCTATTGCGAGGGGGCGTCTCGATAACGGAAAGATCTCGTGCACCCATAAGCGAGAAGTTCAGCGTGCGGGGGATGGGTGTAGCAGTGAGTGTGAGCGTGTCAATGGTCGTACGGAGCTGACGCAGCTTTTCCTTAGCTGCAACACCAAAACGATGCTCTTCGTCGATGATCAGCAGCCCAAGGTTCTTGAACTCAACATCTTTACTGAGCAGTCGATGGGTACCGATAACGATATCGGCACTTCCGACCTTAATGCGATCGATGATATCCTTCTGCTCAGCCTTGGAACGGAAGCGCGAGAGCACATCGATGCGCACAGGGTATCTATGAAGCCTATCGCGAAATGTTACGCCGTGTTGTTCGGCCAAGATGGTTGTTGGCACAAGAACAGCCACTTGTTTACCTGACTGAGCAGCCTTGAATGCTGCACGGACGGCAACCTCGGTCTTACCGAAGCCCACATCACCGCAAACAAGCCTGTCCATTGGTGTAGACGACTCCATGTCGTACTTGACCTCGCCGGTAGCCTTGGCCTGATCCGGAGTATCCTCGTACTGGAATGAGGCTTCGAACTCCTTCTGCCATACCGTGTCTTCGGGAAAGGCAAACCCAGGTTGAGACTTTCGTTGAGCATAGAGCTTGATCAGATCCCGAGCAATATCCTTGATCCGCTTCTTTGCCTTGGCCTTTTTGCGTTCCCATTCGGCGCTGCCGAGCTTGCTAAGCTTCGGGACGGTACCTTCTTCGGCAGCATATTTCGAGAGCTTGTGCACGTAATTGAGGTGCACAAAGAGGTGATCGCCACCGGCAAACTCGAGCTTGACGCAGTCCTGCTGCGATCCGTTGATCGTGATCGTGTGCAGACCGAGGTACCTTCCAAGCCCCTTGTCTTCATGCACAAGGTAGTCGCCGTTATGAAGCTGCTGCAGCTCTCGGAGGGTAAACCCCTTGTCCTGTTTGCGCGATCGCTTTTGGGCCCGTTGTCGACCGAACACCTGATGTTCAGTGTAACATGCGATTGAAGCATCGTCCCACTGGAATCCGCTGCTTAGTGGACTCGACATCCACCGAACTGCATCGGTTGCCTTGTGGAGTCCCACTGCGAGCTCAACATCGTCGTGTTCAACCTGATCGATCACATTGTCGCAGAGCTCACGGAGTCGCTTAACGTGTTGCTGTCCGTCTGCTCCAATGTATGTGGCAAACTCTCTGTTCTGCAGTTTACGCACGCCTTGCAATAGTGCTTCGATGGAAGCACCAAACGAAGGTTGCACGGAAGAGCGCACCGACACTTCGGCATCACCAAGCGGGTTGATGCGCACATGTGGCCACGAGACAAGCCTCGTATAGCTATCGTATGCCTCGCGCTGGTGGAGAGCAGCCTCGATGGACTCTGGAGAATCGATACAAACAACGGTTGATGCATCGAGATGATCGAGCACATTGCTCGAGAGATCAAGGTCGTCGCTGTGATAGACCTTTGACAAGAATTGAACACTTGAGTGCTCTCTGATCGACCTCTGAGAAAGGGGTTCAAACTCGCGGATCGACTCAACCGTGTTGCCCCAAAACTCAATACGCAGCGGATTTTCCCAGCCGCCCGGAAAGATGTCGACAATGCCTCCACGCACGGCGATCTCGCCAGGTTTAGCTACGTAGTCGGTACGTTCAAACCCAGCCAAGATCAAGGATGTTACTGTGTCTTCGTATGGGAGTGTTTCACCACGTGTGATCATAGTCGTGGCGTGCGAGATCTCCTCGCGAGCAGGCAGATGCAGCGTAAGCGCCGAACTCGATACGATCAAAACAAACCGGCGCTTTTCGTGCAGACGACTTATTGTGTCCATCTGTTCGTGGTGCACAACACCACCGGCCTCGAGGGCGCTTTGCCTGACTGCGCCACGGATTCCACCAACGTGTTCTGGACCGATGAATACGCCTACGTCGTGTACGAGCGCATCGACGTCGGTTTCCTCCGGCACAACCAACATCAGCGGCACATCACCAAGACTCCAGAGCGCCGAGACAATGAGCCCCTTAAGTGAACCGGAGACGGTCTTGATCGACGTGGACTCCCGCTTGGAAAGTCGCTCTGCCAGCTGCAGCACGGCAGCATGTGCGATTGCAACTGCCAGTATATCGGAATAGCCTGTGTTCGTGGTGCGCATCACTTGCGTTGAGAGTTGAGATATTCCTGCATGAGGCGTTGACGCTGCATCCGCCGCTCGTAGCGCTCACACATGCCGCCCTGCAACACCATGACCACCAGAATAGTGCCGAAGACAAGCCCAAGCACAATCGTGATAGTAGATCGGCGGTCGTCCTGCGGCTTGCTCATGCTGCAGCCTGAGCTGAAGGCGTACGAAATGCGATAGCACACCACTCGGTCTCGGCTAGTGAAGACTCAACCGCGCAGCCACGCTCGAGGAAAGGGGCTGCCACTTCGTCGAAGTCGTACTTTAAGATGCCGGACACAAGAATGATACCGCCAGGCTTAACAGCCTCGATAAATGCTGGAGCGTAAGGAATCACGAGATGCCGGTACAGATTGGCAGCCAAGCCATCACAAGCTGGCAGGGGAGTTTCCTGCAATTCACTCATCTGCAGCGAGATTTGATCTCCCACGTTGTTACGATCAATGTTTTCCTGGCTGTTGACAATCGACCATTCGTTGTTGTCGAAGGCAAACACATGTGATGCGCCAAGTCGGGCTGCCAAAATTGCCAAAACACCAGTTCCCGTGCCGACATCTATCCACTTTTCACCCTGCTGGACATATTGCTCCGTGAGCATACACATCATACGCGTCGTTGCATGGTGTCCAGTACCAAACGACATTTTGGGCGTTATCACCAGCGTGAGCGGCATGTCGTATTCATGGGCCCGCCATTCGGGCACAATAACGATCCGCTCGTTCACAACGACCGGATCTATCGATGCCTCCCATTCGGCATTCCAGTTCTGATCTTCTTCCGTACTTAGGTTGATAACGGATACCGGTATACCGAGAGCCTTGACCTCTTGGACGATTGACTCAGCATAGACTTGCTGCCAGTCGTTTTGCTCAACACATACCGTGATTTGATCCATACCCTGCTCGACCCCCATGATAGGGTATCCGGAAAGGACCCCCATGACGATGTCGAGATCTTCATCGTGAACACCAAGTGTGAGCAGAACGTAACGCGTAGGCATGATTTCTCGCAGTAAATTTGAACCGCGAATCTACGGTAGGATTCCGCAACACACGTAACGTGAAAGGTCAGCCCCGTGACACCACAACAGCGCGCTCTGTCTATCAAAATGCTCATTATGGATGTTGACGGAACTCTCACCGACAGCGCCATGTATTTTTCTGCAAGGGGCGAGGAGCTCAAGCGCTTTTCGACGAGAGACGGCATGGGAATCACGCTGCTGCACCGCGCAGGCATACGAACGGGGATAGTGACCAGTGAGAACTCGGAAATCGTCACGCGCAGAGCAGAAAAACTAGGTATCCAAGAGGTTGTTCTTGGATGTCACGACAAAACCACAACATTATACGACATCAGTCGTCGACTCTCGATAGCGCCGAGTGACATTGCGTATATTGGCGACGATGTCAACGATCTGCACGTCATGACATGCTGCGGCCTAGCTGGATGCCCATCCGATGCCGTCCCGGCCATCAAAGCAGTAGCGCACGTTATCGCGGGATTTCCCGGTGGCAACGGGGCTGTCAGAGAGTTCGCAGAGTTCATATTGACATCGCAAGGCAAGTCCGTCGGCTTGCCGGAGAATTGGTAACATTTGAGACAATTGGAGGCTGCCATGGAAGACAAAGAGCAGGTTAACGGATCCTACACAAAGGGTTTTCTCGTGGGTGCTGTCGTGGGTGGCGCCGTGGGTGCTGTACTCGCCCTGCTGTTTGCACCAAAGAGCGGACGTGAGCTGCGTCGTGACATCGCAGATAAAACAGGGGAGTTGTACGACAAGGCCTCACACTATATAGGTAAGGATCCGGAAGCCCCTTCCCATGGCCCGTTTGAAGACGTTGTGAATGAAGGACGTCTGCGCGCCGAGCGTATCGTCTCCTCTGCGCGTCATCAGGCAGAGAGTTTGTTATCAAACGCTGAACAAGTTCTCCGAGACGCAAAGAGCCGCTCAGCCCGCATAAGCCAAGACTCCTCCGATTCATTTGGTACGGAGATCTGATCATGGACATGAGCTTGCTTGACGTTGTAGGTATCATAGCCCTACTTTCTGCCACATCCCTTTGCATCGTTGCCATCTCGGCAATCCTGCGCCTGCTCAAGAATGTTGACCGAATGACCTATTCTGTCGAAGCCGTTCAACAGGATGTACGCGCAATGCGAACAGCGGCCATACCTGCCATTGATCAAGCTACGAAGGTGCTTGAGCAGGCACACACAACCCTGGCCCGTGTAGACGGCGATTTGCAAAAGATATCTGCCGGCGCTGACACGTTTAAAGCTATCGCCGACGATGTGCGTGGACTTGAGACGTTGATGGTCAAAACTGTTAAACCATCTCTCGAGGAACTTGCTGAGTTCGTTAGTAGCGTTGTCTCCGGGCTTACGTCGGTCGCTCGCAAGTTCACAAAGTATCTCTCTTAGAGCAGCGAGTGCCGAGTACCGGGTGCCGAGTATACCGTCATTCCCGCGAACGCGGGAATCCATGCCGAGTGCCTTACTCAGACTGAGTTTATTTCTTCTTGCGAAGCGTTTTCTCTACATCGATACCGTAACGAGCCACCAGTGCGCGCATGTCGTCGTACTCCTGATCAGTTGCGCGCTTGAAGCCCTCGATACTGGCTATCGTCATCAGAGCACTGCGTCCATTTTCTGTCTGCGCAAACTCATAGAGTGCATTGACAAGCTTTTCGGTGATCTCGGGCTCGAGACCGTTACGCACGACAACCGGATCGTTTGGAATCTCATCGGTAAGTCCGATGATCTTGACCTTTTCAAATACATCAGGGTATTCGGTCTTTACCTTCGTCCTGGCATCGAGTTGCTCTCCGGTTACGGTGTCAGGACGCGAATAGAAAACCGCTCCTGCATCGA
The DNA here is from genome assembly GCA_947458785.1 of Ignavibacteria bacterium. Classification (GTDB taxonomy): domain Bacteria; phylum Bacteroidota; class Ignavibacteria; order Kapaibacteriales; family Kapaibacteriaceae; genus UBA10438. Next base: position 10,913 of record CANGZU010000036.1, read on the forward strand.
CATCACCTAGGTAGACCTTCGTCACAACCTGATTATGTCCGTTCGCAAAGACCTGACGCTTGGGCGTAACCTTGAGCTTTTTGAGCATCTCCATTGGGTAGATGTAGCCTGAAGTCGAAGAGGGGTCCACAAATGCGATGGTCTTACCTTCCAGCTGTTCAATTCGATCAATTCCGCTTGATGCCGGCACGATAAATTCACCACGATAGGAGAGTTCGCCATATCTGCGTGCAACCCTGAGCACAGCATTCGCCCCATACTTTTTATGGGCCAAAAGGTAGGCAAACGTGTTCATGATCGCTACATCGGCGCGCTTTGTGCCGAATGCCTCGACGATAACGATGTAGTTCGTAGGTACAGTAACTTTTACGTGAAGACCCGTTGTCCGGAGCAGGTAATCTGCCAGAACCTGACCATCACGAATGATCGCCGGTGCATCAGTCGATGGCGTCAGCATCAGCTGTACGGGATTCTCCTCTGTTCCAAGCTCTGCATCTTGGTGAAGCAGGGGGCGAAACGTCAACCATACAATGATCAGGAGTGTGGCAGCTATGTAGTATCTGGCTATGCGCATGTTGATGTGGAATACAGTTCTTCGGTCAAACCACCTTAGTGATGTATTTTTGCGGCCAACAAAACTACAACGCGAAAACTCCATCATCGAGGACATCATGAATATTCACGAGTATCAAGCAAAAGAGCTGCTCCGCACGTATGGCGTTCCAGTACTGCGAAGCAAGGCTGTCTTCTCATCGGCAGAAGCCGGTGCAGTTGCTTACTCGGACTTTGTATCGCAAGGATCCAAGGCAATCGTTGTCAAAGCTCAGATTCACGCAGGGGGCCGTGGCAAGGGAACAGTTCACAACCCAACTACGAACGAGCCAGTCATGTTCGGCGAGAAGCCGCTGCGCGGTGTCACTGTTCTGCACAGCGGAGATCTAGCAGATGGGGCATACAACGTTGCCGATGGACTGATCGGAAACAAGCTCGTCACAATCCAGACTGGTGAAGAAGGCAAAATCGTTCGCCGTGTTCTGATCGAGGATGGCTGCAACATCGGCCACGAATATTACTGCTCAATACTGCTCGATCGCGGTCGTGGACAGAACCTGATCATGGTCTCCACCGAAGGTGGGGTCGAGATTGAGAAGGTTGCTGAAGAAACCCCAGAAAAGATCATTCGTGTACACATCGACCCTGCAACTGGCTTTATGCCGTTTCAGGCACGTGAGCTAGGGTTCGGACTTGGCCTAAGTGGCAATGCTCTCAAGAGCTTCATCAGTTTCATTACGAAACTGTATACAGCCTATGAGGCCATGGATTGCTCAATGCTTGAGGTTAACCCGCTGGTTTCTACAGCCGATGGTGAGTTCATCGCACTTGACGCAAAGGTCAATTTCGACGACAATGCGGAGTATCGTCATCCAAACTGGGCTGAACTTCGGGACATCGAAGAAGAAGATCCACTTGAGGTTGAAGCTGGCAAGTACAGCCTGAACTACATCAAGCTCGACGGCAACGTTGGTTGCATGGTTAACGGCGCTGGGCTGGCCATGGGTACGATGGACATCATTCAGCTTGCTGGCGGTAAGCCTGCAAACTTCCTGGACGTTGGTGGTGGAGCCAATGCTGAGCGCATTGCAAACGCATTCCGCATCATGATGAGCGATCCGAACGTTGAGGCGGTATTGATCAACATCTTTGGCGGTATTGTGCGTTGCGACCGTGTTGCAAACGGCATCCTTCAGGCGCTTGAGCAAGTAACAGTGAATGTTCCAGTGATCGTGCGTCTTGACGGTACCAACGCCATTGAGGCTGGTGAAATCCTGAAGTCATCCGGGTTGAATTTCTTGGTAGCGGCAACGTTGCAGGATGCAGCAGATCGCGTAACGGAAGCCCTCGGCAAGTAATCGGATTGAAACATAATCTGCATTATGTAAACTAGAAATGGATAACGAACTATGAAAGCTCTTCGTACACAGGCCCCTGTCGCTGCCATGATCGCATTGGTAGCAATGACGCGGCTGGTGCCGCATTGGCCAAACTTTACGCCTGTCATGGCCGTAGCCCTGTGCGGAGGCGCGTTGTTTTCCAATCGGTTACAATCACTGTTTGTAGCACTTGCTTCGATGGTCCTCAGTGATCTTGCCCTTGGCGTGGTCTTTGGTATGGACTATGCGTTCCACAGCGCTCAGCCTTGGGTGTACGGATGCGTAATAGCAACGGCGCTACTGGGTCATGCGCTTCGTGACTCATCAGCCACGAAGCAGGTACTTTGGGGCGGCACAATCTCGAGTGTTGGATTCTTTCTGGTAACCAATTTCGCTGTTTGGTTTGGCGGATCGCTCTATCCTCAAACTCTTGACGGCCTTCTAGCTTGCTACGCCGCGGGTTTGGCGTTCTACCGTGACAGCGGCAATTTCCTGCTCAACGGGATGATATCCACCTATATGTTCTCGATGGTTATCATTTTCGTTAGTAAGGCAGTCACACAGCGTCAGCCAGCGCTGCAGAGATAACTTCCCTGCCGGCCCCCTGCATTCAGGTGGAAAACTTTACATGCCGTTATTCTCGCCAAGAGGATAACGGCATTGTCTTTTCGTTACATTGGTGAGGTTTGTATACACAATTCACACTTTTCATCCACATCCTTGTGCAGGAGTATGAAACGAGTTTTCTACCTCATTGCGGTCGTGTTTGCTACTGTGGTGGTAGCTACAGCACAGGACCGAGCCATCACCGGTACAATTACCGACAATGATGGATCCGCGATTGCGGGAGCAATCGTAAAAGTCAAGGGAACGAAGACAGGAACGTTCTCGCGTAGTAACGGCGGATACACCGTCAAAGCATCGACAGGTTCGGTGCTTGTTTTTAGTTCCATTGGTAAGAAGACGCAGGAAGTGACTGTTGGCGAGTCCAGCACGATCAATGTGCGTCTTTCTGGTGACGGTAGCAAGGAGTCCGAGGTTGTTGTAACGGCCATCGGTCTGAATCGCTCCAAGAAGTCACTGGGATACTCAACGCAAGAAGTTGGTGCTGAACAGATCACCAACTCACGTGAGTCGAACATCGTCAACTCGCTTGCTTCGCGCGTTGCCGGTGTTCAAGTGAACAACTCGACAGGCGTTCCTGGTGCCTCGTCGTTTATCCGCATCCGCGGTTCGTCATCGTTGACTGGTAACAACCAGCCACTGTTTGTCATCGACGGTATTCCGATTGACAACTCACAGTTGGCTTCGGAAGCCACACAAGGCTCTGTTGCCTACTCAAATCGTGCTATGGACTTGGATCCAAACTCGATCGAGAGCATGAACATCCTCAAGGGTCCAGCTGCTACAGCACTCTACGGTATTCGTGCTGCTGGTGGTGCCGTGATCATTACGACCAAGAAGGGTCGTCCGAACGAAGACGGCAAGGTGAACATCAACGTCAATGCCTCATGGGCGTTCGACGAAGTCAACAAGCTTCCTGAGCTGCAGAATAAGTGGTCGCAAGGGGCTGGTGGACGTTATGCATTCTCCTCTGGCGCTTCTCGTTCATGGGGTGCGTCTATCGACACGCTCTACTACGACGGTAACGTAAACTCGCGTCACGACCGTCGCGGTTCTATTGTCGGTGCGAGCGCTGCCCCATCTGGTGCATCCAAGGTTACTGCAATTGATCCGTATGCTAGTTTCTTCAAGACTGGTATGACACAGAATCAAAGTGTAACGATGTCTGGAGGAAGCTCAGCTGCCAACTACCTCGTATCGTTCGCCAACCTGACTTCAGAAGGTGTTGTACCAAATTCTGAATGGTCACGTCGCAATGTGAAGGTCAGTTCAAGCGCGGCAGTTGCGAAGAATGTTACTGCCTCAGCGAACATCAACTACGTTAACTCTGGTGGTGTACGTATCCAGCAGGGTTCGAACATCTCAGGTGTGATGCTTGCGTTGCTTCGGACGCCCCCTACCTTCGATAACGCGAACGGACTCTCAGGTACCGATGCACTTGCCAAGAACTCAGCAGCGTACCGCTATTCTGATGGTACTCAGCGTACGTATCGTAATGGCGCTGGCTATGACAATCCATTCTGGACGGTCAATGAGAACATTTTCGAAGACAACGTGAACCGCTTGTTCGGTAACGCTCAGATCGACTGGTCGATCCTTCCTGAATTGTCATTGATGTACCGCATTGGTATTGACTACTATAACGATAGCCGCATCCAGACCTATGCTAAGGGAGCGAAGGCCTATCCTTCTGGTCGCATGTTCACTGACGATAACACGCTCAGTGACATCACATCGGATCTTATCCTGACATACAATGTTGACCTCACGGACGACATTCACCTTCAGGCTTTGGTTGGACAGAACTTGTACTCAAACAACTTCAATTTCAACTATGTGCAGGCCGACGGCGTTGGTAACCCAGATGCTGCGCGCGATCCAAACAACTATTCTGGTACAACAGTTAGCCAAGGTCTGAGCCGTAAGCGCACGATGGCCTACTACACAGATCTGCGTTTCGATTATCAGAACTCGCTCTTCTTCAACTTCACGGGTCGTAACGAATGGTCAACAACGCTTCCTGAAGCGAACAATTCGTTCTTCTACCCATCTGTTTCGGTTGCAGCCGTTCTTACTGAACTCCTGCCAGACCTGAAGTCCGATGAGCTAACATTCGTCAAGCTCCGCGCTAACTACGCAACAGTCGGTAAGGATGCTCCGATCTTCGGAACAGCAACTGGCTTTGGTCGCGCAAGCTATAGCGATGGTTGGACAAACGGTGTAACGTTCCCATTTGGTGGCCTCATCGGTTACACACGTGGCGACAATCTTGCATCAACGAATCTTCGCCCAGAGCAGACGACATCAACAGAGTTCGGTCTCGACATCGCTCTCTTTGACAACCGCGTAAGCCTTGACCTGACGTACTACAATCAGATGTCAGAAGATCAGATCTTCTCGGTTCCGATTGCAAACTCTTCGGGCTACTCAACGCAGCTGATGAATGCTGGTGCCATCAGCAACAACGGTATCGAAGCAGTTCTGAATCTTGGTATCGTCCGCTCGAACGATTTCAACTGGGATATGTCTGTGAACTTTACGAAGAACAACATCAAGGTAGAACGCCTTGCCGAGGGAGTAGATAACATCGGTCTTGGTGGCTTCGTTGGTTCTTCTGTTCGCGCCGTTGCTGGTCAGCCATACGGCTCGATCTTCGGTTTCGGTTGGGCGCGCAATGACAAGGACCAGATCCTGATCGACAACGACACCAATTCTGCAGACTACGGTTATCCAATCATGAACTACGAAGAGCAAGCTTTTGGTAGTGCTAACCCAGACTGGATGATGGGTATCCGTAACACATTCACATGGAAGGGTATCACTCTTTCAGCGCAGCTTGACATTCGTCAAGGTGGTGTTATGTGGAACGGTACTCGCGGTGCGTTGTACTTCTTTGGTACACACAAAGAAACAGAAAACCGCACAGGCACAAAGGTCTTCCAGGGTGTTCTTGCATCAGACAGCACAACAACGAACAGCATCGAAGTACCATATGGCGAAGGCTGGCTCTCTCTGAACAACGGCAACGGATTCTACGGTAGCAACACCGAAGACTTCGTTGAAGATGCAAGCTGGGTTCGCCTGCGTGAGCTTACACTCTCGTATGCAATTCCTTCAAGCATCATGGAAAGCACGCCGTTCAGTGGCCTCACAGTCACCTTCACAGGCCGCAACCTCTGGCTCAGCACGAAGTATACTGGTGTTGATCCTGAAACAAGCTTGCAGGGGGCTTCAAACGCTCAAGGTCTCGACTATTTCAATATGCCAAGCACAAAGAGCTACGTGATGGCATTTAGTCTCAATTTCTAACCCAACGTATCGAAGACACAATCAAGGAAAACAACGATTATGAAACGATATCTTCTTGGGTTCTGCAGTGTGTTCGTCGTCATGTTGACGGCTTGTGACACCTGGATTGACCCAAAAATCAATGTCAATCCGTATGCTCCTGAAACAGCATCGTATGACGTGGTTCTGCCGACAGTTCAGGCTGGTATGGCATACGTCATGGGCGGTGATTTCGGACGCTACGCTTCGCTATTGACACAACACAACACTGGTGTTGACCGCCAACACCTGGGTATCTACAACTACACGTTCACAGAAGCTGATGTCAACAATGCTTGGAATACCATGTATTCCGGTCCAATGCTTGACCTCCAGATCCTGATCGACCGTGCCGCTGCTGAAGGTGCCACGCACTACCAAGGTATCTTCCACATCCTGCAAGCCTACAACCTTGTAACGATGACAGATCTTTGGGGTGATATCCCCTACTCAACAGCGCTTCGCGGAGCAGCCAATACAACACCAACGTACGACGCTCAATCAGCTGTCTACGCGAGTGCTAACGGTTTGCTCGATGCTGCTATTGCGGTACTCACGGCACCAGCACAGGGCCGCAAGCCTGGCGCTGATGACTTGATCTTTGGAGGCAAATCTGCAAACTGGATCAAGGCTGCAAACGCTCTCAAGGCCCGCATGGCAATCCACCTTGCTAAGAAGGATGCTCAGGCTGCTGGCGCTGCACTCACGGCACTTGCCGGTGCGATTGCAAGCAACGCAGATGACATGCAGTTCACCTTTGGCGATGTTGAAACATCTGGAAACCCATGGTACCAGTTTAACACGCAACGCAGTGGTGACTTGACGTTTGGCGTCAAGCTGTCAGCGATCATGAATTCAACGAACGACCCACGTCGTGCAGCCTATGCATCAGC
>CANGZU010000037.1 GCA_947458785.1 Ignavibacteria bacterium
GCCGATGGTGAATCGATATTCCACTCGTAGACCTGGGCGCCGGCGAGCATGATGTCGAGAAGGACGTCCAGCTGCTTCTGCGTAACAGGCACAGCCAACATCAGCGAGGCCACATTGGCCACAAGCTTAGCGGCATCGTCGGCATCGGGAAGCTGTTTGGCCATTGCTACGACATCCGGTGTGTAGCTCTTACCATCTGCGTCGAGCAGCTTCGCGGAGCTTCCAGTCTGACGTCCATCAATGAATGCTTCGGCAAATCGCTGTCGCTGCGGGAAGGTTGAACTTGTGATCCATGCATGATGCCCCTTCCATCCTTCGACGGTGGGCGGATAGAAAGGCTCCTGAGTAAGCTTCGTCATGGAGGCAACGGCGTAGGCAGGTTGTATGCGGCGAGCACCCAAGACAGACGCAAGGCCAACGACCAACTCTGTTGGACTCTTGATGAGCGCACCACGAACCGTTGATGAATAGAAGTACTCTGATGATAGAAGCGTTTGCAGGATCACATTCATGTCGTAGTTCGCATCACGAACGACCTTTTGAACGTTGTTTACTGCCTCGTCTGTCGGATAAAACTCAACGAACTGCTTGATGATGCGTCGGGCAACGTATCGACAGCATGCGTCGGATTCCAAGGTAATCCGCACGACATCCTTCCAGTCCCAGTTGCCTGTCTTTCCGAGGATTGTCTTTGTTCCCGTGTCGGCGAGCTGACGGGAATAGACTCCCTGAACACCATTGATGCGCCAGCCAGTAAATGCCCGCGCCGCTTCAAGAACATCAGTCTCCGAGTAGTTGCCAACCCCAAGGGTAAACAACTCGAACCACTCACGCGCAAAATTCTCGTTGGGCCGACCCTTTACGCTGAGCTCACCATTGAGATATCGCAGCATTGCCGGGTCGCCCACGATCTTCTCCGCAAGTGCAGCATAACTCGTGGCATTGCTCCGAATGAGCTTATGCTGATTCAGCAGCCACTGTCCGATGTAGACCGTGAGATAATCGGACGTGAAGATGTTATGCCACATCGAAATCAGCTTCTCGTGGACATGCGGCACCAAAAGCATGCGCGACATCCACCATTGCTGCAATTCTGGCCAAAGCCTGGCGTTGGCTGCAAAGTCTTGCAGGTTCGGCGGAGATTGAGCCCAAGGGAGATCCTGAAGAGGCACAACGGGTTCTGCTATCAGGCGTGCGGTAGCCTCTGCTGGTGTGAGACCAACGATGGACACAGCGCGCTCGTAGGTGGGATGACAGGTTGCCCGCCGAAGCAGGTGCAACGCATCATCAATCGAGAGCGGCGTAGTTCGAAGCTGCAGGTTTTCCATAGCATCAACATACGTACTTTTGTCAACCAATCTCATGCTAACGAAGAGGATTCAGCCAATGGCTACAAAGCAATCTGCATCGGTGTTTACAAAGTATGGCGACGTTCTGGCCTATGCATCGATTCTCATCTCGGTGATCGCATTCTTTGCCGATGCACTCTTTGGCGGAAAGAACTTTATGAGCGGCGGCGACAACGTTGCCTTCTACTCATTTGTGCCGTATCTGGAGCAGGCGAAGGACGCAGGTGAGTTCCCTCTCTGGGTTCCATACATCTTCGGCGGCATGCCGTCATTGGCATCCTTTCTGGCTGCCGGAGACAGAACGTGGGACTTTGTGGGTCAGTTCATTTTCTCGTTCCCTCGCGCGATGGGCGACCTGTTCAACAACGACACAGCCCGTCTTGCGATATGGTATGTGATCTACGGTTGGGGCGTCTACACACTTACACGTGTCAAGGGGCTTAGCAAGCTTATCGGCGTGTTTTCAGCCGTGGCGGCGATCTTCAGCACATTCGTCATCGTGTGGATCATGATCGGACACTCTACAAAACCGGTGTCGATGGCCACACTGCCATGGATCTTGCTTGCACTCGAGCGTTTACGTGAGAAGTTTAGCATTGCGAACCTGTTCCTGCTCACGTTGCCGATGATCGTTCTGGTCTCTGCAACACACCCTCAGATGATGTTCTACATTGGTTGCGGGACAGCTCTCTACATGCTTGTTGAGCTTGTCACGCGCATCCTGACCAAAGAAGGCTGGGTGGATGTACTCAAGGCCGGTGGTGGACTTGCATTAGCAGCTGTTATAGCGCTCGGATCACATGCCGACATGTTCCTTGCAACACGCGAGTATACTCCGGAGTCAACCCGTGGATCAGCCCCCTTGGTGCAGTCGCAAAAGAATGAACAAGACCAGACTGGTGGTAATGACTATGAGTATGCCACAAACTGGTCATTCTCACCCGGTGAAATGTTTACGTTCCTCGTGCCGAGCTACTATGGCTTCGGGAACACGGTGATCAAGACGAGTCGATCGGCACCCCCACAGCGCGCCAATCTCTATTGGGGTCAGATGCCATTTACAGACGCCGCCAACTATATGGGTGTTGCTGTGCTCGTGCTCGGTCTGATTGGCATGTGGCACTATCGCAAGGATCCGTTTGTGATCTTTCTCACCGTGCTCGGTGCGTTCTCGCTGTTACTATCATTTGGCAAGAACTTCCCCGTGCTCTACGACATATTCTACAACACCGTACCAGCCTTCAATAAGTTTCGCGCCCCTTCCATGGCTCTCTGCCTCTTGCAGTTTGCTCTGCCGGTAGCGGCAGGTTATGGCCTTGCGGCGATCGCAGGCTGGGCATCTGAGACAAGCGCGGCATCACGTAAAAAGGGGTTAATTGTCCTAGTTGGTATCGCAGTTCTTTGCGCTGGTATCTTTCTTTTTGCAACTGATGAAAGCGACTACAAATCACAGGTCAACGATGCTGTTACTGCGAAGCAGGGTGGCCAGCCGGTTTCGGAGCAGTTCCTCGACATTGTCTACAACGAGATGCATGCCGATGCTATGGCGGCAGTGTTCTATCTCCTAGCGACGGGTGGACTCATTTGGGCGACTTCGCGTGGACTTCTCAAGCCGAATGTTGCTGTTATGCTCTTCCTTGCACTTACCTTCGTTGATCTCTGGCGCGTAGACAAGCGCCCATATGAACCCAAAGAAGGGTCGCCAGAAGCGAATGTGTTTACGAAGAACGACGTCGTGTCATTCCTGCAATCGGAGAGAGCCCCCTACCGCGTGTGCGACCTTTCGAATGCATTCCCTGCCAACTGGTGGGCATATCACTTCATCGAGAGTGTCTCAGGATACTCATCAGCCAAACTGCGTGTGTATCAGGACATGCTCGACGTGGCTGCTCCAGGTCCGGGGCAGCGTCCGGCACCAGGCAACTCAGGTATCTACAATCCATTCCTGTGGAACCTGCTTAACGTAAAGTACATCATCTCCGACAGGCCCCTTTACCAAGGTGTAGAACCAGTGTTCCGCTCTTCAGAAACACCGCTACTTGTCTATCAGAACGACGACGTGCTCCCTCGTGCTTGGTTCGTTGATTCGATCGGTGTTCAGTCAGACAAGCTCACGTTGCTCGAGAAGATTCGCGATGGTGGATTTAACCCACGTCGTACGGCATATGTCGAATCCCAATTCGCTGGTATGCAGTCATGCGGTGCCGACTCAACATCCACGGCAACAGTTGTCGATCGTGGCAATCAGAAGCTCACGATCAAGGCAACGACATCCACGCAGCAGCTGCTTGTTGTGAGCGAAGTGTTCTATGAAGAATGGCACGCATATGTTGACGGTTCCGAGGTGCCGATGGTCAAGACGAACTTCCTCATGCGAGGTGTCGTTGTACCAGCAGGCACTCACACCGTTGAGTTCCGCTACCAGAGCCCTGCATTTGAAACAGGCAGAACGATCAGTCTTGCATCAAACATCGCTGCAGCATTACTCGGGCTTAGCGCGCTGGGCATGTGGGTGATGCAGCGTCAGAAGGGCCGACAACAGGCATGAACGACGCACTTGCAACGCACTGTCGAACTGCGTTAGAACAACACGGACATCTGTGGTTTGACGCAGACCAGCTCGCATCGATGAGCGGACATGACGCTCGTGAAATCGCTGCGGAATTTGGTAAACGAGCACTCATGCGTCTACCCGAACATGAGATAGCTTTTCAAGATTGGCTGCGCACTACCGACCCAGACGTCTGGAAAGACCTTTGGGAGGGCGAACCAGATGCCCCCTATTTGATCTCACTGAGCTTTCTCGCTGATTTTGCCGACAGCAATGATAAGGGGGCTTTCCTGATCTGTGACCTGCAGTCAACAGACAACTACTACTTCACGCCAGACATGTTGCTGGAAAAGGAATCGACAGACTTTGTGTCTGCCGTGCGCGACAGGTTTCTTTCCGGCGGAACCATGACCGTTGAACAGGCTCTCACGGTGGAGATCTCTGCAGGCCCCATGGACATCTGGCATTTTTCCTACCTCCGTGGCGTAGACCTGCAGCGTGCGAAGAAGGCCGTTGCATCGCTTGTCGAGGATAGGATTGTGGTGCATGTGCCGAAAGCCGAGCACCTATCATCTTTCTTTGATGTGGAATAGCTAGCTATGATCGTCATGAAGTTCGGTGGCACGTCGGTGCAGAATGCAAGTGCACTTCGGCAGGTGGCCTCCATCGTAGCTGATCATGCACGCCAACATGATGGCGTCGTTGCCGTGCTGTCGGCAACAGCGGGCACCACATCGCAGCTTCTTGACCTTGCTCGGCATGCCGCAGGCGGATGCAGTATTGATCATGAGTTTGAGACGCTCGAACAACGACATCTCGAGATTGCTCGAGAGCTTGGTGTTTCATCGGCAACCATTGAGGTGTTCCTCACGGAGTGCAGGGAGCATCTTGATGCTGCCGCGATACTTGGCGAGTGCACACCGCAGACCTATGACGCCATTGCTGGCTACGGCGAGCTTCTGAGTACAACGCTGTTTGCATTGTACCTGACAAGCATGGACGTCGAGGCCTCCTGGGTTGACGCTCGTAGACTCGTCATCACTGATGACGAGTTTCAATCGGCTTCTGTCGATATCGAAAGGACTATTGCCGCCGCTAACGCCACGATCAGGCCGCTAGCACAACATGGATCCGTGATCGTTACGCAGGGCTTTGTTGGTGCAACCTCGCATGGTATACCGACAACGTTGGGAAGGGGCGGATCAGATTATTCGGCAGCCATCATTGGGCGGTGTCTTGATGCAACTGAGATTCAGATTTGGACTGATGTAAGCGGCGTCTATACATGCGATCCGCGAATCGTACCCACGGCCACACCATTGAAGAGCATCTCCTTCAACGACATCCGAACATTGGCACTCTACGGGGCAAAGGTTCTGCATCCTGAGACCGTAGAACCTGCCATCGCAGCGGGCATTCCCGTTCGCGTACTCAACACCTTCGAGCCGGAGGCTCCCGGCACGGTCATCCAGGCAGAGGAGAAGCTTGATCGTCCCATTACAGCGCTATCATTGATACGGCCATGTAGGCGCATTCATACCGATGATAAGGGCATGGTCGCGCTAACGTCTATCGAGTCGATCAACGAGAACATTGCACTCCTGGTGAGAACACTCGACGGATATACAATCGTTGTTCATGAGGCGGACGATTCGATTCGTCTTGCCGTAGATGTTGCGGCGGTTGGTCAGGCGTTTACACAAGAGTCAACTGCATGCATAGCCGTTTGCGGTGTACACATCACGGAAGGTGCTGTTGTAGCGCGTGTCAATGCTAGTCTCGATGCATTCACTTCGTGCACTACCACATCACTGCTCCACCCTCGATGCATGCTGGTGACGACACCTCTCGATCAAGCACTTGATGTGTGCGCATCAATTCATGCGCTTGTTGCCTCGTCTTCGTCGTCAGACTCTTGAATAGCCGTTCTTACAGGCTCAATGTGACGCAGAAAGTGCGCTAGTGCTACGCCTGCTACCATGATGCGGAACTCGGTAACATCCCAGCACGGTATCATCATCGTATTCTGCAGAGAACTGTTAGGTATGCTCCATATCAACCCCGTGGATCCGATGATAGCCGTCATGCACGCAATATGAATGTTGCGCCGTATCACGAAGTACCCTGTGAGATAGGTCATACCCCATACGATCATCACCAGCGGGTTAACCAGTGCGAACACTCCAACAGCCGTGGCCAGCCCCCTACCACCCTTCATTCCAAGAAAGACGCTGTAGTTGTGTCCGAAGACCACGGCCACACCAGCCCACGCAGTAGCCTCAAACCAGTCGCCATGAATCTGACGAGCAAGTATCACGGCCACAACACCCTTAAGAGCGTCGAGAACACCCACCAGCACGGCCACAGCTTTGCTGTTGCCAACATCCCACAGATTACGGGCACCTATGTTGCCGGAGCCCTCCTTACGCAGGTCTTTACCGCCAGGTTGCAATCGGCGTGCGATCCATGCCGTTGGTACTCCACCCAGTACGAAGCAGGTCGCCACAAGCGACCACAGACCAAGATTCATATCAGCTCCCGAACGAGATGTCTGAGTTCAGTGTACAGAAGTTCAAGCGGCAGACCAACGATAGTGTAGTAGCACCCATCAACTCGATGCACAAAGACCGCTCCAAAATCATCCTGGATCCCATATGCTCCCGCCTTGTCAAGGGGCGATCCAGAGGCCACATAGGCGTTGATCTCTTCCTCGGAAAGCTCACGGAATGTAACATGGGTTGCACGCGAGGAGACTCGCTGATGCCTGCCTGTACCCGATGTGTACACAAGTGCCAGACCGGTATACACTGTATGCGTTTTACCGCTAAGCATGCTAAGCATTCGCTTGGCATCTTCTGCATCAGCAGGCTTGTTGAGCACGACGTTCTCGAGCACAACTGTGGTATCAGAACCGATGATGATGGCTACGTCAGTAGTCATGCCCGCAGCAGCCTCGGCCTTGAGCAGTGCTAGGTGTTCTACATACGATGCCGGCGGCATGTCCGTGGGGACAGCTGCTTCGTCGACATTCGGAACGATGGTGTCAAATGAAAAGCCAACATGCCGCATCAGCGCGTTGCGTCGCGGTGACTGCGACGCAAGAACTAAGCGGCATGGGATATCGAGCAGCGCATTCAGGGATAGCATACGCTGCGAACTTACTGAATCGTCTTACTGTGCAAGTGCCTTTTCGATGTCGGCCTTCACATTCGCTGCCAAAGGGTCTACACCACTCTTGTAGCGTGTGATGATCTTTCCATCCTTGCCGATGAGGAACTTCTCAAAATTCCAACCGATCTCACCAGCATGTGCTGCGTTGCCGCCACCAGAAGTGAGGAATTCGTACACGGGCGCCTTGGCACTTCCTTTGACGGATACCTTGGCTGCCATTGGGAACGTCACACCGAACTTTGCAGAGCAAAACTGCTTGATCTCTTCGTTTGTGCCGGGCTCCTGTGCGCCGAAGTCGTTTGCAGGAAATCCGAGAACTACAAGCCCCTTCTCCTTGTACTGTTCATATAGCTTCTCGAGTGGCTCGTATTGCTTCGTATAACCGCAGAACGAGGCAACGTTCACGACGAGAACGACCTTGCCTTTGTAATCCGACAGTGATTGTTCGGCTCCGTCGATGGTCTTGATCGAAAAGTCATGAAATGATGTGCTCATAGTGAACATGGCCAGAAGTGATACAAGAAATGTCTTCATGGTAGATCCGTTTGTTGGTGTCGCAGGTAAACAATGAACACGACCGCAGGATTCCCACGCTGGTTGACAAAGTTGGTCTCAAGGCAACTGAATTGAGGCTGCGGCATCTGTTGCAGCATGTTTCGCACTGCATTGATCTCGCGCAATCCCTCTGAATGTTGGTAGCAGACAATTGTGATGATTCCATCTGCAGTGAGCACACCGATAGCCTGCTCGATCGCGGGCAGGGTGGTCTCGGCATTGGTTGTGATGGTCTTATCTCCACCAGGGAGATACCCCAGGTTGAAGGTAACTGCTTTGACGCGTCCCCGGTGTGCTGGGTAAATTGCCGTTGCAATCGTCTCGTGCCCTGAGCATATCAGGCGCAGCCGCTCCGATGAGCCCCCTAGCAGTGATCGTGCTGCATCGATTGCTTCCTGCTGGACATCGAATCCGTAAACAAGACCATGTTGCTGCACGAGCTCGGCAAGGAGCTGGGTGTCGTGTCCATTACCGACTGTTGCGTCGATAACAACATCGCCGGCTTTGACAGTATCACGCAAGATGGCGTGAACAAAGGTGATCGCATTCCTCATGACTACCCCTTTGTCCACCAACGTGCGCAATCAACATCGTTGTCAAGGGGCGACCCTTCAAGCAACAATGCTACAAGCTGCTGAGCTGCCCATGGACCCTGCAGCGCACCCTTGGTGCCGAGTCCCGTGAATACATACTGGTCTGCGTACTGTGGGTGCCTGCCAACAAGTGGACGTTTGAACTGCGTGCTTGGACGTATGGCCGCACGATGATTCGTAACGATGATGTTGTGCGAAACCATCATCATTGCCTGTTGCAATAGATAATCACGACCAACCTCTGTAGGACGTGGATCATGGTCGTCCCAATCATGCGTTGCACCGATTCGGTAGGTAGCTCCACATGAACCATCAGACTCGGGAACCGGCAATATCCATGTACCATTCGTCAGAATGTGATCGATACGCAGATCCGGAATCTGGACATCCAGTATCTCACCCTTTGAGGGTTCGATGGGCAACCACGACCACAGCTCATGGTAGAGGGCATGATATCCTGTGCACCAGACCGTTGCATCCGGCTGCTCGGGGATAGTGGGCAAACACTCGACGCGGCCTCGAACGGTTTCGATCACCGAAGAAAGATCTACCGTTGCAACACCGCCATGCATAAAGCCGCCAAAGGGAAAGTTCGTGCCATCGTGCTCGCCCGGAGCAATCTCATGAACAGCAAGGTGATTGAACTCACCACGCTGATGTCTGTCAGCAAACCATGTCTGCATCTGCGGCTCGCGGAATACACGGCGCAGCGTCCAGTCTCGCCAGAGAGATCTTTCTGCTTGTTCTCCGATCTCCCGATACACGCGCTCGGCGATCGATGTTAGCTCCGGACCCCGCCATGTAGGCTTGAGCCGTTTTCCTGTTATCGGCGTAATCATGCCGGCTGCGACGCGTGACGAGCTCTCTGAATCGAATGTATCAGAGATGGTAACGCGAAGCCCTTGTCGAAGAAGTTCGTGGGCTATGAGAGCACCGGCAATACCAAAACCGACGATGTGAATGTGTCTCACGTAAACTTTCCAGCAAGATCCCGCAGCACCACGCTGGCACATGCTCCTCCGAAGGCTGCTGGGATGTATGGCACGGTACCAAATGCAGACTTCTTGTTATTCGTACCGTCGGTGAACATCAGTGATCCGTGCTCGGTTTCCTCGAGTGAGTACACGGCCGTGATACCCTCGTAGATTCCAACGCGGTGAAGGCGCTTGCGAACGAATCGCGCAAGCGGACACTTCTGCGACTGTGAGATGTCGGCAACACGGATCATTGTTGGATCCATCTTGCCCCCTGCTCCCATTGAACTAACGATACGGAATCCCATTCGGTGTGCTGCATGCAGCAGCGCCACTTTCGGTGCAAGTGAATCGATTGCATCGACGATATAGTCGTACGAACCTGCAAGCAAACGTTCGACTGTTTGCGGAGTTACGAACTCTCGTACGACAGTTAGCTGAAGGTCAGGATTGATATCACGCAGACGCTCGCGCATGACCTCGGTCTTGAATCTGCCCTCGGTGCTGTGTAGCGCGGGCAATTGTCGGTTGCGATTCGATGGATCAACCACATCAGCATCAACGATTGTCATGCGGCCTATACCACCGCGGGCTATGAACTCTGCGGCAAACGAACCGACACCGCCAAGCCCCACGACCAAGACGTGCTTTTGTGCGAAACGATCGACAGCCTCATCGCCAAGCAGAAGACGCGTGCGGGAAGTCCATCCCGCATCGGTCATCGCTTGAAGACGGTTTCGAAATTCTGCTGCTGGATCGCGCATAGTTCTTCTGTTGTCACTCCACGCAGTTTAGCAACTGTTGTGTAGACGTCCGAGATTGAGACGTGTTCGTCGTCGGTTTCTATCAATAGTCTGTCGGTCGGACAAAGCCGTAGTGCCTCGATAAGTGATGCCGACTCCTTGAACAGGGCAGGACCAAATGAGAGATACATTCCGGCATCAAGGCACTGTTTGGCAAGGTCTGCACCTTTAACAAATCCATGTAGCACCCACGGTTGCACAGGATTGATAAATCGGCGAATGCGAAGGAGTTCATCGTGTGCCTTGACGCAGTGAATCACAAGCGGTTTCGATACGCGCTCTGCCAAGTCTGCAATGTACTCGAATGCATCAACCTGATGCTGCCAGGGGGCGTCACACGCACGATCGATCCCCACTTCACCGATTCCTAGAACGAGATCTTCCTGTGACAGATCTTCAACGATGTCAACAACATCGCGCCAGTCCTCTGTTACATCCCAAGGATGCAATCCCACAGTGCAGATTCCATCGGTTTCGAATATCTCTGTCGACGCAGTGATTCGAACGCAGACAAGTGTAGTTGTAGAAGGGTCGGCAGAACGACGGTGCGAGTGTGCGTCGAAGTACGTCATCGGTATGGGTGGGTAAGGCGTGAACTATGTGACTGTTACTGTGCAGTGTGTTAAAATTATAAAGTGTCGACGAATATGCGGTCACACGTCTGGTGCATCGGTATCTGAACTGCCTAATTCGATGTTTAAACGGGCCTGTTTAGCCAGTGCCTCATATCGCTGACGGAATTCATCAAGCTGAGATTCTTCCATTTCCTCAAGGTCAAGCAAGGCATTGTGGGCCCCATGTGTTGCTCGAATCAACTCATCAAGCTTTAGGTGCAGTGCCTCTGTGTCTCGATTTTGGGTGTTCTGGATCAGAAACACCATGAGGAACGTCAGAATCGTAGTTGCCGTATTGATCACAAGCTGCCATGTATCACTGTAGCCGAACATCGGTCCTGTTACTAACCATGCCACGATCAGGAGCACTGCGCCGACGAAGACCACAGGACGTCCCGTGATTCGGGCCGTGGTCTTGGCAACCGAGGAATACCATGAAGAAGCACTCATCGAACGAAATTACCACGTGTTGCCTGGCCTGCAACAAAAAACAGCGATGGCCGTGCGGTAATCATCGCACGGCCATCTGTGAATGCAGACATTATTCGTGTTCTTAATACATGTCCATTCCGCCACCATGTGGGTGAGCGGCGGATTCCTTCTTCTCTGGCTTCTCAACAATCGTTGCCTCTGTTGTGATAAGCAGCGAAGCAACAGATGCCGCGTTCTCAAGAGCAACACGAGCTACCTTTGTTGGATCGATAACACCTGCTTCGAGCAAGTCTTCGAACTTCTCGGAGTAAGCATTGTATCCAAAGGTACCTGTGCTTTCCTTAATCTTTGCAACGATGACAGAGCCTTCGAGGCCTGCATTGTCCAAGATCTGGCGCACAGGAGCTTCAACGGCACGACGAATGATACTGATTCCAGTAACCTGATCGAGGTTCTCTGTTACAAGACCTTCGAGTTTGTGGAGTGTGCGCAGATATGCAACACCACCACCAGGAACGATGCCTTCTTCGACAGCAGCGCGCGTTGCGTGCAGAGCATCTTCAACACGGGCCTTCTTTTCCTTCATTTCAACTTCTGTAGCTGCACCGATCTTGAGAACGGCAACACCACCAGAGAGCTTTGCAAGACGCTCTTGAAGCTTCTCACGATCGTAGTCGCTTGTGGTCTTATCAATCTGAGCCTTGATCTCGTTGATGCGCTTCTTGATGTCATCGGAGCTACCAGCGCCTTCTACAATCGTTGTGTTGTCCTTGTCGATTGCGATACGCTTTGCTGTACCGAGGTGCTGAAGCGTTGTGCTCTCGAGCTTGTAGCCCTTTTCTTCTGACACGACCATACCACCAGTAAGGATAGCAATGTCTTCGAGCATCGCCTTGCGACGATCGCCAAATCCAGGAGCCTTCACAGCTGCGATCTTGAGTGTTCCGCGCAGGCGGTTTACAACCAACGTTGCGAGCGCTTCGCCTTCGATATCTTCGGCGATGATAAGAAGCGCGCGTCCAGCTTGCGCAGTCTTTTCGAGGACTGGGAGCAGGTCCTTGATCGCGCCGACTTTCTTGTCGTGGATCAAGATGTATGGGTTCTCGAGAGCGCATTCCATGGTGTCTGCATCTGTAACGAAGTATGGCGACAGATACCCACGGTCGAACTGCATACCTTCTACCACGTCAACCGATGTCTCTGTTCCCTTAGCTTCTTCAACAGTGATCACACCGTCTTTGCCTACTTTGTCCATTGCATCCGCAATGAGGTTGCCGATTGTTGAATCGTTGTTCGCTGAAATCGTTCCAACTTGAGCGATTTCCTTCTTACCCGGGACCGGACGTGACAACTCGCGCAGACCTTCGTGAATGGCCGTCACAGCCATATCGATTCCACGCTTGAGGTCCATTGGGTTCGCACCAGCTGTGACGTTCTTCAGACCTTCGGCTACGATTGCTTGCGCAAGAACCGTTGCAGTTGTCGTTCCGTCGCCAGCGATGTCGTTCGTCTTCGAAGCCACTTCGCGAACCATAGATGCGCCGAGATTCTCAATTGGATCTTCGAGCTCAACTTCCTTCGCTACCGTTACACCGTCCTTTGTGATCAACGGAGCACCAAACTTCTTGTCGATGACCACGTTGCGTCCCTTCGGACCGAGTGTAACCTTGACCGCATCCGCGAGTTGATCGACGCCACGCTTGAGAGCGGCGCGCGCATCAACATCAAATGTTATGATCTTGCTTGCCATGATGAATGTTCCTTCGTGTTGTTGTTGACGTTGTTTGTAAGGGGCTAATGGTTACAGCACGATACCGAAGATGTCGGCTTCGCGCATGATGAGATAGTCCTCGCCGTCGATGCTGATCTCTGTTCCAGCATACTTGCCGTACAATACTTTGTCGCCAACCTTCACCTGTATCGGTGTAACCGAGCCACTCTCGAGCTGCTTTCCAGCTCCTACGGCTACGATCGTACCCTGCATCGGCTTTTCCTTTGCCGTGTCTGGGATGATGATTCCACCCTTAGTTACTTCTTCAGCCTCTGCTGGCTTGACGAGCACGCGATCGTGCAACGGGGTCAAACTCATGGATTCCTCCAATGATGTATATGTGTTGTGAAACAAATGATAAACGGACTTAGGCGGGCATTGACGATTCGTTAGCACTCTTCGTTTAAGAGTGCTAACAATGTTTACCGGGACGCGAAATTAGAAGCTACATTGCCCGACAACAAGTGAAAATGTGGCAATCTGCGTCAGTCCAGTCTGTCATTTTTGCACGTTTTGCGCCATTATGGCGCAACTTAGAAGACGACGCCAAACAATGCGTCGATAACAAGGATGCTTGCCGCAGATATCGTAAATGCGCGGACGGTTGATTTACCGACTCCTTCGGCGCCACCATCCGTTTGGAAGCCTACATGACAGCCAATAATGGCCGTAAAGCCACCGAAAACGAATGATTTTAGCACGCCACGCATGATTTCTTCGATGCTGAAGAACTGCTGAATCGACAGGAAAAACGTTGGCACGCTAAAGTCGAATTTGATACTTGTCAGGGCATAGGCACCGACTAGCGCCACAACATTTGAGAAGATGGCAAGAACGGGCATCATCGTAATTGCGGCCATAACACGCGGCATACCAAGGTATCTGGCCTTATCGATGGCCATCATATCCAACGCATCGATCTGCTCCGATACCTTCATTGTGCCAATCTGGGCAGCAATCGCCCCACCGACACGTCCAGCAATGACCAATGCGGTAAGTACGGGGGTAAGCTCGGTAAAGACCACGGTGGCAATCGAACCTCCAATAAAGGGGCGTGCGATACCAATAAGATTAAACTTTGCAAAGAGGTTTGTTGCCTGAAGGGCGGCAATAGCGCCTGTAAATGATCCGACAAGGATGACAAGGGGCAATGAATCAGACCCCACGATCTTCATCTGTTCAAGTACAAGCCCCCTGTCCTTGAAAATCCGCGGGAAATAGCGGATGATGTTACCGAGCAACTGGATGATCTGTCCTACTTCCGTAAGGATGGACAGCACAACACGGCCGAAACTTGAGAGGATATTCGTCATAGGAAGTGCAATCTACGACGACGCCCATCGCCGCAGTGCAGCGATGGGCATCTTTGATTACGAATTCGTGGTTTTGTAGGTGTCCTCGGCTTAGCCGCGACCGCGTCCGCCACCAGTGTTGCCACCCTTGTCACCATCACGTGGATCCTTATCCTTGCCGCCATCACGTGGACCCTTGTCGCCGTCGCGTGGACCCTTATCCTTGTCGTCGTCTGACTTGCGGTCGCCGCGAGCAGCGCGATCTGCAAGGAACTTCTCAAGGATAACAGCTTGGTCTGCTGTCAGGATGCTCTTAAGGCCATTCAGGAATGCATCATCACAGGCCTTCATTGCCTCACGTGCAGCTGCGCGCTCAGGAAGGTTCTTGAG
Source organism: Ignavibacteria bacterium (assembly GCA_947458785.1). GTDB lineage: Bacteria > Bacteroidota > Ignavibacteria > Kapaibacteriales > Kapaibacteriaceae > UBA10438. The sequence goes on from CANGZU010000037.1 coordinate 14,496, forward strand.
GGCTTCGCGTGTTGCCTTGTTAATCTCGCGGATTGCGGCGCGGGCTTCTTCCTTCGTCTTTGTGCCAGCGGCTACTTCAGCCTTGATCGCTTCTACATCTGCCTTGGCTGCATCAAGGATGCCACGCTCTGCTGCACGCAGGGCTTCGAGTGCTGCCTTTGCACAAGCCTTGTGAGCTGCCTGGAGTTCTGCGACTGCTCCTTTTTGCTCTTCCGTGAGGTTGAGGGCTGCAAGAAGACGTTCAAATGGGCTGCGCATGCCGCGCTTTGCCTCTGGAGCAGCTTCGACAGCCATCGGCATATCGAGCGTTGCATCCGTGAATTCTACTGGAGTGCCGTTCAACTCAAATGTTGTTGGCAGTTCCATCGTGATTGCTGCTGGCTCTGCTGGACATGTCCCGAAATCGGAGCATGCTGTCAGGCCAAGAGCTGCTGCTGAGAACGCTGCAAGGGCAAACGCCTTGAACATGTTGCTCTTCATAACTGTACCCTTTCAAAAAAAGGTTGGTGAGAAATTGCCGAGTTGTGTGTGATTCGATGTTGACGTATCGAGAGATCAGATGGTTTAAGAACGCCGACCGCACATCATCGATTCTGAGGGGAAGAAACCACCTAACGGGGTTTGGTTACAGTTCAGAGGGTAAAAATCTGCATTTTTTTCACGCCTACGGCAAATTCTGTAACATGCAGGCCTAGAGAACGTCTTCTGCACGTATTCCTCCATCTATTTGGACCGTTGAAATGCGCATTTCAGCCGTTGTACTGCTCATTGTTTTTCAGACACTTACAGCACTTGCCGGGTTAATGCCGGGCCAAGACGCTTACCTCGTCCGCCGCGAGGCTGTTATGCTGCCTTCCGGACGCATGCGCCCGGCATCGACGATCAAGATCGACCGTCCAGAACTCGGGACCTATGTTCAGGGCATGATCTTGGTCAAAACACGGTCTATACACGGCATCATGCGTGGACAAGGCAAAATGGCCGAAAGCCCCCTCAATAGGGAGCTCGAGCGACTGAATGTTGAGCAAATCCACTCGGCATATGATATGGTTCAGGACCGCTCCTTGAGCAGCACCATTGGCCTCGACAGGGTTTACCGCATCTCCTATCGCGAGCCCCTCGATGCTTTCGATGCCTGTGCTAAACTCATGGACAATCCCGATGTTGAGTACGCCGTGCCGATCCGCATTCATCAGCTGTTCCACACGCCGAATGATACGCGATACAGCCAGCAACCATGGCTAGCTCAGATGGGGCTGGAAAAGGCTTGGGACATCAACAAGGGTGCATCGACCGTCATCATTGCCATTATCGACTCCGGAACAGACTGGCAACACGAGGATCTGACCTCAAAGATCTGGACGAATCCGAAAGAGATCCCCTCGAACAACAAAGACGATGATGGCAATGGCTACGTCGATGACGTGCGTGGCTGGGACTTCGTTGGTAATGTATCTACAGCTGAGGCTCAGTCGGGAGCTCTCAAACCCGACAATGATCCACGTATCGTTAGCGGCGTAACTGTTAACGATCAAAACGGACACGGCACGATCGTTGGCGGTTGCTCAGGCGCTGCAACAAACAACGCAAAGGGAGTAGCAAGCAGCGGTTATAACTGCCGCATTATCCCAATCAAGGTAGGATCAGATAACCCCAGTGTGCGCGGCCTTCTGCGTGGCTACGATGCCATCGCGTATGCGGCAGACCTTGGTGCACATGTTATCAATTGCTCATGGGGTGGCCCAGGTATTGACCCAGGTGCGCAGGACATCATCGATTATGCCACAGGAAAGGGCTCCCTTGTTGTTGCGGCATCGGGCAACGATGGACTCAATAACGACGCGTATCTGCAATCACCTTCGAGCCTTGATGGCGTCTTGAGTGTTGGTTCGCATAACAGCGGCAACAGGGTTTCGAACTTTTCAAACTATGGTACGAACGTAACCCTATATGCTCCGGGTGAGAACATCCTAAGCACTGCGCATGGCAATCAGTACCGCGCGGCTTCGGGAACATCATTTGCAAGCCCCCTCGCAGCTGGAGTTGCAGGACTTGTAAAGGCTCTTCATCCGGACTGGACACCCGAGATGATCTACGCGCAGCTCCGCGGCACAGTCGATCAACTCGTTGGCGTCTCTGCCGCAAACCGTCCGCTCTACTGGGGTCGGATCAATGCTGAACGCGCGCTAACCACAAACGCCTCGTTTACATCTGGCACAAGGATGCCAGGCCTCATGCTGAAGTCTGCCACAATCGGCGGTTCGGCAACTGGCAAGATCACAGACTACAACCGTACGACCATCCGTATCACCTTACGAAACGTCCTTGCTGATGCAGCGAATGTCATGATCACACCTACATTGCTCGACGCACAAGTAAAGCAGTTCACGACCAGTGCGATTTCTGTTGGCACCATTGCACGGAATGCTGAAGGCCAAGCTTCGCTCGACATTCAGCTTGATCAGCGATTCCCGTGGTATGCACATTCAGTACGTATCGCGCTCGCCATCAGCAGCGGCACCTACTCCAGCTATGAGGTCGTCGAAGTCCC
>CANGZU010000038.1 GCA_947458785.1 Ignavibacteria bacterium
AAATACGAGCGGACGCGATTCCGTAGGTTCTTTGCCTTTCCAACATAGATAATCGTGCCCTTAGCGTCCTTGTGCAGGTATACACCAGGACGTGTCGGCAGGTTGGCAAGTTTCTGCAGAATCAGTTCAGAGGTTGGGACGTCGGCGTTCTTCACAGAAGCAAATCTACGGCCTTTGCGCGGAGCATGAATGACGGTGCTATATTGTACGGGGCCTTCAATAACGAGGAGAGATTCAATGGCAAAGCCATCCGAAGCACTTGGATCAATAGAAGAATTAGCCAAAGAGCTCAAAGACGCGGCGTGGTTTATCGGTCAACGCGTGATCAATCGCGAAGAAGTGATCGAGCAAGCTATCTGTGCATTGTTAACCGCAGAGCACTTGTTGTTGCAGAGTCGCACGGGTGTGGGCAAGTCTCTGCTCGCCGAACAGATCTTTAACATGTTTGAGGGGGCTCGGCTATTCCGTGTGCAGGCATCCAAGGAGCAGCAGCCCGACACATATTTTGGTGGCCTCGATCTCGAACAGCTCAAAACCGGTAGGATCATCCACAACACCAACGGTTCACTCGTTGAGAGCGAATTCGGATTCATAGATGAGATCTTTGATGCGAATGACTTTACACTCCGTGCCCTTCTGTCGTTGCTCAATGAGCGAAGACTCATGCGAGGTGTTCAGGATGTTCACTCGCCGCTTCACACAGTTATCGCTGCGACGAACTATTTGCGTGTGAGCGAAGTCACGGAAGCCCTTCTGGATCGTTTCCTCTTCAAGGCCGTCATTCTTCCCGATAAAGACCCGTTCATTCAGTACCAGATTTCGCAGCGCTATCTCCAGCATGGTGGCAAACCGATAGCCCCACCGAAGAAGATCTCATTCGAACGTCTCAATCACATGCATCGCCTCATTTCTGGCCGAAGCGAGGAGTACTCGATCGAGATCTCAAACGAGGTGCTGTACTTTACGAACATCGTGATTCGCCATTTCGAGTTCCTGCGAAATCGGCAGCTTCATGAACATGTGAAATCAAATAATGGCTCCGATTTCTACATCTCGCCTCGTACTCAGGCAAAGTCATTAGACCTACTGCGCGCGCTGGCCCTACTCAAGGGGCGCAGCCACGTTGTGCATGACGACGTAAGCAGGCTGTACTTTGTCTTTGCAACGGTTGGCTTACCCGAAGAGATCGCAACGTTTAAAAAGTCATATTCTACAGTGTTGAACTCACTTACGGCGGCTCGTGGATTCGACCAGATCACGATGCTTCTTGACTTTACGAATTTGCTTCGCGACATCAAGGAAGAGCCCACACTGATGCTTCGTCCACTTTCTCAGTTTGCCGACTCTGCTGTGCGCAGAACGTTCTTTGAGTGGGTGAAAGAGAGATTCGGAGCAGAACAGCCGCAGGATCAGAACAAAAAGATTCTTGAGCAGTTTCTCACCGACTTCATTCCTGTCTGCGATGAAGTGCGCGAGTTGAAGCATAGCGTGGAGAAAACGCTCCAATCAACTCTGATAACTGTCGAACGTGAACTAAATCGCATGGAACGATAAATGAGTTTGCGTACGGATGTCGAAACAGCAACGTTCTTCTCGCAGATGGAGGAGTTTGGATTCTTCGATACCGTTGAGGAGCATCTTCCAGAGGCATTTACGATGATCTATGAGATCGCGCGAATCCTCGAGAACACCTCGCATCTCATTGCACAGTCTCTTGCGCCCATTCTGGAACTCCACGATCCTCTGGCTGAGGCAGACAGCACGGATACGATCATTGTACCGCACGTTCCCGATGCGAAGGAGTACGAGGCAGATCTGATCACGAGCGTGACGGAGGTGCGGTACATCTACCCATACCAGCATCTTCTGCCGGAAGCCGTTTTTCTTCGCAAACTCGCCGAGCGTTCTCTATGGATGCCTAGGGCGAAAAGTCCTCGCAATTTCCGTTATCAATCCGATAGCGACAGATTCGCTCCCGATGATCGTAAGCAGAAGGTGTACATTCTCTTCGATACATCAAATTCTATGCAGCAGCACTACAGGATCCATCTTGCGAAGGCCATCGCATACCTGTTTCTGCGACGCAATCAACGAGAACTTGGCACCGTGTTCTTTCGAACATTCGATTTAAAGATCGGAGATCTCAAGATTGCTCGCGATCTGCCCAGCTACGAACGTCTCATTAGTGAAATGATGCATTTGAACGCCACTGGCAATGGCACCTCGTTGCAGAAGGCACTCCAGACAGCCATTGAAGACATCTCGCATGAAAGTCAGCTAAGCCATGCGCAGATTCTTGTGATCACCGATGGAGTTGCCCATATCGATCTTGATAATCTGCAGAATCAACTCGGAACGCAGATCACCGTAAACACGGTAAAAATCGGGACATCCCGACTTCAGCTTGACAACGTGTTGATTGAGGGCGTGCTAGCTTCATCACACTCACCCTACGCAGAGCGCATTCGCGAACTCGGGCAGCAGCGGAAAGACCTCGAGCTGCAGCTGCGAACAGCTACCGGACAACATCGCACCTCTGCACTTCAGGCTCAGATCGCCTCAATTAGTGGTATGATCCAAACGCAAACAGAAAAGTTCTCGGGTCAACTCGCCGAACATTACGGGCTGGAGATTGAAAAGCTGAGCACAGTCTATGTTCAGGTAGATGACATAACACCACATGAGCTATTCTCTCTTCCCGAGGAAAACGTTGCGGAGCTTGAACAACTAGCTGCATCATTGCTACAAACATTGCAATCAGAACGCCAAGTAGAAGATCTCCAGCGGGCCGCAATCCTGTATGATCATCTCATGCTTCTGATGCGATACAACAAGGTAGACGCACCTCGGTTTGAACAGGCCGCAAAGGAGCTCGAGCGCATGCTCGACCACATACTAAACAAGCCAAGCAGTTCCGCAGATGATGTGCCAATCAGCGAATTGGAGCGGGCGCAACTACGCAACAAACTCGATTCAGGTTCGATAAAGACGTCTACGTCACTTGCCACGATACTCCGACTGACCTGGCTACGGGCACTGCAATGGTGGCGCAATCGCCGGCAACTGAGGGCGTTTGCGCTCTTGCGCGGACGCAAGCTTAAACAACGTTCATATCGTTAATGCTCAGGACGTGAGGATCGTCCGCCGGCCAACAGAGTGGTATTCAAAACCCCTGTCCTCCATGGCATCCAGCTCGTAGATATTCCTGCCGTCAAAGATGATAGGCTCTGTAAGCAGTGATGCCATTTTCGGGAAGTCAGGCTCCTTGAACTCATTCCATTCAGTTGCAATGATCAACGCATGCGCCCCATCTAGCGCTGCGTAGGCTGAATCGGCATACGTGATCGTGTCGCGTAAAACAGTTCGTGATGTCTCGGCCGCCTCTGGATCAAATGCCGTAATGTGAGCCCCCTTAGCGAGCAATGCACTGATGATAACGAATGAGGGGGCCTCCCGCACATCGTCGGTATTCGGCTTGAAGGCCAAACCCCATACCGCAAATCGCTTACCTTGAATATCTCCATCAAAACGGTCAGAGATACGCGTAACGAACCTGCGTACCTGGTGGTCATTCACCGATTTCGTTGCCTCGATGATCTCTAGCGGAGCACCAACTTCATTTGCTGCATGGATAATGGCCTTGACATCCTTCGGGAAACAGCTGCCACCGTATCCGATACCCGCATAGAGAAATCTGCTGCCGATGCGAGGATCACTGCCGATGCCGACACGAACATTCTCGATGTCCGCTCCGACAATCTCGCAGTACTCGGAGAGGTCGTTCATGAACGATATCTTCATCGCCAAGAAGGCATTGGCCGCATACTTGGCAATCTCTGAGCTCTTCTCATCAAAGACAACGAACTGCGAGCCCCTTCCAATAAAAGCAGAATAGATCGATTTCATCACCGTGATCGCATGGGAGCTTCTTGTACCAACAATAATGCGTTCAGGATTCATGAAATCTTGAACAGCGAATCCCTCGCGGAGAAACTCTGGATTGCTAACAACGTCTACATGGTGATTCGGTGCCCGATGCTTGAAGATCGCATCCACCCGAGCAGCCGTACCAACCGGGACGGTACTCTTGTTCACGACGATCTTTGGTTCATTAATGGCATACTCTACGAGAATATCGGCAACGCGTTCAGCAGCACTCATGACCATGGCAAGATCGGCTTGGCCATCTTTACCAGGGGGCGTAGGCAGACAAAACATGAGGATGTTACATGTCTTAACCGCTTCTACCAGATCCATGGAAAAGCTAATCCGCTCTTCACGAATGGCGCGGGCAAGAACGATGTCGAGTCCGGGCTCATAGATTGGAACATGTCCCAATCGGAGCTTCTCGATCTTGACGGGATCAACGTCAATACAGAGGACTTCGTTGCCCACATCAGCAAGACATGCACCAGTTACAAGTCCTACGTACCCTGTGCCGATAACGGCGATTCTTTGAGCCATTCGGTGTTTATCCGACAACGTGAGCGATCAGTGTTACAAGCTAATCTGCGTCCACAAGACGCGTATTGCTATGATAAGGACGAGCAATATCGTGATCATCAAGGCAACTTTCACAAGCTTTTTCACCAGTGAATACACGATCGACAATAGCAGTAGAACAAGAACGTACTTGCCTGCCGTTGGCAGTTCTGCGAGAGATTGTACAATCGACTCTATCATTGATAGCTTACCCTAAATGTGATGATGCCTTCCATCACTGTAGCACTTTGAAGCTTATTGAAACGCCAACGACGTAAGGCTGCGATGGCCGCCTGCTCGACTGCCTTGTTGCCGGATCGCGTCTTGACTTCCGCGTGGACTACCGTACCATCGGGTGCCACACGAAACAACAACGTGATCTTTGTGTTAAGATGTCCTGGCGGGAAGTTCGGAATGACCTTGTTCTCTACCGTGCGATTGCCGCCACCACCCCAATCGATGTCTCCGAACCCGTCGCCCTTGCCCCTTCCCATTCCCAAAGATCCAAGACCGCTGCCTTCATTGCTGCCAAAGCTTGATCCAATGGAGTTATCGGCTGAAGCATCGGCGGCTGTGGAAGCTCCGCTGCCTGCTTGTGAGACAGCAACTACCTTTCCTGATTGCGTGATGTCCTTTGCTTGGCTTGCAGACTGTCCTGCAGAACGCTGCGCATCTGCAAGTGGATTGGTTGCGTCGGTCCCCTTTTGTGCAGCACCCTCGGCAGTAAGATTACCCTTACGCGCTCCGGTACCGTCACCCGATCCGAGCCGCAGCAGAACAATAGGCGGCGGACGGTGCACGATGATCTCACGGGTTGTGCGCAGATCCCCGCATGTGCCGAGCGCCATGATAGTGGCCACAATGATCAGCGCTCCAATAAACCCGCGAAGGGTATTGGGATTCCATACTAGTTGAATATTGAGCGTTGGTTGGTCGGTATAACGCGTCATCGTGCCCGATTAACCCAAGCGTTGCGGAAGCCCATGCGTTGGGCAATCTGCTCTGCTTCCTGCTTTGTGCTGAATCTACCAAAACGGACTCGGTACCAGAGTTGCCCCTGACGGTCGACCATTTCTATCCGGCTGTCATCAATGTTCTTGGCTTTGAGGCGATTGTTCCATTCGTCGGCATCGTCGGGACTGGTCGATGCAAAGACCTGCACACACCACTCCTGGTCCATGGACGACGTCGTACGCGTCGAAGGAACATCCTGTCGTCTCGGTGTCTCCTTTGGAACTGGCGCTACCTTTTCAGGCTCTGGAACACGCGGTGTTTCTTTCACTGCTTCCACGACATCTCGGGGCTTCTCGATTTCTTGCTGCTTAGATGTCTTAGGTGAGGGTGTCGGTGCCTGAATCTGTGGTGCATCTATAACTTGCTCAGGCGGCTCTATAGGCCGCTCTTGTTCCTGCGTTGCGGTGCTAACCTTAGCAGCCTCCTGCCCTCCCCCAGGCGCGGGGCTACGACTAACCCATGTAATCACCAAACCAATCGCGGTGATGAAGAATAGCAGGAGAAAGACCACCGCACGGCGCGGCGAATTCGTCTTGGAAGACGTTGCAACAGGAGGGGGCGGAACTGGTCGTTGAAAAGCAGATACGGGTTCGGCAGCCTTCGTTTGACGTGGCATGAAGCCATCGTCCATCGAATCGAATCCGTCATCAGACCAGTTTGGATCATTTGTCGACATTGCTTATAACCTCATTGAAACACCACCAGAGACAAAAATACCGCGTTCGCGGTACCCGTTCCATACCATAATCGTGCTGTTGATCAAATTATCAGCCGTGATCTGAAGGTCCAGCGCTTTGCTTACTGCATACGATGTCCGCAACTGAACATTGAGGAATGCATCAACCTGACGGGAGTTGTCAAGATCCACATACCGGCGACCGACATATTGCATGGATAAAGCAGCCTGTACGTCTGGAGAGAACGTTCGGCGATACGTCGCATCAATGCGCACGGGCTCAACGTAGGTTGCCTCTCGCCCCGTTTCGAGCCTTGCAGACTGTGCTGTAGCGGCTGCACTTAAAACATCGCTTGAGGAAGGCCGGTAGAACAATTCCACGCTGCCTGCCAGCAAGGTAACTTCATGATATGTCAAGTCAAACTGAAAGGAGGCTGCATCAACCCACAGTGGCGATCTGACTGTGCGGGTTGCCGAAACGCGTCCTAGCACTTGCAATTGTTGAGAAGGATGGTACTTGGCCGTGGCTGCTATGTTGAGGAGTTCATACGGAACATCAATCAGCGATGACACAGACAGATACGGGTTCACCATCAGCTGGTCACTAAAGCTTAGTGCTCGCATACCACTGCGAAGAGCAAGCCCGTAGGACATAAACTCATCAGCCTCGTATGCAGCGCTCAGATCTGCAAGCAATCCAACTCGTGATTCTGCGGCTGTATTGGTTGCTACCTGCGCACCAAGTGTTGCTTGCATGTGCAGCGAACTATCGCCGAAGGCCTTCATTACCGTGGCCTGCATAAACGGATAGGATGCATCTCCACGGGTCTGCATATCGATGTCGATCGTGCCCTGATAGCTCTTGGCAAGCCGAGCACGCAATCGTCCGCGAATACGCTGATCACCAACAGCTTCCCTGCCCTGATCTGCCAAGCTGTGGGAATTCCAATGTAATTGAGCAGAGATGGGAGCCTCGGCAACAACTGCCTCCGTTGCAACGGCAGCAAACAGGCGGGTTGTTGCCCGCGAAGGCGCCGTCGAATCCGCGAACAACGTGTACTCGTTGTGTCGAACCAAAAGATCCGTTTCCGTGAGCCCCTTGCCAAAGAGGTAGAACTTCTCTGGTGCAATGTAGCTGCTCGAGAGAGCAAGGCCAGCGTTCAAGATTGATGCACCGGGAGTCCAGTCGGCAGCATAAAGCCCGTCGAGCGCAGCATCTATGGTGTAATCTCCCACCCTGACCTCTGTTCCTGCTGCTAACGCGGGCGTTGTGTAGGAACCAAACGATGCATCAACATAGCTGCTGTTTACGTTACGGTTGCGATAAAAGCTTGGCATTGAGCGGTTTGGTACTGCAGGTGCAGGAAACTTCTCTGTCGGGTTTAGGGAGTCAAGCTCCGATGTGCTAAGTCGAAACGGCTTTTGTGGAGTTTGCTTTGCACCTGCGGCGATATCGACGACAGCTTTTCCAGTAACGAGAAAATCTGGAAGTTCAAGAGGAGCATTAGGGGGCGTTTGTTGCGCCGGCTGTGTTGAAGGTTGAACCTGGGCATAGGAAGTTGTGGCGGCGGTCAGACATAGACAGCTCAGCAGGAGGAATGCGAGGTTCTTCTTTGTGTTCATTTCCGACCTCCTTTCAGACGCTTTACACGGGCCGCTGCAGTCTTACCATAATCATCATCGGGCCGTAGCTCGGCAACTGTTGTATAGGCATCGATTGCCTCGCTCTTTCGCTGAAGCTGCTCATAACATTCGCCGAGGGCAAGCATGCTGAGCGTGTACCAATCTTCTAAACCGGCAAACTCTTCACGAACGCGAATAAACCACTCTGCAGCGCGCATGTATTCACGTTCACGGAAGAATGTCGTCCCCAGATCATACAAAACGTTGGCTACGACCGTTGGTTGGTCTATTCGCTGCGCCAGTAGCTGAAGGTGATACCGCGAACTGTCAAGGTTGTTACTGCGTCGATACAGCTGCGCCAATTTATAGCGCGCCTGCGCACCATTGACCGATGAGTTGAATCTGTCAGCAGTATTGCGATACAACAGTATCGCCTCGGCAGTGTCTCCGCGCATGCGTGCATGCTCTGCGAGTTCATAACCAGCTATAGAGGCCGATGCTGTATCTGATGCATGGAGTTGCCAGATGATTCGATAGATGCTATCTGCAGCGGAAACATTGGCATTGTTTGCGTAGTGATAGGCCAAGTCGAGACGATAGGTCTGAATGTATGGGCTTGCAGCATGTGATCGTTCCAATTCCTGGAACGAAGCCACTGCTTGGACAACATCGTTCATTCCGAGGTATGTCTTTCCAAGCAGGTACAACGCTTCATCCTTGCGCTGAGCAGCAGGGTACTTCTTGAGGTATGAGCCCAGTTCGGCAGCGGCCGTTGCATAGTTCTTTCCAGAATAGAATATCTGTGCTTTACTCCAGGAAAAGTCTTCGGCAGCTACAGATTCCGGGTTCAATCCTATGAGCGTATCAAGCACGGCCAGCGCCTCGTCAGTCCTGCCCTGCCCTACGAGAACCTCCTGCACACTCTTTGCAGACTCCATGGCGAGCGGGTGACTTGGATACTGCGACATTACGCGGCGATATGTCTGTATCGATGCATCGTAATTGCCCATGTTGTAATGCGCGTCGCCAATGGTGTACAATGCTCGAACGGCGTGATCACCGTCGGGATAGGCCTGGAGCAAACGTTCGAACTCGCGAATGGCATCGGCATCCTGCTGTTGCTGAAACGCGATCCATCCAATCAGGTAGAGAGCGTCGTCGGCAAGTCGTGAGTTCGGATAACGCTGAATAAATGATCGCATCAAACGGACAGCCCTGTCAAGATCAGCATCGCGGTAGGCAGCGTTGCCAGCCTGAAAACCTGCATACTGTGCTTCCTCTGTTTTGCCACCACGTTGGGAAGCCTGCTCATACTGCGAGGCGGCGGCTCGGAACTGACGACCGATGTAGAAACCGTCTGCACGACGCACCATTGCTTCGACAACATAACGCGATTGCGGGTAGGATGTGATCAGATCTTCAAACGCCTTGGATGACTTTGTAAAATCACGGCGTCGGAAATAGGTCCATGCAAGGCCATACATTGCCTCTTCCCGGCGTGCACTAGCCGTATAGCGACGAACAATTTCCTCGTAAAACTCTTGGGCATTCTTGAGTAGATTCTCACGATACATGGCCTCTGCCAACCAGAAAGTGGCTTCATCGCGACGTGGATCTTTCGAATGATTTCCCAAAAAGTCCGTCAGGGCTGCAATTGCCCCCGATGTTTGATTTGTCTGCGCTAGGCTTACACCTTTGAACAAGCGTGCGGTGGCCAGATACTCTTGCTGGAGGACCACATTCAGTGGGTCGCACTGTTCGGCCAGCACTACGGCCCGATCGTACACTGATGATGCCTTGGACCACTGCTGTCGCTGCAGCAGACAACTACCCAACATGACTTGCGATCGTAGGATCACATTGGCATCACGTGCCTCCCGCTCAGCACGCTCAAAATACTTCGACGCACGTTCAAAGTCCTCACGCTCGTAGAGAGCCTGACCTACTTCGATGAGAGCATTGGGTTTGTATGGATATCCAGCTTCTACCGATAATGAAGTAAAGAGCTGTTCGGCCTCAGAAGTTCTTCCGAGCCGCTGCAGAGACACACCTCTGTAGAGAAGCGCCTGATGCCGTGTTTCTGAATCTTCGGGAACATTGGATACGATAATCGAATCATACTGCGCAAGCGCCGAGTCAGATCGACCGATGTTGAGAAATGCGTAGCCCATGGAAAGGCGCACGAGGGCAGTATTAGACGACTGCGGCGATCGTTGTAGAAAATGCCACGAACTATCGAGACATTGTTGGTAGCGTTGTTGCATCGCAAGAGATTGGATACGAGCAACCGAAACGTACTCGGTTAGAAGTGCGCAACGGTTACTGTCTTGCGTCTGCATAAAATGTGCTAGATCAAGATCGATGCCCTGCAGCTCGTCAATTGCGCGAACGGGATTGCGCTTACGGAGAAAGATAACTGCCCTACGGATCTGCGACTCACCAGCATATTCGGTGCGTGGGAACGCACTCATGACGTCCTTGTATGAGGTGAACGCGAGGCTGTCGTTGCCGTTGAGCTCGTGTGTCTGAGCAATGGCAAACAAGGCTCGGGCGGCTAGCAAATCAGACGTCGAAAGCTGGGCGCATTGCGCCCACTCACGACAAGCATCTTCATACCGTCCGGTGAGAGCATATGATGCACCCAACCAGTAATATGCTTGCACAGCCAGTATCCGGTAGGTGGTGTCGGCACGTCGAACTACATCCCGACGTGCAATGGTCGTGGCCTCTTCAAGGTACTCGATTGCTGAGGGCAGATTCGAGCGCTCAAGTTCAATGAACCCCGATTCAACGGCAGCATGTATGGCGAACGGTGAAAATCGATGCCCCCTGTGCATGGCGGTCAGTTGCTGCACCGCACGACTCTGCAGTCCTCTGTCACGTAGGATCCGCCCCCTATCCAACTCAGCCTGCTCGTAACCTACCGATCCAAGGTAGGAAGCATCAATCGATCGCAGGATGGCTCGCGATCTCATCAACAGATGTTTGTCGAGGAATTCATGAGACATTCCAATCCTCGACAACGGAACATCTGGCAGACGCTGGCCCAGCGCAAACACGGCTGCGCACAGGGTACCAACAACTACCGCTAATGACGAACGATTCAACGTAACTCCAGCCTCTTTACTGCATGGCAAATCTACGAACTGAGCGTCCTGGAATGGACTGTTGAGTGTAGATTTGTGACTCAATGTTTAACGACGAGAAGGAACTGATCTCCGTGTACCACGTGCTCTTGTACTACCAATTTGTCGCGATCGATGATCCAGATGGTTTCGCTGATCAACATCGCCAACTCTGCAATGATCTTGGTTTGAAGGGACGTATCCTTGTAGCACCGGAGGGCCTCAATGGCACTGTGTCCGGCAAAGTAGAGGCCTGCACTCAATATCGGGACACCTTGGTGCAAGACCCGAGATTTGCCTCAATGGTCTTCAAAATCGACGAATCCGAGGGCCATACGTTCAAGAAGATGTTCGTTCGAGTGAAGAAGGAACTTGTCACATTTCGAGCCGACCTACCTTCTAATCCGTTGGAGGTTACTGGGCATCGCTTAACTCCAACAGAATGGAAAGCAAAGATTGAGCATGAAGATGTAATCATCATTGACGGACGGACGGACTATGAATATGACATCGGTCATTTCCGCGGCGCCATCCGGCCTGACTGTGAGTCGTTTCGTGAGTTTCCAGATTGGATCAGATCTCACTTCGGTGACAAAAAAGACAAGACCATCCTCACATACTGCACAGGTGGTATCCGTTGTGAGAAACTCACGGCGTTTATGATGCATGATGGCTTTACTAACGTGTACCAGCTTGACGGTGGGATCGTTACCTACGGAAAAGATGAGCAAACAAAAGGGGCTCTCTGGGACGGTCTATGCTATGTGTTCGATGAACGAGTAACAGTACCAATCAACCATACTGCGGATAGAAACGTCATCGGCACATGCCACCATTGCGGCGAACCAACCGAGCACTATGTTAACTGCCGCAACTTTCGTTGTCGCGCGCAGCACCTTGCTTGCGAGCCTTGTGAGGCACTCTTCAAAAGCGCATGTTCAATGGAGTGTATGGTAGCTCCAGAGCGGCCTGTTTACAACTAGCCCCTTGTCTTATTTCGGGAGCATGTCCCCCGTCATAGCCGCTTCTCGTTTCCGCATCAGATATCGTTCGAAATGAAAAAAGCCCGGTCCTCACATAAGGACCGGGCTTTGTTGTTTTTGTCGACTAAGTAGGTTACTTGCGAATAACCATTGGTGCAGAGAATCGCGACTCACCGATGGTTATGATCACAGTGTACGATCCATTTGCCAACGTTGCGACAGGCAATGAAAGAGTTTGGTTTCCTACAACCAGGGCGACGTTCTGCAGAACATCTACTGACTGACCGAGACTGTTTACAATCTCAACCGTCGCTAATCCAGCCTCAGGAAGAACAACGCTGAGCATTGCTTCTGAAGATGCAGGCTGAGGTACGACGCTGGCTGATGCAGATGCGTTGCCACCAACCTCAACTTCGACCGATGATGACGATCCACGTGAACCGTCACGGTCTACTGTTGTCAAGCGGTAGAGGTAGCGACCAGCAGGCACAGCACGATCAACGAATGCGTAGTCACGGTGTGTCTGCGTAGATCCCGCAGCTGCCATCGACCCTACATTGGAGTACGAGCCATCATCACCAGCCAATACATCACTGCGCTCGATTTCGAAACGATCTGTTCCGATCTCAGTTGCTGTAGTCCATGATACGTCAACATTGCTGCCACGGGATTTGGCATCGAACGAAGCCAACTGAACAGGAACGGTGATTCCACCGTTCGTTTCAAAGAAGTCGACAATGCCACGAATGATGCGCTCGGTACCTGTACGGATGCCTGTTGACTGCCAATGACGCCAATCAACACCGAGATACACGGAGTTGAAATTGAGGGACGATGTGGCCGTGCCCATGACAGAATCGGCAAGTACTGTACGATCACCGACAGGATAGATGTATGCACGCTGAACAACACCGGCCGTTGTAAGATCGCTGTAAGTTCTTACCAAAGCAGGTTGTGGTTCTGGGTCATTCGTTACACCAGTGCGTGAGACGAATTCGACAGAGCTACGTGCAATTGCTTCGCCGCGAACGCGCTTGCCGCTATACGACGCTGTTGTTGGTGTGTTCGGCGTTGCCGATGCAACACGCAGAGTGCTTTGGATAAAGCTCTGGTCGTTAATGACATTCAGACCAACATGCTGACGTGGATAATTTTGCCCAGCGATCGCTAGATTCTTTTTGTCATTGGCCTTACCAGCAGCAACAAAGAATCGAAGGTCACGACGTTCAAAACGTGTCAATGCATCATCACTCGACGACCACCACATGGTCTTATACATCGTGTAGTTGATTGCTCGCTCTTCGAACGCATCGCGATCAATGACATCAAAGCTGATATTGTCAGCGATCGGATCGACAGCATAGCCAACTTTTTGAATCGTCGACACAAGACTGTCACCATTGAGTCGTGACGCAATCTGGTTTGGTGTCGAGGCTCCATCATTGACGTTCACCGAACCACCGCGGAGTGAAACGATCATCTTCTTATTCGAACGCAGCATGAAGAAGCGAACGACCTTCGATGTTACGTTGTTACTCGCATTCTCATCAGATGTAACAGAGAGTTCTACCATGTAGCGAGGTGTCAAGTTGTTGACCATTGCCGCCTTCATCGCAGGGATCGTGTAGCCTAGACCAGCGAGTTGCTGATATGACTGTGGTTCCCAATTAATGTTGAAGGCAGCTGTGACTTCCTGACCGTTGTTTACGTTGACGTTCACTACACGATCGATAACAGGAGCAGTGCTAAAGACTGGAGTTGCCAACATCGCATTGTTCGAGGCGGCTGTCTCAAGGTAGATACGGCAACGAATTGGTGAATTCGTCTGTGGCAGACCACCATTGTTTCGAATGAGGCCTGCAACAGCAACCGGTGCTTGAGCCATGATGTACTCGGCATCAGCGTTGTTACCTGTAGATGCTCGGTATGCTGTCGGATTCAACACCGTCACTGCTTCAAGGTCCTTAACGTATTGACGTCCGTCGAATTCGTCGGCACCGAGATCATACGGCTGACCAGCAGCACCGCGCTGCGAACCGTCGATGTCAACTGTCACGGAAGCGATCCGCTCACCACGATTACTCAACAGCGAGCCGATTGGCGTTGGATTGGTCTTGATGCGGAGCTGCTGATTCGGAGCAACTCCGTTGAATACCATGTCGTTTGAGAATGAACCTGAAACAGAGTTGTTATCACGCTTCGTCCATGAACGCCACTGAGCGATCGTGCGGAACTCATCGTCTGATCCAAGGCTAATCAGATCAGAGTTGGCATTGATTTCAATGAAACGAACATGTGCAGCCGTACCAACGTCATAAGCATTGCGATCGCTTACAATCGCCATTGGATCGTTGCCGTCTGTCATTTGGATGCCCTGATACATCAGAGCTGTGTGTGTAACACCGGCTGCGTTGGCAGCCCCCTGCATCACAATGGCGTTGTTCTTAACAACGGCACCATTGGCGTGCTGGATACCAAGACCGACAATCGCACCCGTACCAACAACGTTGTCATTCTGCATCATGATCGTATTGTTCACGATCATGTCTTTGCGAGTGAAATAGTTGTTGTTGTTCTCCGATGGCGTTACAAGCTTTTGCACTCCAGTTGCTGTTGTGCTGCGCTGCGTAAAGGCATGAATACCAGCCATGTTTGCTGCAGCTACTGCGCGGCGAATGCCCCATACGGTGTTGTTTGCAATCGTAATCGTCTCAGGGACCTTCGGGAAAAACTCCGTACCGCCGACTCCTAGAGCTGGATAAGCGTTACGGACCTGCTCGACTACGATACCGCGAGACCAAACGTCTCCAGAAACGGCCGAGATCTCATTGCGATCAATCCGAGCATTAATGTTGTGATAGCGATTTACGCCACCCATAACGATACCAGCAGCGTCGACATTTGCGCCGCCAGTTGCCTGAGTACCGACGTTATAGATCCTGTTACCTGTTACAACCGCATTTTCCTCGTAACCAAGGAAAACACCTGCAGCACGAACACCATAGATCGTATTGCCGACCACTTGGGTGTTGTTCGAGTAATACGGACGGAACTCGTTGACACCACCCTTGATGAGCGTTCCAATACCAATCGAAACGATACCGTAGCCAAAGCCTGTAATCTCATTGTTCATATAGGCATTGTTCGAGCCAGGAATTGTGTCAAGGCGGTCGGCATTATTTCCATCACGACCTAGCGGCACCTTCTGGCGGCTTACGATACCAGCCGAATATGTCACATTGCCTGAGCGAAGGTCTGCATCGTAGCGGAACTGGTTAAATGCATAGTTAATCGAAGGCAATGAAGTTGCGTAGCTGGCTGGTGATGACGGCGAATTACGGATCACCAGGTCCTTCAGCTGGATGTTACGTGAACCATCGCCGAGATAGAATGGAGCCCGGAACACACTGGCAGTAGCAAGTTCGATGTTAATCGACTTCTGTGAGCCGCCTGCGAATGTGAAATTACCGTCTGAATTGGCTAGAGACGGATCCTTCTGGAACTCAAACTGAATGGCGTTCGGATTCGTTACAAGAACAGCCTGACCAAAAAGGACACCGACACCGTTACCACTGTTGAGCGTAATAGTGATGCTACCCTTTGATACAGAGCGCTCCACGGACGGCTTGAAAGTAATGGTGTTTGTCGATGAAACACCGATAATCTTGCCGCTAAGGTCAAGCGCTGGTTGACCAATCAGACCATTACCAACTGTGTAGGTGGCATCTGTGAGTTCAAACTCAACCGGACCAGAGACGCCCTTGCGATAGAGATCGTCCACTGCCAATTGCACATTGAGGTAGTTGCGAGGGTTGCCAGCCTTGAGTGTACCAATTGTGTAGGTTCCAGCCATCGCAGGCTGCACAGAGAATTGTTGACAAACTTGATTGTTGGTTGCAATAGGGTCGCCAGGATACTCCGTTGTCAAACATGCCTCGTATTGCCCAGCCTCCGTAGGTGTAAATGCCGGAAATTCAACACTGGCGATGTTTGAAGGAACCTCCGCACCGACATCTGGTACGATGACAAGCTGATTGTAGACAAGTGTACGAGCCGGAAGCTTGTAGATCTGCAGACGGGTTGGGATGTTCGACAAATCCATCATCCCGCCATTGATGATCTGAGCCCTCGGCTGGAATGGACGACGCTCGTAGTGGGTTGACGTTGGATTTGGCACTATGATTGAGTTTGCACCAACTTCTTCGTTGTACAGTGTCTGGAAGATGTACTGTCCAGACTGAGGTAAACAGTCGTTGGAGGCCTGATTATCCGTTGCATTCAGCAGTGTTGCACAGATTGTGATCGAGAAGCGACTCACATCAGAAGTCTGGAAGTTGTTGAAGTCAACCGTTGAAACTTGACCAGTTGCGAGCGTACCTTGATACAATGCCGTGTCGGCCCAGACGAACGTGTTTTCCGGCTGCTTGTATACAGTTGCTATCACACGTGCACTCGTTACATCGTTCACACCAACGTTCTGGATTGCAGCCGATACTGGCACAGCAATCCCCTTCGGATACTTACGAGGAACTGAGAGCGGCGAGCGGATAGAACGCATCGCAATATCGTTTGGATACGCGATGATAAACTCTTTGACGTATGACTGCGTGTAGCCAGGGATCGCGTATTGCGCTTCAAGACGGTAGGAACCACCTTGGATGTTTGTCAAGTTAAGCGCGCCACCAATTCCTGCTGCTGGTCCGACAGCCTCGTTAAAGGCGTAGGTAAACAATGAGGTTGAACCAGCACGGTGGTTGATGATTGGATTGCCTCCGCTCCGTGCTTCGTATATCACGGTTTCATTCGGCAATGGCCCGACGATACGATAACGGATATTGATGCTTTGTCCATTTGTTTGGCGGAATGACAGCGATGGACGTGGGAATTGGGGATCTACGCCATCATACACGTATCCAGTGCGAAGAATACGGCGCGGATCTACGTCATCCGGGAATGATTCTTCAATGCCAGAGAGAAC
>CANGZU010000039.1 GCA_947458785.1 Ignavibacteria bacterium
CATTCCCAGCAGACGGACCACAGTGGGATGCACAGTGGGCCGAGTATGATCCAGTGAACAAAGAGTATCGTGCACAGCCGCTTGTGCGTTTGACAGCTCCAGGCTCAAAGGCTGGAGAAAAGTACACGCAAGGTGACAAGATCCAGATTGGCTGGGACACATCCGGCGCAGCTGGCAATGCATTTCGTTTCGAATTCGGTACATCAGCTGATGGCCCATGGCAGCCAGTGCCAAATGCCGACAATGTTCTTGACGCGGGCGCTTCCCGTGGTCAACTTACAAATGGCTTTACAGCACCTAACGTGGTAACGAAGACCGGCTATATCAAGATGTCGCTTGTGAATGATCCAGCAACGTTTGATGTAAGTGACAACCCAATCGAGATCGCTGCCCCGGTACCGAAAGATCCAGTAGTTCGCCTTATCGAACCGGGCACAAACAACAGGGCATTCCGTGTTGGTCAATCAGTCGACATTACGTGGGACACAACAAATACGTTCCGTCAGCGTTGGCGTTTTGAATATGGCAAGAGTCCGAACGGACCTTGGGCTGCTCTACCAGGCCTGAATAACGTTCTCGACAGTGCCACACGTCGTGGTCGTCTTGCAGGGGGCGTTGTGTTCCGTCCAGCAGATCAAACGCAAACTGGATACATCCGTATGGTTCTGCTGAGTGATACAACCAAGACAGACATTAACGATGCTCCGTTCACAGTGACTGCGCCAGCACCAATCGTTGTTGATTCCGTTCTTGAGGGTGAGATCACGAAGAACACAAAGTTGAGCAACACGAAGATCTATGGTCTCAAAGGCTACGTCTACGTCAACGACGGTGCTACGCTTGAAGTAGAAAAGGGAACGATCATTGTTGGTGATGAACCAGGTAACAACTCTGCTTTGGTCATCAACCGTGGTGCGAAGATCATTGCCGAAGGCACAGCGAAGGACCCAATTGTCTTTACAAGTCGTGCCGTACCAGGTCAGCGCTCACGCGGCGACTGGGGTGGAATCCTGATCTGTGGTAAGGCCCGTGTAAATCAGCCTGCCGGACAAGCAGCCCTTGAGGGCGGCGTTGCCGACCAGACTCCGGGTGGTAAGGGATGGTATGGTGGTACGGATGACGATGATAACAGCGGCATCCTGAAGTTTGTGCGAATCGAGTTTGCAGGAATTGCAACGCAGCCGAACTCAGAGCTAAACTCTCTTACAATGGGTGGTGTTGGACGCGGTACGATGATCGAGAACGTTCAAGTATCCTACGGAAACGACGACGGCTTTGAGTGGTTTGGTGGTACGGTTAACGCCAAGCGTCTGGTTTCAACAGGCATCCTGGACGACGACTTCGACACAGATAACGGTTTCAGTGGCAAGGTGCAGTTTGCTGTAGCACAGCGTTTCCGCACAGTAGCTGATGTTTCGACATCACAGGTCTTCGAATCAGACAACGACGCTCAAGCATCGTACAACAAGCCCCTTACTTCTGCAATCTTCTCAAACGTCACGGGTATTGGTCCGCTGCAAGACACGAGCTGGACGCCTGGATCAGGTGCAAACCAGTATAGCTCACGGTATGGTGCTGCAGCGCAGATTCGCCGCAACTCACGTCAGTCGATACACAACTCTGTCTTCGTTGGATGGCCACGTGGATTTGAATTTGCACAGGTTCCAACCATGGTTGCCGCTGCTGGTGACACAATTCAGATTCGCAACAATGCATGGTATGGTGTGAAGGGGACGGTACTAACACTCGCAGGCGGAACACCTCCTGCCGGTCTTGATGCAAACTGGCTTGCCAAGGCAGAGTATGGCAACGTTGTTGACAAGTCATCACCGAATCCGGCGATGATGGAAAACCCATTCGCCGTTGGCGTTGAGTTTAACCCGGCCATCAAGAGTGCTTCTCCACTTGCGACAGGTGCGGCATTTAACGGCAACGCCGCTGATGCATTCTTTGAGCGTGTTGACTTCCGCGGCGCATTCGGTCTTGAGCGCTGGGATGCTGAGTGGACAGAGTATGATCCTGTCAACAAGGAATACAAAGCAAAGAGCCCTGTAAGTGTCAACGAAGAAGTTGCAGCCGGCATGACAGCAACGGCATACCCGAATCCGTCAACATCAGCTTCGACAATTCGCTATATCCTTGGATCTGATGACGTTGTTGATGTGCGCTTGAGCGATGCTACTGGTGCATTGGTCTCAACATTCCTATCTCGCGAAGCACAGCGTGCCGGTACGTATGAGTTCAAGCTCATTACGGCAGACCTTGCATCGGGAGTTTACTTCCTGACGATCACAGGTGTGCGTTCTACAGTAACCCTCCCAATATCTGTAGCGCAATAACACACCGATCGTGAACAGAACGCCGCAGCGGCCACCCAGAATATGGGTGGCCGTTGTTGGTTTACACTACTCCTTTGGGCTGCGTCCGGTCATACGTCGGACGAACCCCATGAAGAATGGAGACAGCAGGATAAAGCCAACAACTGCGATCGCAAGGATCATGAGGATTCTACGCATTCGGCGGTAAGATACACATGGTATCTTTGATGCGCACATGAGCATAACACTACCATCATCTCAGCAGCGGATAGCAGCGATCGACATTGGAACGAACTCGTTTCATATGGTCATCGCAAGCGTGAGCGATCATGGCATCATGCAGATCCATGCTCGTGACAAAGACATGGTCCGTCTTGGTTCGTCTGCAAACGACATGAAGCGACTCTCGAATGAGGCCATGGACCGTGGTGTGCGCGCCCTTGTTCGATTTGCAGATGAAGCGCGCCGGCACGACGCATCGATTCGTGCAATTGCAACAAGTGCTGTGCGCGAGGCGCTCAACAAGGATGAGTTTGTTCGACGTGTCTACGATGCATCTGGAATTCATATCGATGTGATTCCGGGTGTAGAAGAAGGCCGACTGATCTACGTTGGCGCGATAAACGCCCTGCCGATTCGTAACGAACGCGTCTTTGTGATCGACATTGGAGGGGGCTCTACCGAGACCGTAATTGGTCAAGCCGGCGAACCACTGAACATCGACTCATCAAAGCTTGGGCACCTCCGGTTAACAACGCGGTTTTTTCCAACCCCTGTTGTCACACCCGAGCAGGTTCGCGAATGTCGTCAGATGATCCGTGGCGAATGGGCAACTGTCTTTCAGACGCATCAGCAGTATGGGTTTCAGCGGGCAATCGGATGCTCTGGCACGGTAACAGCAGTTGCTTCCATGGTGGCTGCAAAACGCGCAAAGGTGCCAGAGAGCTTGAATGGCTTGGTCATGAGCGACGATGAGATCTTCGCAGTTGTTGATCGCATCGTGGGATCCCCAACGGTAGCCCAACGACTCGAGATCCCAGGTATGGATCCCAAGCGTGCCGATGTAATTGTTGCCGGGGCACTGATTCTTGAGCAGGCGATACGAGGACTCAACATTCGAGAGATGACGGTTTCCGGATATGCGCTGCGGGAGGGTATTGTCTTTGATACAGTGCAGCAGCAGCGGGAGATGGATCTTCGGCATCACCTAACGCCATTACGTTATCAGAGCGTACAGCATGTCTGTGATCTTTATCGTGTTCGCAGACGTCATGCCGATCATGTCAAGACACTTAGCGTGCGTCTATTCGATCAACTCATGCCATTGCATGGAATGGGCGACAAAGAGCGCGAGCTTCTCGAAGCAGCAGCATTGCTGCATGATGTCGGATATCACATTTCGGCCGATCAGCATCACAAGCACAGTGAGTATATCATTCGGAACTCGGCCATGCCAGGGTTCACAAGCACCGAGACAGAGCTCATTGCCAGCATAGCCCGCTACCATCGCAAGAGCCATCCAAAGAAGAAGCACGCCGCATTCTCCGCAATGAGTCAGGAGGAGCAGAACGTTGTGCTTGTCTTGGCATCCATTCTGCGCATCGCCGAGGGGCTTGATCGGCGGCAACAGTCGGTGGTTCGTGATCTCCACGTTGCGATCGGCGCTGCAGAAATAGCAATCGCATTAGATGCATCTTCGTCTGTTCCCGATATCGAACTTTGGGGTGCTGAGCGCCGCAAGGAGCTCATGGAGGAAACGTTTTTCCGCAAACTGCGGTTTTTCCTCCGGTAGCAGGAGTTTCGCAATAGACCGAAAATCTCTTCGTCACTTCATACCATACTGACGATTGTTATTCTACCGGAGCAATGGACTATGTCTCGACGATCTCTCTTTACAGCGATCTCCCTTGTCGGCATCGGAGTTGTCGTAGGGGTCATCCTGATGACCTCGTTCTCATCACACGCGATTGAACAGCTTTTTGCCAGCGATGTCTCGCTGGGTGCAGGAGCTCCTCCGACTCCGGCTCCGCCGGCAGTTAAGCTCTTAAACGATCAGTTCGCAAACGTTGCCGGTGCCGTTACACAATCAGTGGTTTCGATTTCGGTGAAGATCGACCAGAAGAAGGCGGCGCGTGGACTTGATGGTATGGAAGAGCTGTTTCGCCGCTTTGGACCGTTCTTCTCGCCTGACGGAAGTGAAGAGGAAGAATCCTCTCCACGCGAACGAGATGCTGCTGGTTCCGGTGTGCTCCTTACAGCAGACGGATACATTGTCACGAACAATCACGTGGTAGAGTCGGCCAAGGAGGGTGGAATCACCGTGACAACCACGGACAACAAAGAATACAAGGCACGTTTGGTTGGACGCGACCCGCTGACGGATCTTGCTGTGCTCAAAATCGATGGGCGCTTCTTGCCGACCCACCTTGCACAGCGCGCTGATATTCGCATCGGCGAATGGGTCGTAGCCGTTGGAAGTCCGCTTGGCCTGCAGTCTACAGTTACAACCGGTATCATTTCTGCACTTGGTCGTGGAATCGGCATTGTAGGCACGAACGAACTAACAAATGAGCGCAACCGCTATGCTATCGAGAACTTCATCCAAACAGATGCGGCCATCAATCCGGGCAACTCTGGAGGGGGCTTGTTCAACCTCAATGGAAGCCTTATCGGCATCAACACGGCGATTGCATCCCGCACAGGCATGAATGCGGGGTATGGCTTTGCAATCCCCGTTGACATCATGCGCAGTGTGGTGTTGGATATTATCGATGATGGAAAAATCGAGCGCGGATACATCGGTGTTGAGATCACGAGTGTAGACGAAGCATCTGCAAAGGCCGTTGGCTTGCCAAAGGTTGCCGGTGTCAACGTGAACAAAGTTGTCAAGGGTGGTGCTGCTGAAGCAGCTGGCGTCGAGGCTGGAGATGTGATCTTGGACGTTGATGGACGCCCTGTCAAGAGTTCGAATGAGCTCCAGAATGAGATCGTGCTCCGCCGAGCGGGCGACAAGGTCAACCTGAAGATCTGGCGGGATGGCCGTGAGATTTCGAAGACTGTTAAACTCAAGGCGCCGAGTGATTCCGATGTTGCATCCATTGATGCCCGATCAAGCGATGAAGAGCAGTTCGACGTCAACGAACCAGTGGCATTCAAAGATCTTGGGTTCTCTGTGTCGCCCCTTTCCGGAGAACAAAAGTCATCTTTCGGCGTCAGCCAGGGTGTCTATGTATCAAAGGTCGAGCGTACCGGACGAATGGCCTATCGTGGATTGCGATCGAACACCGTGATACTCAAGGCTGATGGTAAGGAGGTTTCCTCTCCGAGTCAGCTCAAGAGGATTATCTCCACAAAGAGTCCGGGAGACGGTGTGATGTTTGTTATCAAGAACGGTGATGGATCAAAGCAGGCCATCTCGGTGCAGATGCCAGAATCCTAAGTCGACGTAAATTCGACGTATGAACAACGTCAACAACTACATCAGCGTCGTTATCATGTTCGTGGTAACGACGCTTTGTTCTTCTGCGCAGTCCATGTTCTTTGGACCAATGGTCACAACAACCATGAGCACCTCTGTCTCCACGGATGTAGCAACGTATGGAACGCCAACCCGCTACTCCGCGGGCGTGCAGTTTGCTCGCAGAACAACTACTGCGGCAGAGTACATGATTACGCTGCACCATCGAATTGAGAACGGTGGCTACATTACCGCATTCTCAAAACCACCCGGCGGCTTCGTTGGAAAGCTAAATGTTGTTGATGTGCCTGGTGGGACGCCGGTTATCATCACCACACTCGAATCCACCTCCATAGAGGCAGGCGCAGGAATACGTTTTCCGGTACTCGATCTTGATACGATAGGAACGCGTATGCTCTTCCAGTTTGGCATCAATATCGATCGTATACTGTCGCTAACTCAGGTGGCTGACTACTCAAGGATACCTGAGGCAGATAGAGGCAACAATCCGCTACAGTCCACGGTCATGTTTGACGGGCAAACAGGGTTTGGTGGGCAGTTCGGCGTGGCGTTGTCTGCGCCAGCAGGGGATGGACGGTTTGTCATTGAACTAACGTACAACGTACGTCAGCCCGTAACGATTGCGTTTCCAGCAGGAGTTGTCAGCGGGGCTTCGGAGCAGAACATCGGATGGCTCGTGGGCAGAGGCATGCGCCTTGGTGCATCGTACCAGTTCAAGATGTAGGGGCTTATATCCCGATATGAGCACCCAACTCTAGCGTACGCTTTGTTGGAATGCCGAAGTATGATGCTGGTGTACGCGAGTTGCGATGCAGGAACACAAAGATCTCCTTACGCCATTTTGCCATGTTCTTGCCATCCCTGATCGAAATCGTCTCATGCCCAAGAACAAAGATTGCGTCGGTTACATCTACCATAACATCGAGCTCAGGTAGAAACTTTAGATCAGCCATAATGTCGAGCTGATCCATAAAGCCATATCGCACATTGACTGTGTATATGCTCGTGTGGCCCTTGATTTCCTTGACGTCGTAGCGTGCACGAGGGTCGCCTACGCCCCGCTCGCGAGCATTCGCAGTGATCTCTACGGAAAGAAACACCAAACACTCGTGCCGGACTCTGTTGTACGTTAGGTTGCTCACAAGTGCTCTTGGTGCATTGCCAATGGTCTGCGTCATGTAGATCGCAGTGCCGGCAACATGCTCGTGCCATCTATTGGGTTCGTTAAGAACATCAGCAAGGGGCTTGCTGGTTCGCTCGATGGCCTGCTGCAGCAGTCTTCTTCCCGTATGCCATGTTACCATGGCCATAAACACTATGCATGCAAGAACAATCGGCACATATCCGCCGTGGAAGAACTTGAGTCCGTTTGCAGAAACAAATGCAACATCGATAACAAGGAACACCATACTCACTGAGGTTGCCGCCAGCTGACTCCATCCGAGGATATTCCGCATTGCCAACCATGCCAGGATGGTGGTGATGACCATTGTAGATGTAACGGCGATACCATAGGCGGCGGCCAAAGCACCAGAAGACGCGAAAGTAACCACGAGCACCACGCACAAGATGAAGAGCAGCCAGTTGATCGTTGGGATATAGATCTGACCACGCTCTTCGCTCGACGTATGCATGACCTTAAGACGTGGTAGGTATCCGAGCTGCAGTGCCTGCCACGTAAGTGAAAATGAACCGGAGATCACAGCTTGTGAGGCGATGATTGTTGCTCCCGTTGAGATGATGACCAGAGGTAGAACGCCCCAAGACGGCACCATGTGGAAGAATGGGTTAGCCAGTGTAGCCGGGTTCGAACCTTCGCGCAGCAGCAGAGCCCCTTGTCCGAAGTACTGCAGCAGCAACGCAGGGTAGGCAAAGTAGAACCAACCCCGCATGATCGGCGTGCGGCCGAAGTGCCCCATGTCCGCATAGAGGGCCTCGCCACCAGTGACCACCAGGAAGACGCTGCCAAGAACCGCAAAACCCAGAAATCCATGATGCACGAAGAATGTCAGAGCATGGTATGGATTCATGGCCCATAGGATGTCGGGTGTCTTGCTAATGCTTACGATGCCCAGTATCGCAAGCAATCCGAACCAACCCATCATAAACGGACCAAAGATCTTGCCTACGCTGGCAGTTCCGTACTTCTGAATAAAGAATAGCCCAAAAAGAATAACCAGTGTGATCGGAACGATAAAGCGATTTGAATTCGGAGTGTCGATGATCTTAGTCTCTTCTTCGCCGCTTCGATTGATAACCGTGAACGGGAGATCGTCTCCGCTGTTCGACGAAATGATGCGTGTTAGTGAGTCTGGAGCATAGATGTCTTTCCCATTGACCTTGACAATGAGCATGCCCTTGTGCATCTCATTTTCGGCCATTTTCCCCTTTGGGTCTATGCTATCGATCAGTACGCCGTAGGTGTAACCATAGGCAGAAAGCTGATTGGCGGTAGGTACGCTGGTTCGATAGCCGAGATCATTGGATGGAGCTGCAACCGTTAGACCCTCAATTGCAGAAAGAACGGAAATGGCCGGTGTTATAACGCCGTCGCCGTAGAGCAATGCAGAGCCAAACAGCCCCATCACAACAATGGCCGTGCGCTTGATCAGCTTGCTTTTGAACTTCGTTACAAGCTCCATCAGCGCCAGAATGCCCCCTTCGCCATTGTTGCCGAAGCGCATGATGATGGCCAGGTATTTGACACCGATGATGAGAGTTAGCGACCAAAAGATCAGTGACAGAATGCCCTTGATCTCCATTTCGCCATGTGGCAGACCGTAATGGGGTGAGAAGCACTCTTTGAGAGCGTACAGGGGGCTCGTGCCAATATCGCCGAAGACAACGCCAACCGCTGCAATGGTAAGTGCCATCAGGCGCGACTTTGAGGTAGCGTTTGCGCTCGAATCGGAGTGTGCTTGGTTCATTGAGCGGGCCTTAACTCTTTCAACAAAAGAGCCCCATGCAGATGGGGCGACCAAACTTACGGACCAAGGGCACTCATTCCGTAATTTCGTTGTTCCAGTATTCGAACACACATTTTCAGCACGGCAGATATCATGTCATTCCAACATCCAGACTACTACAACATCGACGAACTCTTGACAGAAGAAGAGAAACTTGTTCGTCAGACGGTGCGCGACTTCGTCGATAACGAAGTGCTGCCAATCATCGAGCACAGCGCCCGCGAAGGCGTGTTCCCGATGCACCTTGTGAAGAAAATGGCCGAGATTGGACTCTTCGGCATCACACTGCCGCAGGAGTATGGTTGTGCTGGACTCAACAGCACGTGCTACGGTCTGGCTATGCAGGAACTCGAGCGTGGCGATTCCGGTATCCGCTCGTTTGCTTCGGTACAGAGCTCACTTGTGATGTATCCGATCTATGCCTTCGGTTCGGAAGAGCAGAAGCGCAAATGGCTGCCTCGTCTGGCCGCTGGCGATGCAATCGGCTGCTTTGGTCTTACAGAACCAGATGCGGGTTCGAATCCAGCCTCGATGGTCACCAATGCAAAGAAGATTGAAGGGGGCTTCCTGCTCAACGGAGCCAAGATGTGGATCACCAATGGTACGCTGGCCGATGTTGCCGTTGTATGGGCCAAGCTCGACGGCGTGGTGCGCGGATTCCTCGTTGAAAAGGGCATGAAGGGCTTTACCGCACCTGAGATGAAAGGTAAACACTCGCTTCGTGCTTCGGTAACTTCTGAGCTTGTCTTCCAAGATGTAGAGCTGCCTGAGGATAGTATCCTTCCGGGTGTAGAGGGTCTACGAGGACCACTTTCATGCCTTACACAGGCTCGTTATGGCATTTCTTGGGGTGTCGTGGGCTCGGCTATGGCCTGTTACGACTCATCCCTCAATTATGCCAAGAGCCGTATAACCTTTGGCAAGCCGATTGCTGGCTACCAGATGATTCAAGAAAAGCTTGTTCTGATGCTTAACGAGATCACCAAGGCGCAGCTTCTCTGCTGGCGTCTCGGTAAGATCAAGGAATCCGGGAACTTACGTCCACAGCAAGTTTCGCTGGCCAAGCGAAACAACTGCGAAATGGCACTCACGATTGCCCGTATGGCTCGCGAGATCCATGGGGCTAATGGTATCCTGGATGAGTACCCGATCATGCGTCATGCTGCAAATCTGGAGTCCGTCAAGACCTACGAGGGCACGCACGAGATGCACACACTGATCCTCGGACAGGACATCACGGGGCTGAGCGCGTTTTCTTGACAAGTTTCTCCGTATATTTGTAATCGAATTCGAAGGGTGGGCGATTTCGCCCACTTTTCGTTTGTGCACACGTATGACGATGCCTCTATGAGAGGGACAGTATGAAGGAAACGTTGCCGGATCGGATCCGGACTGTGATTGTTGATTCGTGCAACGATGCAGGAGTGACCCTTATTGATGTCGTTATGCGGGGCCAGGCACGACAGCTGATTTTGGATGTCTTTATTGACACGCTCGAAGGAGTGACCCATGATCACTGTCGAGATGTTAGCCGCGGCATTGACGAGCGGCTGCAAGACGATGAATTTGCCGGCCGCCTTCGGGCGGTCGATGTGTCTTCACCCGGTGCCGAGGCTCCAGTGAAGTTTCTTTGGCAGTTAACAAAACATGCTGGGCGTACGGTTCGTGTTGTACGCGCCGATGGTTCCGTTGTAGAAGGCGCGCTTGTGCGGGCCGACGACGCGGGACTGGATGTCCAGCCGAAACAATCGAAAAAGGAACCCAAGCCCCTTGTCACGATCCTTGTTGAGGATGTGCAAGAGGCGAAGGTGTTGATCACGTTCTAAAGGGTAGGGGGCGACTCCTATTCGTCATGGAGACGAACAACATGGCACGTCGAAAAGTCAAACAGGCAGTAGATAACAAGAAGCTCATCATTGAGGCCTTCAATGAGATGGCGCGCGAGAAAAGTATCGACCGCGACCTTCTCCAAGGCATCGTTGAAGAGACGCTCTCTGCGATGGTGCGTAAGAAGTACGGCCTTGAGTCGAACTTCGACATCATCGTGAACATGGAGAAGGGCGACATCGAAATCTACCTCATGCGCGAGATCGTAGAGGAGGTTGAAAATCCGGAGCTCCAGATCTCTGCTGAAGAAGTGCGTGAACAAACAGGTGAAGAGCCGGAGGTCGGCGATGAGCACATCGAAGAAATCACGCTTGAAAACATTGCAGACTCATTTGGACGTCGACTCATTGCGCAGGCCATTCAGAATCTGAACCAGCGCATTCGTGATGTTGAGAAGGATAACGTCTACGATGAGTATGCAAAGCGTGTTGGCGAGGTGATCATTGGTGAGATCTACCAAGTTCGTCCCAACAACATTCTTGTGATGCACAACAAGGTCGAGATGCGTCTTCCACGTGAAGAGCAGATCCCGACAGAGCGCCTCAAGAAGAATCAGCAGGTTAAGGCAATCCTGAAGGAAGTGCGCCGATCAGGGGGCGCAACTGGTCTGCCGGACTTGATCCTGTCAAGAGCCGATGATTCGTTTATGGCCCGTCTCTTCGAACAGGAGATCCCGGAGATCTTCGATGGAATCATCAAGATTCGTGCGATCGCCCGTGAACCCGGCGAACGTGCCAAGGTTGCGGTAACCTCGTTCGACGAACGCGTAGACCCGGTTGGCGCATGTGTTGGTATGAAGGGTATTCGTATCCACTCTATCGTACGTGAGCTTGGAAACGAGAATATCGACATCATCGAATTCACGGAAGACCCGAGACTCTTCATTGCTCGTGCCCTCTCGCCAGCGAAGGTGCGCGACGTACAGATCAGTGAGGATGGACGTCAGGCAGTAGTAATCGTACCGGATGATCAGGTTTCTCTTGCCATCGGCAAGCAGGGGCAGAATGTTCGTCTTGCATCCAAGCTGACGGGCTATTCGCTCTCGCTTGTGAAAGAAGGCGCCGAGGACATTGAACTCATCGAATTCCGTGATGAGATTGGTCGTGAGATGTTTGATAAGCTCATTCGCGCTGGTATTGATACTGCGCGTGAGTTTTTGGAAGCTGATCCGATGGGGCTTCTTGCGATCCTTGCGAAGGATGTGATCGTACGAATCCGTCGTGTGATGCTTGAAGAGTTTGAAGAGCGAGAAGATCAAAACTATCTCATCGCACTCGAAGATGCAGATCTGGCTCGTAACACACCGAGCACGTCGGCAGTAGACGATGATATAGCAGATTCGTACGCGGAGGATACTCCTGAAGTGTACGAACAAGAAGAGGTAGAAGATGTTGTCGAAGAAGATGCATCTGATGCTTCTAATGAACAAGGTGATGAATAACCGAAGGTTGTATGGCTGGTTCTACCGGAAATAAACTTTTTAAGGTTGCGAGTCAGATCAACATTGGTCGTGATGCAATCGTAGAGTACCTGGCGTCGAAGGGACATAAGCTCGACAACAAGGCTACGACTGTGTTGACCGATGATCAGTTGGATCTCGTTATCGAAAAGTTCGCGAAGGAACTCAAGTCTGCGCAAAAGCAGCGCGAGAAAGTCCAACGCCAGCAAGCCGTGCGCAAGAGTCATCTTGAGCAGGGCAATGCTGTGTCTATCGACACAATTGCGGAAGCGCACGAGCGCGAGCGCGAGATCGAAGAGCGCCTTGAGCGCCCAGCCGATGCGCATGAGCACGTACCAGCGCCGGTTGCCGAGACGGTCGTGGCTGCTCCAGAGCCGGCTGTCGAGGTCCCTGAGTACACAGAGCCTGCGCCAGCTGCTGAAGAGGCGCCGCAGCAAGAACCGGAGCCAGTGGCAGAGCCTGCAGGTAAGCCTGAGGGGCCAACCGTTGGGGTGATTATTGATCTTTCAAAGGCAGAAGAGCTCGAGAAGATCGATGAAGCAGCCGAGAAGTTTGCAAAGTCGAAGAAGGGGCAAAAAGAGGCAGCTAAACCTGTTGCGATGGCCGAGCCTAAAGCAGTCGAGCCTGTTCCAGCAGAGGTGCCGACGCCGGCCGCAGCACCTGAATCGGTGCAAGCGCCAGTGCAACCTGTTGCAGCAACTGGTGAACAAGCAGCACCTGCTCAGACAGCTGCCGGGGATGATGCTGCTGACAGCGAAGAAAAGAAAGCCAAGCGTCGTCGCAAGGGTG
Source organism: Ignavibacteria bacterium (assembly GCA_947458785.1). Taxonomy (GTDB): domain Bacteria; phylum Bacteroidota; class Ignavibacteria; order Kapaibacteriales; family Kapaibacteriaceae; genus UBA10438. Next base: position 12,898 of record CANGZU010000039.1, read on the forward strand.
TTATCGAAGTTGAATACAAGCCGGGTGAAGGTGCAAAGCTTCGTGGTCTTACCGTTGTGGGTAAGATCGATCTTGCTCCGAAGCCTGCACCACGTCCGAAGCGTGATGATCGACGTCCATCCGGTGGTGGTGGTGATCAACGTCGCGGGGCTATTGGAGACGCACTCGTTCGTGGTCGTGGACCACAGCAAGGTGGCGGCCCGGGCGGACAGCAGCAACAGTCGGATAATCGCAGTCGTCCGAACTTCGGACCTAACGCTACTCCTGCTGCGAAAAAGGTTGACAAAAAGAAAAAGGCCAACACAAAGGGTATGCGTACCCAGGTGTCGGACTCGGATGTAGAGCGGGCGATTCGGCAGACACTCTCTGGTATGGAATATGCCCCATCCGGTGGTCGTGCCAAGCTGCGCATGCGCAAGCGTCTCGAGCGTGAGGAGAAGGAAGCTATCCGTCAGGAAGAGATCGCACGTGAAAGTTCGATCCTCCGCTTATCTGAGTTTGTTACAACGGCAGACCTTGCCAACCTGATGCGTGTTACGGCATCAGACATCATCATGAAGTGTATGGGCCTTGGTTTGATGGTTTCCATCAACCAACGACTCGACAAGGACACGATCACGCTGATTGCGTCTGACTACGGGTTTGAAGTAGTTTTTGTTGATGATCAGCAAGACATGGTCGTTGAAGAGGAAGAGGATGCACCAGAGACACTTGAGCCACGATCGCCGATTGTGACGATCATGGGTCACGTTGACCACGGTAAGACATCGCTTCTTGACTATATCCGCAACGCGAACGTTGTTGCTGGTGAAGCGGGTGGTATCACTCAGCACATTGGTGCCTATCGAGTAGAACTGCCTGATGGACGTTCCATCAGTTTCCTCGATACGCCAGGTCACGAAGCCTTTACGGCCATGCGTGCTCGAGGTGCTCAGGTAACAGATATTGTGGTTCTTGTGGTGTCTGCCGATGACAGCGTCATGCCTCAAACGGTGGAAGCTATCTCGCACGCACAGGCGGCTGGCGTACCAATCGTTGTAGCAATCAACAAGGTCGATAGACCGGACGCCAATCCGGATCGCATTCGCCAGCAACTTGCCGATCACGGCGTTCTGGTAGAAGACTGGGGCGGTAAGTTCCAGGTGGCAGAAGTTTCAGCAAAGACAGGTCTGAACGTTCCAACGCTTCTCGAGAAGATCCTTCTCGAAGCAGACCTGCTCGATCTGAAGGCTAACCCAGACCGCAAGGCAAAAGCAACAGTTATCGAAGCTCATGTTGATAAGGGGCGCGGTAATGTGGTTACTGTCATGGTCCAAACAGGAACACTCAACGTTGGCGACATCTTTGTTTGCGGTCAGTTTGCCGGACGTGTTCGTGCCATGTTTGATGAGCGCGGCCAACGTATGGATCAGGCTGGACCATCCATACCTGCCCAGGTTACTGGCTTTGATGGATTGCCGAATGCGGGCGACATCCTGTTGGAAATGGAGACGGATGCAGAAGCTCGCGACGTGGCAACACGACGTCAGCAGCTGCGCCGTGAACAACAGTTCCGTGGAATGCGCCACATTACACTCGACGACATCTCTGCACAGATTCAGCAGGGTGGCGTCAAGGAACTACGATTGATCGTTCGCGCAGACGTGAGCGGTTCGGTCGAAGCCTTGTCCGACTCATTGCAGAAGCTCTCAACTCAAGAAGTCAAGGTTCGCATTCTGTATCGCGGTGTAGGTGCAATCTCCGAAAGCGACATCATGCTTGCATCGGCATCCGATGCGGTGATTGTTGGTTTCCAGATCAACGTGCCCCCTGCCGCCCGCAAGCTTGCGGAAGCGGAAAATGTGGACGTGCGTCTATACTCGATCATCTACGACTGTATCAACGAAGTACAGTTGGCACTTGAGGGTATGCTTACGCCAGACATCAAGGAAGAAATCACATCTACCGTGGAAGTCCGCGCGATCTTCAAGATCAGTAAGCTCGGTACTATTGCCGGATGCTATGTCCAGAACGGCAAGATCACACGTAACGATAAGGTGCGTGTGCTTCGCGATGGATTTGAGATCTACAAGGGTACGCTTGCCTCTCTCAAGCGCATCAAGGATGACGTCCGCGAGGTTGATTCAGGCTACGAATGCGGTATAGGCGTTAATGGCTTTAATGACCTTGAAGTTGGCGACATCATTGAAGGCTACAAGACAGTTGAAGTGAAACGGAAGCTAACGTAAAAGTGTCGATTCGCACAGAACGAGTTGCCGGAGAGATCCAAAAGGCGCTTGCCGGCCCCCTCCGTACGATCGCCGAAGAACTCTCAGCAGGGTTCATTTCGGTGACCGAGATTCGTTTGTCTGCGGACCTGCAACTTGCACGTGTGTACCTCAGTGTCTTTGGTGGACGTCGTTCACCGGCAGAGGTACTCGACCATCTCGAAGAACACGAGACGGGGCGTCTGAGACATCAATTGGCCAAGTCCGTGCGGTTGCGGTATACTCCGCAACTCAAATTCTATATCGACGATTCTCTGGACAGGGCACAGCGCATCGAGGCAATCCTTGATCGTGTGCGTCCAGCTGACGTAGATCGAGAAGACGGTGATGGTAACAACGACGAATGAACGAATGATACTTGATCGATCTTCTATCAAGAGTATTGATCAATGGTTGGAGCAAGCGAATACGGTTGGTGCTGTCGCGCTCATTGACAAAGAAGAAACGTGGACTTCGTTTGATTGCGTTGCTAAGGTTCGCAACATGACACGCATCAAACGTGTGGGGCATGCTGGAACGCTGGATCCTTTGGCCACAGGGCTATTGGTGCTCTGTTTCGGTAAGGCAACCAAAGACATCGCTTCCTTGCAGGAAGACGTAAAGGTCTATGACGTTGATATCATTCTCGGTGCCACTTCGACAACCGATGATCGTGGTGGAGATGTTGAGCAACGGGAATGTGAGCCTGCTGATGTTGGTGCAATTCAGGCTGCACTCAGAACGTTTGTTGGAACAATCCAACAGACGCCCCCTGCGTTCAGTGCCATCAGGCACCAAGGGAAGCGCCAGTACGATCTCGCGCGGGAAGGCAAAGACTTTACGCCGAAGATTCGAGAGGTAACAGTTCACAGCATTGCAGATGTGGTCGTCAATTGGCCTCATGTCTCCTGCAGAATCACCTGTTCAAAGGGAACGTATATACGTTCCATTGCGCGTGATCTCGGACAGATGCTCGGTTGTGGTGGATATGTCTGGACACTGCGCCGTGCTCAGAGCGGCGGGTTCTCGGCCGATGCAGCCCTAACAATCGGCGAGATTCGTGAAGCGCTCTCACCTGAGGTTGCGGCATGAACATCTTCCACTTCGGACAAACGGACTGGCCGCATGAGCAAAAGGCCTGCATCACCGTAGGAACATTTGATGGCGTGCATCTCGGGCACCAAGGTGTGATTTCGTTAATGCGCTCACTGGCAGATGCCGAGGGGCTTCGGGTGGTCGTGGTAACCTTCGACCCACACCCGCAGATCGTTCTCGCAAAGCCCGGTCGCGATCCCCTTTCACTACTTAGCTCAATTGAAGAACGGTGCGAACGCTTATCGGCTGTTGGTGTTGACGATGTAATCGTGATCCCGTTCACGCTCGAGTTCGCTCAGAAGTCTGCCGATACATTTATCCGCGAGCTTGTCTCAATGATTGATGTGCAACATTTCTTCATTGGTCACGATCATGCCTTTGGTAAAGACCGTGGCGGTAATGAAGAGCTGTTGCGACATCTTGGAGCAGAGCTGGGGTTTACGGTCGAACGAATCCCGCCGCTCGAGACAGACGGAATCGTTGTCAGCAGCACGCTCGTTCGCAAGACATTGAAGGCTGGCGACGTAGAAGCAGCGGCAACAATGCTCGGCAGTGCCTATGCCGTGCGCGGAACAGTGGTCAAGGGCGACGG
>CANGZU010000040.1 GCA_947458785.1 Ignavibacteria bacterium
ACAAACGGAGCGCATCGAGCGTGCCGCGCGCGACTCCATGATGTTAGACTACTACGTGCTCGATGGATGCACCTATGCTATCGACCCCAACGGCTACTACCACAACACGCTCGTGCACGACACCGCATGCCGCAACCCAGTGCACTGGGAGCATGTGTTAAGCGACACCAGTTTCTACGAGAAGCTGCGGAAGAACGAAGAGCAGTAAGGGGCTCCAAGTGTCATCCCTTCGTTACACTCAGGGCAGGCCCATTCGCGTCATCCCTTCGCTTCGCTCAGGGCAGGCACCCGAGCGCAGCGAAGGGTGAGCGAAGGGGGCGAGGTATGCGCCATAATACGTCGCATTGCATACTACTTTAGCAAGTGATCATGTCACTGCGTTGTCATGAGTGGTAAAAATGTGGTATGGCTGCACTGCACATGCTCGAATGTGGGAGATTGCACATCGCTGTTCACCTGCATGTGCGTGAACAGCATTTATGATTACTTGGGGATGAGGGGCCTTTGAGTACGAGAAGTAGTTGGGGTATGCGGGTAGTCCTATTCGCAGTCGTGGGTATGTGCGGCATCGTCTACGCAGCTCGCGGACAAACATTCCTAGGTGGGGGTCTAGCAGGCACGCTGCCCACGACGCAGCTAGCGCCCGTGACGCAGTTCGGTGTGCAGGCATTCGCACAGTACGGTGTTCATCGCTATTGCAATGTGTGGCCGATGTTTTCACTTGGCTACACACGGCTCTTCGAAGAGGACGGTCTGACCGTGTTAGATCCTTACTGGAATGATGCCGTAGCTGTGCAAGCACATATGCGCTGGTTCCCATGGGGCTCCACAACACTTCCGCTCTATGGAGCGCTTGGTACTGGTCTGTCCGTGATTGTGGGTAATGACGACGAGGGTGTCGTCGGCATGCCAGGATCGCTCGAGGTTGGGTACCTCTTCAACTACGCTAATCCGTGTTGCGATTGGTTCATTGATGTGCAACTCCGCTACACGGCCATGAACATGCTGCGTGATTTGGATCGACCTCATTTGAGTGGTCTCTCGGCAGCTGTCTCTATCAACTTCCCTTTGGGAGGTAAGAAATGAGAATTCTTCATGCGTTCGGAGTTATCGCACTTGCATTGATCGTGACAGCCTGTCCCTCAACACAACAGGTTCAGGAGATTAAGCGCATTGACGAAACAAGTGAATACGAAGATGCTGTGCGCATCAAGAGTGATGCTGCGGCAAAGTACATGCGCCTTTCTTCATCTGGCGTGAGCCGTGATGGTAAAACACTGCGCGGAGTTGTTGAGAGTGTAACGATCATCGCGAATGAACGAGAGAATCGATACGACACAGTGTGGATGTTCCGTGACCTTGCTGGGGCAACGGTTTCTCCAGAGCGCATCGCGATCCCGTTGAGTGATATCGAGCTGCTTCCGTCGCTATTCGATGGCATGATAACGGATGACAAGCGCGGGATCAATCTCGTTGAGTCGTTTCATGTCACGAAGAACATTCCACAGATACGCGAGCTTCCAATTACGCTCTACGATTGCGAGCGTTTTCGCCCGAAGCCAAAGGTTGAGCCGCCATGTGATTGCGAGCCATTCGTGCTAGGACTTGATCTCGATCTGTCCTGTGCCGACCGCATGTACGGACGTTTAGCGATCGCTGGATTACTCCGCGGTGCAGCGTTTACAGATGGTCTAGCCCCCGCAACCCAAGGCAAGCTGGGTGTTGGTCTCGATGCATTTGTGGGTTGGAGATTCGGACAAGAGAAGCGTTGGGTAGCGGGAGTGACCTTCTCAACGGGTATCGCAACCATCAATGCCGGAGAAATCCCTCAATCAGCTACATCCATAGCTGACTTGGCTGTTACGCTTCGTCCACTGGCGCTGCTTACAGCACGGTACTATTTCACTCCGCTGCTTCCTCCAAAGAAGCGCGAACCAATGCCCGAGATCACACCGTTTTCGGATGTTGATACGGTGCCGCACTTTGTATCGGGTCAACGTCTGCCATGCGTCACGACGCCTGCTAAGCCACGAAGTGATTCCGCTGTTGCAGTTACCGATTCACCTGTTGCTATCGCTGACACAGTCATTCAGCGCGATACAGTGATGAAGCGAGATTCTGTTCTTGCCCTGCAATCTGTGTTTGATCCATGCCAGGACATTCGCTTCAAGTATGAGCGTCTGGTGCGCTGGCAGGAGGTAGTGATGAAGAAGGATACGGTCTATGCTGACCCAGAGCCAATCACCGAGCTGTTTGGTGGATGTATCAAGCCTTATGTCTATGCCGAAGCCGGTATGGCATTGGATGTGCGCACACGTGCAGCGCTTGCAATGGCGCTTGATCTGACATGTAACGATTGTGTCGCGGCGATTCGTGACGCTAACCTTGATGGATCATTGGGGTTGAATTGGAGTCTCCCTCTCACGTTCGGCCTCGGGGCAGGACTCGACATTCCAATTACATCGAAACTCGACCTTGAAATCGATCTCGGATATCGAAACATCGCTGTTGGCGACGCATATCGGATGCTTGGATATGCGAATGTCCCGGATACGCGCCGTATAAGTCAGTTTCAGTTGCGCATAGGAGTGATGTACTAAGATGAACCGCACAACACATATCCTTGCCACTCTATGCGCAGTTGGTTTGACAGCGTGTTGCTGCTACCAACCCGAGCCACTCGAGCCAACGACATTGCCGATTGTCCGCGAGGCGACACTCGCTGAGTTTGACAATCGCTATAACGGTAATTCGCCAAGTCCAACGTTTAACATCGCGACATTTAAGTTCCCATCAACGGAACGCTCATCGGGCGATCTGCCGAATGATCAGCGTTTCGAAGACGGACCATTCATCGTCTCCAACGCGGATTATCCTGTGCGCGGTGCGATTACGACTGCACGCTTTCAAACGCCACCAAATAGCATGATCGCCGGAGATTGGGTTGTTGATCGTATCACACTTCAACCGACACCGGTTGCATTCGTGCGTGTGCGCGGATGGCTGCATCGCTTACCAACGAACCCGCTGTTAATGACGGATGACGCTGGTGTGTTCGCACGTGAGATCGCGGCGTACAACGATACAATGCAGACGAATCCAGGGCGCACAGTCTGTGAAACGCTGTATGATCGATCACTACTCTATGGTACGGCCGACGTCGATAATCAGGTAACCGCTGCGCAGATCACGGTAACCGAGAATGGAGCACCGAGCGCGCAGTGGTTTTATCCTACGTCATGGCCAACACGTAATGGATCGATCGTGCCCGCACTGCGATCACCCCTCATCAATGATGTCGGCTATTACACCATTCAAATGCGGGTTGGCGAATGGTACTTCTACCGCGCCGTAAATGGCGCATCGTTCTTTGTGCTCGTGTCAGCTGTCCGCGAGGGTGAATTGTCGCCATTTGTGCGCCGCATCACGTTTAAGTTTTCAGAATCGTATCAGTGCTACAACTGTGAATAAGTCTGTCTGTTGGTTTGCAATCGTGAATGTGGTGCTCCCGCTGTTAGTTGGATGTTCGACTGTTGAAGAGCCAACGCCTGCGCCACAGCCCAAGAAGATCAAAGTGACACGCCCGTCAGCAATCCTGGGACTTGCCGTGAATGGGCTTGGTGATGACTTTGCGCCAAGTACCCACGGACAAGGGGGCGACTCGGATGTTACGTTTACAACGAATGAAGATGGCAAGGAGCAGGTGTTCTCAGTGCCTGTTAGTGCCCAGCGCATGGATGCACGTGAGGTGCGTCAACCGCGCTCTACCGATGGACTGCCACCATCGCTTGTCCGTAACACAGGCACAGTTGCGCGAGGCGATCGTGCAGGTTCCTCGAGTATGGTCTTCGCCGTTTCTGCCGCAGTGCAGCGTCAACTCGCCACCTTCCTACAATCAGCTGGTACTATCCATGGTGGAAGTGACCTCTTTGAGCAGCGCACAAACGGACGCATACGGAGCATCGACGAGCTGAACTCGCAATCATGGGAAGCTCATCCAGCAATAGCACGCAAAGACTCAATGGAGTTGCTCGTTTTTAGCTCTGATCGCAAGTCTTCGATTGGATTCTCTGCGCCATACAGTAATGCGAAGTATACCGATGGTAACGGACGCGCGCGATCAGGTAATGCAGACTTGTGGTACAGTTTCCGCCGTATCGGAGATAGCATCTGGAGTGAGCCGGTTAACCTTGCCACGGCAGGCGACTCGATCAACCTGCTTTCTAACGAGTACTCTCCATTCCTGTACTGCGTGCACGCAACACCGCACTTGATCTTTGCGTCAGATCGTAAGGGTAGCATGGACCTGTATGATGCGGCACTGAAGATCGACTGGAGCAACCGTGTTGTTGACGCACCTTCTGTGCGTGAGATTCAAACAGATAGTGGTCCGCTGAACACGCCATCTGATGAGATGTTCCCGTTTATTCCGTATCCGCACGTGCGTGCTGAGCAACGCGAGTTGTACTTCTCATCGAATCACTTCTCAAAGATGCAACCAGACAGCGCGCAGCTTGCTGGATTTGGTGGACTGGATGTCTATGCGGTAACAGCGACGCTGATGTGTGGGGACAAGACGCCGACAGCCACCCCAAAGCCTCTCCCCGTCACACGTGGGTCGATCACCTACGCGGTCGACATTCTTGACGCAACGACAAAGACCCGAGTTCCTCAGCCAAAGCTCCGTGTCGAGCGACTGGACGGCACGGCACGTGTGCTCATCGACTCCACGACAGACGCATACAGCGTAACGCTTGATTCAGCGTCGCTTGTGGGACGGTCGAGTGTGACACTTCGATCACAGGGGGCGAGCACGTTTACCGACAAGCCATGCAACAATCCCGATCCGATTATTGTCCACTACAACATCGCATCGTTAACGCGACGCGTAGCGCGCGTAAGCCCCCGCAAGGTACCGTATGACACAACAGTCATTGACCAGCCGGCGGCGATCAAGGTCTCCCGCAGGGTGCGTGTGAATGATACCATAGCAGCGGGCGCTGGTTTGCCACAAGGTCGTCAATATCAGTTCGCGGGCACCACAACGGATAACCGTGCAATCTTCGCACGTGATACTGTCGTCAAAGTCGATTCGGTTCCGCCGCCTATTTCCCGGATCAAGCGTCTAACACGAGAAGTCAGTGACACCGTCTGGGCGTATGACACAACGTACGTGCGTGCCAACCCTACAATGGGTCTTAGTATGCTGTGTCGCGACGGATCGCGCACCATTGCAGTTCCACAGCGAGACACAATCGTACGCGACACCATCTGGGTCTACCCTGTGCGCGAACTCGCACCGCTGTGCGTGCAGATCTTTGAATCTGCCGACAGCGCACGAAACGTACCATACTTCCAGACCGCATTCTGGGAGGTAAACACGCGTGAAGGGTATAAGCGTCACATGCAACGATTGCGTAAAGATCTGAAGCCAGCGACATGGGTTGAGTTGAATTATGCCAATACGAACTGGAGAATGCGTTCAGGTGAGATTAATGACGATCTGAGGCAACGCCGTATCCGCGAGTACGCGGAGAAAGCCGAGTTGATCGAGCGCAATCTTGATTCTCTTGCTGATCGAACATTGTCACTGTTGCGTGCATTCTGGGAATACGACGGTGCAAAGCAAGAGGCAAAGTTCATTGTTTCGATGCTCGCATATTCAGACATCCGACCAATTCGAGAAGGTCGGTTTATTTCTGACACGTCTATTGGCTATGTGGCAACATCCTATGACACGACATCGCGTCGCATTATGCCAGGTGTTAAGGTTCTTGTTGATCCAAATACAGACCTCGTTAGCACTGACAACGCGGTTTTGTCCAGACTTCGCGCATACTTCGGCTATCGCACTGTTCTCGAGCGACTCGAGCGAGACACACTCTTCCGCGATCTCCAACGGAAGGGGCTTGTCTTGCTACCAGATGCAACAATGGATCCTAAGGACTACGACCAGCGCATTAAGACTGCACGTGTCGTCCTACTTGCAGAAGGCCGATTTGTCGACCCGAAGGCTATCCCGAAGAAACAAGGGTATCGCGACGGTGAAGATGACTTCTACATGCTCGACTGGATCCGTCGTGTGGACGTCCAGGTTCGTCGCGTCCGCCTTAATGGTGACGCATGGATAGAACCAGAGTGTTGTAGGTAGGGAGCGGAGCTCGTATTGTTGAGCTATCTATCCGATACACACGTAGAGTCTGCATGCAAACCAACGTCAGAACGCCCCAGTCAATATTCGTGATGCCACACTTTTTAGCTTCGGCAATGTTAAAGCTACGAGCAACGAAGGTTGGCGACATTCGGACCGCCTCAGCAGTCTCGACGAACTAAAAGACCCATTGTCAGGGCTTGAGGCAGGGGTTCCTCTCTTCATTTTAACGAACAGAACACGCCATGAAAGCTACTGAAGCCAAACTCCTCGATTTCCTGAAGAAGTCGCCGCAATTCGTGATTCCCATCTACCAGCGCACATACTCGTGGACAGAGAAGGAATGTCGCCAGCTTTGGGACGACATCGTGCGTTGTGGTAGCAGCGACAAGATCGCAGTGCATTTCGTCGGCTCAATTGTTTACGTCGAAAGCGGTCTGTCGCAGGTGACACATCAATCTCCGCTCTTGGTGATTGACGGACAGCAACGGCTAACGACTATCTCCCTGTTACTAGCGGCCCTCGCAAGAGCTGTGGGCGACAGCGAGCCTTTAGACGGTTTCTCGCAACGGAAGATCAAAAACTACTACTTGGTGAATCCCGAAGAGGAGGGTGAAAGGCATTCCAAGCTCCTCCTCTCACAGACCGACAAGGCGTCACTAACTGCATTGGTGGGTGAAGAAGAGCTGCCTTCCCAGCCATCAATCCGCATCATTGCAAACTTCGAGTCCTTCAAACGTTGGATTGGTGAAGGGGCAGTCGATCTAGCAGCCTTGTGCCGAGGACTGGCAAAGCTGGTGGTAGTAGACATCGCCCTCACACGAGACCAGGACAACCCGCAGCTCATATTCGAGAGCATGAACTCTACGGGCAAAGAACTGAGTCAGGCAGACCTTATCCGCAACTTCATCCTAATGGGCCTTGAGCCAGTGTTGCAATCCAAGCTGTATGAACAGTTCTGGCGTCCGATGGAACTAGACTTCGGGCAGGAGGCCTACGGTACGCATTTTGACGGATTCATGCGGCATTACCTCACGGTTATGACGGGCGAGATTCCTAACATTAACGCGGTCTATGACGCATTCAAAGGACATGCACGTACTTCGCGTTCTGATTATTCCGATGACAAGAGTCATATCGAAAGCCTCGTTCGCGAAATTCGGGACTATGCCAAGCATTTCTGCGCGATGGCGCTGGGTAGCGAGCCTGATGCAGAGCTGAAAGATGCCTTCAATGACTTGCGGGAACTCAGAGTTGATGTGGCCTATCCGTTCCTGCTTGAGCTCTATCACGACTATTGTTCTGGGACGTTATCGAAGCCTGACCTTCTGGCGACTGTTCGCTTGGTTGAGGCATATGTGTTCCGTAGGGCTATCTGTGCAATTCCGACGAACACGATGAACAAGACCTTTGCGACCTTTACAAAAGCGCTGAAGAAGGACCGCTACTTTGAGAGCATTCAAGCTCATTTCCTGAGTATGCCGTCATACCGACGCTTTCCATCAGACGATGAGTTCCGACGTGACTTCCAGACCCGTGACCTATATAACTTCAGAAGTCGCAGCTACTGGCTTCGGCGCATTGAGAATTACGGTCGAAAGGAGCGCGTGGCAATAAATGAGTACACCATTGAACACATACTCCCGCAAAATGAAAATCTATCGCCGAAGTGGCGTTCAGACCTTGGCGAAGATTGGCAAAGAATCCAGCAGACTTGGCTTCATACTCTTGGTAATCTCACCTTAACTGCTTTCAATAGCGATTATAGTGACCGTCCGTTTATTGAGAAACGTGACATGCCGAACGCGCCAGAGAAGGGGTTCATGCAGAGCCCTCTCAAACTGAATCAGGGGCTGGGCATATTGGACGCCTGGAACGAGGAGACGATAAAGGCACGAGCTGCAAAGCTGGCTGACATAGGTGTTGCCTTGTGGTCAGCGCCGCGGCTTCCGCAGGACGTGCTCGCTACCTACCGGCCGAAAACCAATTTGCACTCGTCATATTCTATCAACGATCATCCCAACCTAAAGTCATCTACTATAGGCCACCTGTTCGAAGCCTTCAGAAAAGCAGTGCTGGCACTAGACCCGTGTGTCGCAGAGGAGTTCCTGAAGTATTACATCGCCTACAAAGCCGAGACGAATTTTGTAGATGTTGTTGCCCAGGCGAAGCGTCTAAGACTAACGCTGAATATGCGATTCAATGAAGTAAATGATCCTAAAGGGCTCTGTAGCGATGTCACTGGTATAGGCCAATGGGGCAACGGTGACGTAACGGTAAATCTATCGACACTCGAAGAACTACCTTACGTGATGGGGCTGGTGCGTCAATCGCTAGACCTACAACTTGGGGATGGAGGCGAAGCTTGATGACCACCAGCTAAGAACAATTCGGTACGAGCCTTTGGGCAATCGCGATCTACGTGCGTGAATGTGTTGCGCCATTTTCCACGCGATCACCGATACGACAAAGCTGGATGTCGATCGTAATTGGACGTAGTGGCGTGAACATTGATGCAAACTTCACGTCGAACATCGGCACAATGGTCACGAGTAGGCCAGATGAAACTGGTCCGGAACTCCGAGTCGACCTCTACATCCGAGACGATGACGCACTTTATCAACAGCTTCTCAATCAGCGTGTAGAGATCAAACAAGAGTATGGCGCACCTCTTCGGTTCTACAGTGCACCCGGCGCTGCAAGTCGTAGTGTGTTCGACTTTGTGAAAACGGATGTCTTCGACGAGACACGCTGGCCCGAGTACTACGACTGGCTCACCGAACGTATCATCCGCATGCATGAGGTGATGGGAAGAGGGTGTAGGCGGCGAAGTGTATCTTGTGACAGCCTCCATTAATCATTGCTTGTAAACTTCATGTCCCTAGTCAAATCCAAAAAGCGTGTTGCAGACCATGGAGAGGTGTTCACACCGACGTGGATAGTAGATGCCATGCTTGATCTTGTCAAGGATGAGACGGAGCGTATCGACTCGCGATTCCTCGAGCCGGCATGTGGCAGCGGCAACTTCCTGGTGCGGATTCTACAACGGAAGTTAGCGGCGGTCGAGAAGAAGTATGGAAAGTCAAACTATGAACGCCGACATTTCGCCGTTCTTGGTTTGATGTCGTGCTATGGCATCGAGCTGCTTGCCGACAACACAAAGGAATGTCGCGAGAACATGCTGGCGATTATGGTTGAGTACCTTGGTGCCGATGATACTGAAGGCACTGCCGCAGCAAAGACCGTACTCGAGGTCAACATCGTGCAAGCAGATGCCCTAACAATGCGGACAACTGAGGGATTGCCTATCACCTTTTCGGAATGGGCCTATCTTGGGAAAGGAAAGTTCCAGCGACGGGACTTTCGGTATGATGTGCTGACGCAGACGGCATCGTACAGTCAAGAGGGCACTTTGTTTGCCGATCTTGGTAAGCACGAGATCTTTACACCAACGCAAACTTATCCGCCGGTGACCCTGGCAGACCTAGCAGGTATAAACATCGATAGCTGAAGAAAGGTATTGTATGAGCGAACGGGCTACATGGAGCCTCCGAGGTCGAAATCCGGATATCCTTACGTGCATTGCGAGTCTGTCGAACGACGAGGTGTTCACGCCGCCGGAGTTCGCTAACCGCATGCTGGACACGTTGGCCGAGGCATGGGCGGAGAGCAACAACGGTGCGAACATCTGGGCTGACAGCTCGGTGACGTTTCTTGATCCTTGCACGAAGTCCGGAGTTTTCCTCCGCGAGATCACACGGCGTCTGACCGAGGGCCTTGCCAGTGAGATTCCCAATCTGCAGGAACGGGTCGATCACATCCTAACGAAGCAAGTGTTCGGAATAGCAATAACGCGCCTTACTGCACTTATGGCGCGCCGCAGCCTCTACTGCTCCAAACATGCTAGGGGCACGCACTCGATTGCAAAGTCGTTTGCGAGTGACAACGGCAACATCTGGTTTGAGCGCACCGAGCATGCATGGAAAAATGGTCGATGCTCTTTCTGCGGTGCAAGCGCGGGCACGATGGATAGAAGCAGCAATCTGGAGACTCATGCCTACGCCTTCATTCACACAGATGATCTGAGCACCACCATATCCGAAATGTTTGGAGCAGATATGCAGTTTGATGTAATCATTGGGAATCCGCCTTACCAGTTGCCGGACGGTGGTCATGCAGCGAGCGCCACGCCAATCTACCATAAGTTCATGGAGCAGGCTATGAATCTCGAGCCACGGTATCTATCCATGGTGACCCCTTCGCGATGGTTTCAAGGTGGACGTGGCTTGAATGAGTTTCGCTTCAGAATGCTAATGGATGGTCGAATCCGGACTATTGTTGACTTTATCCGTGATAAGGATGCCTTTCCTAGTATCAATGCGAATGGTGGAGTGAATTATTTCTTATGGGATCGTGAAAACCCCGGTGATTGTCGTGTAACAGTAGTTGATGTCGGCGGGGTAATCGGCAAACCTGTTAATCGGAAACTAAACGAGTATGACGTTTTTGTTCGTCGAAACGAAGCGCTTCCAATCCTCAGAAAGGTGATGGATAGAAATGATACTAAGTTCTCGACGCGCGTCTCAGCGTTAAAGCCATTTGGATTGAGGACTAACTACCATGGACGCAAGAATAGAAGCGCAGAAGATTCTGTGAAGCTGTACGGATCTGGTGCTGTGTCATGGGTTTCTGAAAAAGATATCCTTGTAAACTTCGATTGGGTAGGCCAATGGAAAGTTCTAATAGCGGCAGCTACGGATGGAAATGAAACATATCCACTTCCAGTTTGGGATCAGAGGGGCCCCTTTGTTGCAGGGCCAGGCGAGGCATGTACGGAGACATATCTTGTCGCTTCAATGGCTACAAACGAGAGTGATGCGAACCGAATTGTGGAATACATGCGAACCAAGTTCTTTCGATTCTTAGTCTCACTGCGCAAGATTGCCCAGCATAACAAGGCCGATAACTTCGCTTTCGTTCCTGATCTCCCGTTTGAGTATGATTGCACGGATGAAGCTCTCTATGAAAAGTATGAGCTAACTATAGATGAGCGTGCTTTTGTTGAAAGTATCATTCGAACAGTCGATTGGACTAGCGTATGAGTGCGCAACCTTCAGACATCTTTACCTCAAAGCCTCTTGCCCAGCTCCGCATCTACGCCTACACCATCCACGACGAGGCCCACGCCGGCATGTTGAAGATTGGCCAGACAACGCGTGACGTTAATCAGCGCGTAGAAGAGCAGCTGAAAACAGCGGGCATTACGAACTATACCATCCATGTAAATGAGTCGGCGGAGCGCCTCGATGGATCGCTGTTCAAAGACAGTGAGGTGCGGAAAGTCCTGAAGCTGAAGGGCCATGAACATGCCAGGCTCGAGTGGATGCGGTGTTCCGTCGAAGACGTCAAAAACGCGATAATCGAGCTACGCAACGGTCTGACATACTCCGGTACACATCATGTCGATTACAAGATGCGCGATGAGCAGGCGCAAGCTGTCAATCTCACGCATGCGTATTACCTATCGCGTTGGGCAGAAGACATGCACGCAACGCCGCGTCTCCTGTGGAATGCTAAAATGCGATACGGCAAGACATTTACAGCGTATCAGCTTGCCAAGCGACTAGGGGCGAAGCGCGTATTGGTTGTGACCTTTAAACCTGCGGTAGAAGATGCGTGGCGAACTGATCTTGAACAGCACGTAGACTTCAGTGGTTGGCAATACTACTCGCGAAAAACAGATGGCGACCCGCGCAACGCGGACCCGCGCAGTCCCCTTGTGTACTTCGGCTCATTTCAAGACCTGCTTGGTAAGGACGAGTTCGGCAATATCAAGGCGCGGAATGAGTGGGTGCATGATCTTGAATGGGACTTGGTGATCTTCGATGAGTATCATTTCGGCGCATGGCGAGACACGGCAAAGGAACTGTTTGAGGGCGAAGACACGGTCGTAAGCAAGCGCGAAGCAGCGCTGGAGTATGATAGCGGTCTAGCCATCATGAACGAGGAACTGGGCGAGTTGTCCGAGAGCGAGAAGGGCTTCCTGCCGATCAAAACTCGTGCTTACCTCTATATGTCGGGTACGCCATTCAGGGCACTTGACAGCGGTGAGTTCATCGAAGAGCAGATCTTCAACTGGACATATACCGACGAGCAGCGAGCGAAACGAGAGTTCGCGCTGAAGCATCCTGATGAATGGAATCCTTATCGGGCATTACCCGAAATGCGTCTACTGACGTATCAGATGCCCGAGGAGCTGCTGGCCATTGCAAGCGGTGGCGAGTTCGATGAGTTCGATCTGAACGAGTTCTTTGCTGCATCGGGCACGGGTGACAAGGCACAATTCAAGCACAAAAACGAAGTGCAAAAGTGGCTGGACATCATCCGAGGTTCCTATGCGCCCCATACCTACGACAACTTGAAGACGGGTAGCCGGCCTCCATTCCCGTACTCCGACGTACGCTTGCTACCATACCTGCAGCACTCGTTCTGGTTCCTGCCGAACGTGGCATCGTGCTTTGCTATGGCCAACCTGTTGGCCGAACGTCACAACGTCTTCTGGCACGAATACACGGTTGTTGTAGCAGCCGGTGCGAATGCGGGGATTGGTCTCGAAGCGCTAGCGCCAGTGCGCAAAGCAGTTGGCAGCGGATTTACGTCAAAGACAATCACCCTGTCATGCGGAAAGCTCACGACGGGCGTGACGGTGGCGCAATGGTCGTCAATCCTAATGCTGCGCAACCTGAAGTCACCCGAGACCTATTTTCAGGCGGCCTTCCGCGTGCAATCGCCATGGTCGATCAAGAATCCGAACGGCGACGATCCGCATGAGGAAGAGATCCTCAAGCCCATCTGTTTCGTCTTTGACTTTGCCCCTACACGTGCCCTAAGGCAACTGTCGGAATATGGGGCGAAGCTTGCACCGCAGCAGACCAACCCTGAGCAAGCCGTGAAGGACCTTGTATCGTTCCTGCCTGTGTTGGCCTATGACGGTGCGAACATGATGCAGATCGATGCCGGCGCGATTCTTGACATTGCCATGGCGGGAACGTCTGCAACGTTGCTTGCACGGAAGTGGGAGTCGGCTGCACTGGTGAACGTTGACAACGATACACTGCGTCGTGTGCTTGCGAGCCCTGAAGCCATGGAGGCGGTCGAGCGCATTGAGGGGTGGCGGGCTCTTGGTGATAATGTCATCGAGACCATCATCAATAAGAGCGACAAGGTCAAGGAGCTGAAGAACAAAGCCAAAGAGGGCAAGCTTACGGCTTCGGAAAAGCGTGAGCTCACCAACGAGGAGAAGGAATACAAGTCCAAGCGCAAGCTCATCCAAGAGAAGCTCATCAAGTTTGCGACGCGGATCCCGGCTTTCATGTACCTAACGGACTTCCGTGAGAACACCTTGATCGACGTCATCACCAAGATCGAACCCGACCTGTTCCAGACCGTGACGGGTCTGAGCGTGAAGGACTTCAACTTGCTGATCAACCTACGTGTCTTCAACACCGAGCGCATGAACGAAGCAGTCTTCGCTTTCCGTCGATACGAGGATGCCTCGCTCAAATACACCGGTATCGAAAGTCACGAAGGCCTCACGCATTACGGAGGGTTTAACACGGTCGTGGCGAAGGAGAGGTAAGCATGCTGACAACCTTTCCCCGCGCACAATTAACCAGTACACAATCTGAGTCGCTATCCGTCCAAGCTCGATGCTAGATTTCAGTAGCAGCAATGTCGGAATGCAATATCAAGTATTCAACTTGTGCGGTCTGGCGTGTTCGCAGTTTGTGGATTGTTAATGACCCCAAAACATGAGAACGTCTCGATTGGAGAAAAGCTGACTCAAAGGGTAAAATTGTATTATTGCCAACGGCAATAAAGTACGATGCAGATGCTTAGAGTAGGCATCGCCATCCGCCGCTGTGAAGATCAGTAGCATCGAATTACGCAAATCGTCTCACGGAGAGATCGTAAATATGAATGAAGATCTGCAAACCTATCTCCAAGCGAAGTTTGGACATTATTCAGAATCTGACCATGGTTTCTGCAAATGGTACATCAGAGCGCGATTCGGTAGCAAAGTCAAAGCAAGCTACACTGATAAAAGCGGTGATGGTGGCTTCGATGCAATCGTAGAAGACGACGGTTCCATTTACATCATCCAGTCGAAATACAGTCAAATGGACCCGCCAGGACGAGTTCCGATTCAAGAACTTCAAAGATTTATAGAAGACGTCGATAGAATTCGCGGAAGCAAAGAACATGCTTGGGAGGAGCACGTCAAAACATTACGAGCTGATCTCAAGAAGCTTTATAACGAAACAAGAAAGAAGGTGCGATCAAAAAAGTACGATTGTCATTACATCTTAGTCACCAACAGGCACCGCGCAGATGATGAGATGCCCGAGTATATCGAAGTAGAGGATATAGACAACATCACGCCGCTCTGGAATCTGTACTCTCTGGATTTCACTCCCACTTCGAAGCCAATTAAGCTTTCTATTACACAGTACTTCTCAAAAAAGGTTGGGAGCACACAGAGCTACGTGGGTCTGGCTAGTCTCAGCGAACTAAAAACGCAGCTCGACAACAAAGATCTGTACCGTCTCTTGGTTCAGAATGTCCGTACGGACCTCCACACGAAGATCAATAAGGATATAGAAGCAACATATGTTGACGATCCAGATCACTTTTGGATGTTCAATAACGGAGTATACATCACTTGCAGCAAGGCTCAAATCTCGGGTGATCTCTTTACGCTTAGCTCCCCATCAGTTATCAATGGTGGCCAAACAGTTGCATCGGTGTTCAACTCGGTGAAAACATCTGATGCTCAGGTTCTTATTCGAATATGTGAAGTCGATGTGCAAAAGGAGAATACGCTACTTCGTAATGTGATCCTAAGAACCAACTCGCAGAACCCTGTAAAACCATACAACCTAGTAGCACATGACCGTACGATGTTGAACATCGCACGCTATTTGGATCAATTCAAGATCTACTTCGAACGTCGCGAGTCGGAGTGGAAGAATATTGACCGCAGTGCCTATCACGAATACGAAGTAGTTGACATAAGGAGCCTCACACAGTGGATGGCTGCGCTTACACGCACATCATATATCGGTACTGCAAGACAAAGCGTTTCGAAACTCTTTGATCGTGAAGCGTTCGATATGATATTTAGTGAATATGAGACAGATGATTACACTTTACCCTCATACACACAACTTGCAATTTGTGTTTGGGTGGGGAAGTTGGTGGACAGTTGGATAAAGTCTATCCCCACAGCTCACAAACTGAAGAAGAAGAACGCTCAAGTATCGAAGCTCATCATTATCTCTTCGTGTCTAGATGCGTGCAGAAAAGTACGATTCGATGTGGAAAGAGCGACAGATATGCTGAGAGGTCATCGATTCGGACGCAACGATCTTCCCGCTAGCATCAAAAAGGCTCTCGCAGAGTTGCGTGACTCCATTGAGAAGAGCGCAATTACGCACTATCCTGAACAACAGCTCGACATCCTAACTAAATCAAAGGAAGCAGAGGAGCTCTTGACTCATGCATATGCAGGGAAGATCGCTACAAATCTACAGCAGGCCATAAAGCGAGATGGAACGGCGGTGCGGTAGGATCGCAGCCACGAGATTGAGCGGTCTGCTGGAAATTCCGGTCATGTTGACCCCCCCCACGCGTGATGGGTGCTTCACAGGTCAGGATGGGTGTGACAAAGTTACCGCTTCATTTGCATCGATTCACCCTTGAGTTCGATGCGGTGTGAAGTGTGATCTTCTCCCTGCTTCATTGACATTGAATGCGATCGGTTGATTGTGAAAATAGTTGTTCTTCGAATTCAACCCGTGTGAGATGTCCAATGCCTGAATGTAGACGCTTTCGATCGCAGAACAGGTGGATCCTGCAGTAGAAGACGCTCGTACGCCCCCTGCACCCATGCATCGGCCTGTACTGATGTACCATCGAACATCGCAAGTACGGTGTCGATCGCTTGCGCAAGATTCTCCGGCGACACCACTGCTACCGACGTCATGCGTGGGTCGTGTCTGTCGCGTGTGATCTTCGCTAGCGCACCCTTCACATCCGTCACAAGGAAGGGGGCAATCACTGCATCATGCGACGTCTTGTGGAAGTACCGCAGGTCGAGCGCATAGTCCGTAACCTGATCAAGCGCAGATGTCGTTGTGTTGCCAGAGCCCGTCTTGAACTCCAGCACAAACACCACGTGCTGGATAATTAGCACCACATCGATGCGTGCACCCAGACGTGGTATCGCAAACTCGAAGTAGAGGCGACCGTTGTGCTCGCTTGAGGCAAGCACATGTCGCAGTATGGCAAGTGTATCATCCCACGCAGCAAGTTGCTCTGCTGTCTGCTCCGCCGACGCACTCGCACGCAAGCGCATCTGCAGCTCCTCCAGTGGAGTGCTGCGGAGCTCGGAGATGGTGCAGGTGAATTGGGAACGCATATGGGAGTAGGAGAAGATCGGAGTTGCGGAAGTACGAAAGTACGG
>CANGZU010000041.1 GCA_947458785.1 Ignavibacteria bacterium
CAAAAGGGGATGCCCCTGTACGGCTATATCGCAGATGGGTATTGGAAGGACATTGGTAATCTACACGAGTACCAGCTCGCGCACGATGATGTGCTAAGTGGCGCGGTTCGTGTTGAGCTCAAGGGAGAACAATGTGACTCCAGTATCTGTGGCGAGAATCTAACGCTGGCACCGAGTGCGTCGCTTGATGGTCTCGTTGTTCTGGGCAACAACGTCGTTGTCGGTGAGCATGCGCGACTTCGCAATTGCGTGATTGGTGATGGATGTGTGATCGGACATGGTGCGATACTCAGCGACACGGTGCTCTGGAATAATGTCCAGATCGGAGATTACGCAGAGGTGAACCATGCCGTCCTCTGTAACAACGTAACAGTTGGTTCAATGGCGGTGATCGGTGAGAATGCAATTATTGCCGAGGACTGCGTGATCGGTGATCATGCACGGCTCTTTGCACACGTCAAGCTATGGCCACGTAAGGTTGTTGAGTCGCATGCTATTGTTACGCGCTCCATTGTCCAAGAAGAACGTTGGTCGCGCGAGCTCTTCACAGATGCCCGCATCAGTGGCATCGCCAACATCGAAGTGAACCCCGAGTTTGCTGCCAAGCTCGGTAGCGCCCTTGGCGTTGCCTTTGGCGTTGGTACTACAGTCGTTGCATCTCGTGATGATGATCCTGTTTCTCGTATTGTGAAACGAAGCATCACAGCTGGAATCATGAGTGCTGGCGCGCACGTGTCGGATCTGCAGACGACCTCCATTCCGCAAACACGGCAGGAGCTCAAGTCGGGCAGGTTCGTGGCAGGATTTCATGTGCGCCGCTCGCCCCGTAATGAACATCAGACAGACATCATCATCTTTGGACGAGACGGACGTGATATACCGCTTGCCCAGACAAAGGGCATCGAGAGGTACTTCTTTGGTGAAGACATCCGACGCGTTGACCACAATGCGGTGGGACGTCTGACATTCCCAGAGCGATCGACAGCAATGTATATCGATCGAGTGCTTTCGTCGCTCCAGACGGCCCTCATCCAGCAGAATCAATTCAAGCTACTCGTCGACTATTCCTTCGGCCTTGCATCAACAGTGTTCCCGCAGATCCTTGGAGAGCTGCAGTGTCGAACGCTGGCTATGAACAACTATGTGGATTCAGCGCATTTTGCCGACCCACTCACGGAAGTGCTCGACGAGTCGGCGACCATCATGCGTTCACTTGGATACCAGATCGGATTCAAGTTTGATCCAGGTGCCGAGAAACTCGCCCTTGTAGACGAGCGCGGCGTTTGGTACACGTCGCTCAGACTCTTGACCATTGTGACAAAACTTGTGCTCGAAACAAACAAACACCGTGACCCTTATGTGATCGCTGTGCCCGTTCAGGCCACCGAGGAGATCGAAGCCATCGCTAAGGACTACAAGGTTAAGGTACGTCGCATTCGCAACTCACATTCGGCAATGATGGACGCAACAAAGGACACCGAAGTTGCCTTTGTTGGTGGGACCAGGGGTGGATTTATCTTCCCTGAGTTTTTGAATGCATCCGATGGTTTGTTCACTGCATGTAAGATTCTGGAGATGATCGCGGCAACGGGGCTTAAGCTTTCCGATCTTGATCGTGATCTCCCGAAGCGTTATCAATCAACGCAAATGGTCTCATGCCCATACGAATCTCGGGGAACCGTTATGCGTAGGGCCATGGAGCATACCGAAGGTAATCAGCGATTGCTTGTTGATGGAGTGCGCGTTTGGGAAGACAACGCCACGGTGCTGCTGCTGCCGCATAAAGAAGAGGAATTATTCATCGTCACGGCCGAAGCGCCAACAACCGAGCAGGCGGAACGTTTGCGTGATCGGTATGCTGCCCTGGTCGAGTCGTGGCGCACAGGAACATGATATGGACATGAAGATCACCTCCATTCTCAATCCGGCATGTATCCGGTTGAACATGGATGCATCCAACAAGGCCGATGCTCTCAGCAAGATGGTAGACCTGCTTGCCAAGGGTGGCAAGGTACTTGATAAGGTCAAGCTCTCATCTGTGATTCATGAGCGTGAAAAACTGATGTCGACCGGAATCGGCAACGGCGTCGCACTGCCTCATGGTAAGACCGATGCGGTAGATCGATCGATGATCGCAGTGGCAACTCTGCAGAATCCGATTGACTTTGATTCGCTCGACGACAATCCTGTCTCAATCATCATCTTGCTGGTTGGAACAGAAGCAAACGTGGGGATGCACCTGCGCCTACTCTCTCGGATATCCCGAATGGTAGGCTCGGAGCAGTTCCGTGCTTCACTCCTGCATGCAAAGTCTGTTGATGACGTGATGATGCTCTTTGCAGCGCAAGAAGAGGACCGTGCATGAGCATTCAAGCTGTTCGCGGAACGAAGGACATCTTTGGTGATGAAATGCTCAAATGGCATCGTGCCGAAGAGGTGTTTCGCGAGGTTGCTCTGGCCTTCAACTACCGCGAGTTTCGGACGCCGATCTTTGAACAGACCGAGCTCTTTAAGCGCGGCGTTGGGCAAGACACCGACATCGTGGGCAAAGAGATGTACACATTCGAAGACCGTGGTGGAGACTCC
This sequence comes from Ignavibacteria bacterium, assembly GCA_947458785.1. Classification (GTDB taxonomy): domain Bacteria; phylum Bacteroidota; class Ignavibacteria; order Kapaibacteriales; family Kapaibacteriaceae; genus UBA10438. Next base: position 2,587 of record CANGZU010000041.1, read on the forward strand.
CTGACGCTGCGTCCGGAAATGACAGCCCCCATCGTGCGGGCCTGCGTGGAACACAGCCTTTTGCACCACAATCCAATTCAACGGCTCTGGTATGCGGGCCCTCAGTTCCGTTATGACAGGCCGCAGAAGGGACGCTACCGTCAGTTCCATCAGTTTGGTGCAGAATGTATTGGGTCGCCCCATCCAGAGGCGGATGCAGAGATTATCCTACTCGCGCACGAAGCGTTGGAACGCTACGGTGTTCGTTCATTTTCACTCGAGATCAACTCACTTGGTACTGCAGACGTCCGCAGCACGTATCGTGCAGCGCTGATCGCCTATCTCGAAGAGCACAAGGATCAACTGTCGGAGGACAGCCAAAAGCGTATGCATGCAAATCCGCTGCGCGTGCTTGACTCTAAAGACGAGCGTGACAAGTCCGTTATACAGAACGCGCCGCTCTTGCGCGACTATCTCGATGCCCCATCGCGTGATCACTTGCATGCGGTGTTGGCACTTCTTGACAACGCCGGTGTTGTCTATACAGTCAATCCGTATCTCGTGCGAGGACTAGACTACTACAATCACGTTGTCTTTGAATTCACGACCGATGCACTCGGCACTCAGAATGCTATCGGCGGAGGCGGACGTTACGACCCATTGTTCAGCATGCTTGGAGGGGGCGAACAGCCTGCCGTGGGATTTTCGATCGGCATCGAGCGCATGATCCTGCTGCATGATGCAGACCATGCTGAAACATCTGCGGAGCAGCAGCCCCGTGGTGTCTATATCAGCGCCATCGGAGACGAGGCGCGTCTGCCCGTGCAGTCAATTGCTCTGCAGCTTCGCCGTAGCGGTGTCCATGTCGTGACTGATCTTTTGCGCAGATCTGTCAAGGCGCAGATGAAGGACGCAAATCGCGAGAACGTTGCCTTTACGATCATGATCGGCGAAGCAGAGCTGGCCGCAAAGACGGCAGTTATTAAAGACATGAAGACGGGCGAACAGGTAACGGTAGAACAAACCAACATTGGATCGGTGGTCCTTGCCCATGAGTGATGAACGCATTGAACCGTCGATCGAACATGAGTACATCATAGAGGTTGGCGCAGAGACAGATCGTGAGACGAAGGAGCGAATGCTCGTGGTTCGTGTTCGCACAACGCGCGAGTTCACATCCTTTGCCTACGAGATAACACTGAACCTGACGTTTAGCGAGGCTTCGAAACATGTCCACCTCGAAGTAGGGGGCTTGTCGATCCCATCGGTGATGATGCCATCGAACGGTGGCGCCGTCTCCGAACGTCGGATCCACCTGATGCCATCGGGTACGTATGAGTTTACGATAGCCAAGAAGGGCCGCACGCTGAGCACAACGATCAACGTTGCAAAGAGCGGCAACGTTACTGCCAAGCCTGCATCGAATGCCTTCGCGGTAATCAACGCTTGAAGATATGGCAGCAAAACCACGACCAGGCCGCGCCGACAGGATCCGCATCTTCCGAGCGAGTGTTACCAAGTGGCAGCTCAAGCTGCTGCTCACGGTACTTGGATTGGGCATCATGGCTGCCGTCCTCTACTTTACCAAGCGTATCGTAGATGAGCTGGCATCGAATGAGCGCAGAACCGTTGAGCTGTATGCACGACTGCTTGCACGCTCGTATGAGCAGGCCACAGACGAAGACCTGCTTTTCTATGTAGATCTTGCCTATACGTCGATTCATTTTCCGGTGGTCCTTGCTGATACAAAGGGACAGCCTGTCTACCCGTACCAGCAGTTCATGATGAATGTCGAGATGGACACCACACTCTCTGTGCCGCAACAGAAGCAGTGGTTGCTGGCTCAGATCGATGAGATGAAGCAAGACTATCCTCCGTTTGAAATCCGTGATCCTAACGGTCAAGTTGTGCAGCTGATGTTCTACACAAACTCAGCAATTGTGCGTCAGCTTCGCTACATGCCGTTTGTTGAGATCCTTATCGTGGCATCCTTTATCCTTGTTGGCTATGTGGCATTCTCGACTATTCGGAAGAACGAGGAATCGAATATCTGGGTGGGGATGGCCAAGGAAGCGGCGCACCAGTTAGGTACGCCCCTTTCAAGTCTTCTTGCTTGGCTGGAGCTGTTGCGCATCAATAAAGACGATCCTTCTCAGGTTGTGGCAACAGCCAATGAAATGGACCACGACGTCGAGCGGTTGAAGGTTATTGCCAACCGCTTTGCCAAGATCGGATCGCAGCCGAAGCTTGATCCAGCCAATGTGGCAGGTGTGATCGAGCATGTTTGTCAGTATTTCGAAACACGACTTCCGAATCTCGGTAAGAAGGTGTCTCTCGTGCGCCAACTCGATACCACGATCGATGCTCGTATCAACATCGAGTTGTTTGAGTGGGTGGTCGAAAACCTTATCAAGAATGCGGTCGAGGCATTGGAACGTCAGGATGGCGTGATTACGATTTCTCTGCAGCGCAAGCCCCGTGGTAGGGTGTGCGTAACGGTAGCTGACAACGGCAAGGGTATGACGCGCAAGGTGGCCAAGAAGATCTTTCAGCCGGGATACACGACAAAGAAGCGAGGATGGGGCTTGGGTCTCTCGCTTTCGAAGCGCATCATTGAAGATTACCACGGAGGAAGTCTCGTTGTGCGAGAGACACACGTTGGCATTGGGACAACATTTGCAATCGAGGTGCCAACGTCATGAGCACGCAGCGTCCTGAACCATCAAACATCGACTGGTTTATTCTTCTGCCCATTGTAGCGCTGTTGCTGTTCAGCGTTGCATTTGTCTACAGTGCAAGTGCGGCGTTTGCCGACGTCAAGATGGGTTCGTCCGAGGGCATGGCTTGGAATCATGCAATTCGCGTGATGCTCGGGCTCGTGATCATGCTCTTCGTTGCCAAAATCGACTACCGAATCTTTGAGCGTGCGTCGTCAACGATCATGCTCATTGCTTATGGCTTCTTGTTCATGGTGCTCGTGATGGGTGTGAGTCAGAAGGGGGCAAGCAGATGGGTGCAGCTAGGCCCTCTGAACTTTCAGCCTTCTGAGCTTGCTAAGTATGCCGTTGTATTGCATGCAGCTGTGCTGTTGAGTGCAAATCAGGCGCGGGTACGCACTTGGAAGCATGGCATGATGCCTGTGCTGATGTGGAGTTTACCGGTGAGCGTACTGATTGCGCTGCAGCCCAACCTGTCGACGGCATCGGTGATTTTCTTGATTGTTGCAGTCATGATGTTCCTGGCGGATGTCAAGGTCTCGCATCTCGTGGGTCTTGGAGCAACGGGCTTTACGGCAGCCGGGCTGTATGCGATGACGGCGGAGTACCGACGCAGGCGGTTGATGTCGTTCTTTGGGGGTGACTCGGGTGCTGTTGACGAGAATGTGCGTTACCAAGTTGATCAAGCCTTAATCGCATTTGGCAACGGAGGTTTTACAGGTGTTGGCCCCGGACAGAGCCGTCAGCGGGACTGGTTCTTGCCTGAATCCTATGGAGACTTCATTTTCTCAATTGTTGGCGAGGAGTACGGGTTCATTGGCATCTGCTTCTTGATCGGTGCCTTTGGCCTGATCATGTGGCGTGGGTATATCGTGACGAAAAAGGCGCCTGACGCATTCGGTCGGCTGTTAGCGGGAGGTATCACCACCACACTGGCAATTTATGCGTTTGTGAATGCGGGCGTCACGTGCGGCGTTCTACCTACAACAGGCCTACCGATGCCGTTTATCTCCTACGGTGGCTCAAGTGTTTTCTTTAGCGCCATTGCAGTTGGGGTGCTGTTGAACATCTCGTCTCAAGCTGGCGTGTACCGTCGAAAGCGCCCCCTTCCAAATTCGTAATACCCTGTATTTTCAACGAATTTGTGGTATTATCGCAATGTCATGAACGATTCGGCTACCAAGTTATACTTCTCCATTACAGAAGTATCGAAGATGCTCGGCGAGGAACAACATGTGCTCCGCTATTGGGAGCGCGAGTTCACGCAGCTGCGTCCTCGCAAGAACAGGGCTGGCAATCGTATCTATACTGAGCGAGACCTGGCGGTATTGATCGTCATCCGAAAGCTCCTGCGCGAGGAGCGCTATACTGTAGCAGGTGCCAAAGATTATCTCAAGGCCAACGGTATTCCCGAGCACATTGCCGACGATCTTAAGGCAACATTAAAGCCCCTTTCTACGACGGAGGTGGCCGCTGAAGAGAATCCGCACACCACACCAGACCCTGAGCGTATGAAGCTTGCTAGGGAGTTAGTGCAGGATTTGCGCGACCTGGCAGCGTCACTTCGGGTGCAAAAGCCATAATCAATCCCCAAATTCGGGCGCCTTTCGTATATTCGCAACCCACAACACGGTCCCGTGGTAGAGTGGCTATACAGAGCTCTGCAAAAGCTTGTACATCGGTTCGAATCCGGTCGGGACCTCTTTCTTACGAATCAGTATCACGTAGAAAGTCTATGGCAACAACAGCCGATCTCCGTGTAGGAGCAGTCATCCGTCACAACGGAGAATTGTGCGTCGTTCTCGAATCTATTCACCGTACTCCGGGCAACCTGCGCGCGTTTTACCAAGTAAAAATGCGTGTCATCAAGACAGGTAAGCTTCGTGAAGAGCGCTTCCGCTCTGGTGAGACCATTGAGTTTGTACGTGTAGAAACGCGCAACTTCCAGTACCTATATAAAGATTCGGACATGTTCATGTTCATGGACCAGGACACCTATGATCAGATCCCGGTTGGTGCCGAGGTGGTGGGAGACGGTGCCAAGTTCATGAAGGAAGGTTTGGAAGTCCAGATCGCGCGTGATGAAGCTGATAACGTTGTACAAGTAACAATTCCCAATCACGTTGCTCTTCGTGTAACGGCCACAGAACCAGGTGTTCGTGGTGATACGGCCACGAACGTGCTCAAGCCTGCTACTGTTGAAACGGGTGCCACTGTTATGGTGCCATTGTTCGTCAACGAGGCAGATCTTATCCGTGTCGACACCTCCAATGGTTCGTACATGGATCGCGTGAAAGAATAACTGCGAACCTACGAGGAGGATCTCATGGATCTGAATTATCTCCGCCGTCTCCTTCGAATTTTTGAGGAAAGCTCAGCCACTGAACTCACTATTGAGGAAGAGGGCATTACGCTTTCGATGGCGAAAGGGGGCTCACAGCCTCTAGGAATGATGCAGCCAATGTATGGTGTGCCACAGCAGATGGCTCCAATGCCAGCTGTAGCACCGGCAGCACCCGTAGCCGCAGCGACTGCTCCGGCAGCGCCTGTGGCAAGTGCAGATGATGCGAACCACAAGGTTCTTTCGCCAATCGTGGGAACATTCTATCGCGCCCCTTCTCCAGATGCAGATGCATTTGTGCAGGTGGGGCAGCATGTCAATGTTGGCGATACGCTCTGCATTGTCGAGGCTATGAAGCTCATGAATGAGATCGAGTCCGACGCAGCTGGCACAATCGTCAAGATCTTGGTAGAGAACGGACAGCCGGTTGAGTACAATCAACCTGTGTTCGTGATCAAGCCAGACTAAACTCAAAAGGACGTCAGACCATGATCAAAAAGTTGCTTATCGCCAACCGTGGCGAGATTGCCCTGCGGATCATTCGTGCTGCGAAAGAACTCGGAATAAAGACCGTTGCTGTTTATTCAGAAGCAGACCGTGCATCATTGCATGTGCGATTCGCTGACGAAGCCGTTTGTATCGGTCCAGCACAAGGCAAACTTTCGTATCTCAACATCCCGTCGATTATTGCGGCCGCTGATGTAACGAACGCCGATGCGATTCATCCCGGCTACGGATTCTTGGCCGAGAACGCCACATTCGCCGAGATCTGTCACGACTGTAACATCACGTTCGTTGGACCAACACCAGATGCGATTGTTCGCATGGGAAATAAGTCCATCGCCAAGGACACCATGCGCGCTGCTGGCGTGCCTGTAGTGCCGGGTTCTGACGGTATCGTGACCACTGTTGAAGACGCACGTGTCATTGCCAAAGAAGTAGGCTATCCGGTGATGATCAAGGCTGTTGCCGGTGGCGGTGGCAAGGGCATGCGCTATGTGGAGTCAGCAGACGAGCTAGACCGCGCCTATGCTACGGCAAGGGGCGAGGCAGAAGCCTCGTTTGGCAATGGCGATATCTACATCGAAAAGTTCATCGAAGAGCCACGTCACATCGAGATCCAGGTCTTTGCCGACAAGTTTGGCAACGTAGTGCATCTCAACGAGCGCGAGTGCAGCATCCAGCGGCGTCACCAAAAGCTGATCGAAGAAGCCCCTTCTCCGATCATGACTCCTGAGCTTCGCAAGGCCATGGGTGATGCATCGATCAAGGGGGCAGCTAGTGTGGACTATGTAGGCGCTGGGACAATCGAGTTCCTCGTTGACAAGCACCGCAACTTCTACTTCATGGAAATGAACACCCGTATTCAGGTGGAGCATCCGGTAACGGAACAGTCATCTGGTGTAGATCTGATCAAGGAGCAGCTTCTTGTTGCTTCGGGTGAGAAGCTTACGTTGGTTCAACGCGATCCGATCATGCACTCGATTGAATGCCGGATTAACGCAGAAGATCCGTACCACGATTTCCGTCCATCTCCCGGTGTGATACAGTCACTGAACTTTCCGGGTGGCCCGGGCGTTCGTGTAGACTCGCACATCTACCAGGGCTATACCATTCCGCCATACTACGACTCAATGGTAGCAAAGCTTATCACGTTTGCGCCTACGCGTGATGGTGCGATTGCCAAGATGCGCCGGGCACTTGATGAGTTTGTGATCGAGGGCATTCAAACCACGATCCCATTCCATCGCAAGATGATGGACAATAAAGACTTCATTGCAGGAACATTCGATACCAAATATCTCGACACCCACGATTGGAAGGCATGACCATGAATTTCCCAGCTGACCTTAAGTATACATCAGACCACGAGTGGATTCGCGTAGAAGGCGATGTAGGAACCGTGGGCGTAACCGATCACGCACAAGGCGAACTTGGGGACGTTGTTTATATCGACATCCCGGATGCATCAGCGACGGTTGCTAAGGGCGGCACGTTTGGCTCCATCGAAGCCGTGAAGACGGTTGCCGATCTCTATGCACCAGTCAGCGGGCAGCTCGTCGAAGTCAACGACGTCAATGCAGCTCCTGACACCGTGAACAAAGACCCTTACGGTAACGGCTGGCTTGTCAAGATCAAGCTTTCCGACCCATCAGAACTCGACGGCCTTATGGACGTAGAAGCGTATAAGGCGCTGGTAGGAGCGTAAAGAGAGCAGCGAGCAGCGAGCAGCGAAGATTATGTAGGGGCGAGCCGGTGGCTCGCCCTTTTTCGTTTAGTGGTATCATCATCTGCCATAAACGAAAAAAGGTGCGTCGGAAACATCCAACGCACCTTTTTCAATTGTTATCTGAGCTCGCTGCTCGCTGTTCGCTGCTCGCTGCTCGCTGTTCGCTGCTCGCTATTTCCCCTGCGCTGCCTTAACCGCGTCCTTGAGGGCTTGTGTGATCTCGTTGAACTTGTCGGCTTCTGCGCCCTTGAGGCTGCCGCGCTGCATCAGCGTGAACATGTTTTGTGCTTGTTCGATCTTCATGTCGAATGTGATTGCTTCGTCGTCCTTCTTGCCGGCCTTTGTGGCTGACTCGATAGCGTCTGTGAGAACCTTGCGTGTGTCGAGGTAAGCGTCTACTTCTGTACCGCGGATCTCGATGCCACCGAGGAACTGAATGGAAGCCTTCACATCGATGACCTTCATCTTTGGCTTGATGCTCGTTGGTGTTTGAGCCGCTGGGGTAAGGCTTTGAGCTGAAAGCTCGAACGAGCCGATGAACATGACAGCGATGATCGCTGCAATTGTCAAATTCTTCATGGGTTTAATGGAGAATTAGTGGAAATAGATTGAATTGTTTGAACTGTGCCAAATATAGCGGTTTTTGTCACTCCTACCATTGACGTAGCCCTTAAGGGGGATATTGTAGGGGGCCATTGGTTACCCTTACCACCATGCTGGTAAGCACTAACGAGGGTTCGTAATTGACATGTAGGTCTGCGTGACTTGCTACATCAGCCCCATGACTTAATACAGGATGGTCGATAAAGCATTTATGGAACGGTGTAATCAGTGAAGCTCTCTTGGTATTCTATATCACGCTGATAAAAAGTCGATACACACATCGAAAAAAGTACTTGCGCACGTGTGAAAAAGACTTATTTTTGATCGTGAGTCACATACGGATGGCAATAATTCGGTAGGCATGCAGCATAATTCATAACTGATCACGCTTCGGGGAATCTGCTCCCAATGGCAAAACGTACAACCACCAGAGTAACGCAGCGCGTCCTGCAGCAGGACCAGCAAATCGCGAAAGCGGTGCTGGGCCTCAAGGACTATAATCCTGCGAACAAGGAGTTTACGAGTCAGAAGTTGCAGGAAGCGCTGAAACAGGTAGAGGAAGCAACGGCAGCCGAACAGCAGGCTGCCGAGGCACTCGCGAAAGCGAAGGAACGTGCAGCCGCGCTCGAGAATGCATTCCATGAGCTTGTGCTCGGCGTAAAGCGACAGGTCTTAGCGCAGTACGGAGACGACTCAGACGAGATCACCAGTCTCGGTATGAAGAAGAAGTCGGAGCGCAAGTACGGCAGACCTCGCAAAAGCGCGCAACCAGAAAAATAGAAATCTCGGCCCACGACATGCCAGGGGAAGGCATGCAGCATAGAGAGGAACATCGCATTTCTGTGGGAAGGATGCGAAACACAGCGGTCGTCCATTGGACGACCGTTTGTGTTTTATAGCGGGGAAGATGAGTGCCGAGTAGCGAGTGCCGAGTGCCGAACGTCTTTCCCGCGAAAGCGGGAAACCAGATTGCCGATCACAATGCCATAAGGTCCCTCGTCGCTGCGCTCCTCGGGATGACGCCACAAAAAAAGGGCGAGCCATCGGCTCGCCCCTACATATAATTGCTGTTCGCTGTTCGCTGCTCGCTGTTCGCTGTTCGCTGCTCGCTGTTTATTCTGCTGCTTCTACTGCTGCGTATACTGCATCGTAATTCGGCTCGACCCCCGGGTTGGCAGTTACTTCTGCGAAAGAGATTGTGCCGTTTGTGTCGATGACGAATGTTGCGCGCACCGAACGTGTGAGGCCTTCGATGCCGGCGAAGTTGTGAAGTGCTACATCATACTTGTTGATGGCATCAAGGCTCCAGTCCGACAGAATAGGGAAGTGCAGATCATTGGCAGCTGCAAAGGCCTTGTTCGAAAATGGAAGGTCGGCTGCAACGCCGAGTACTGTTGCGTTCATGCTGTTCAGGCGCTGAAGAGCCCCTTGGAATGTGCAGAGTTCAGCTTGGCATACGCCAGTGAATGATGCTGGGAAAAATGCGAGAACAACCTTCGTGCCTTTGAGGGAAGACAGTGTTACTGGCTTCATGTCTGCATCGAGAAGTGTGATGTCTGGTGCTGTGGTTCCTACTTCGAGGGCCATGATAATCTCCGGGTAAAAAGAGTGATAAACGATGTTTTGCTTCTTGGACTGCAAACGTACGGACCGTTGGTAACATTCTGACGTGGTGTGAAGTTTCCCTGTATATATTGCGACGCCAACATCGAATTGTAAACTAGGGGAGACGCTCATGGCGTTTGAATTACGGTTTCGTAAAGATATTTCACAGCTGCAAAGCGATGCCGCTCACAACACAGAGCTGAAGCGTACGCTTGGTCCGGTAAACCTCATCAATCTTGGTATTGGTGCGATCATTGGTGCCGGACTCTTCTCGCTTACCGGGATTGCTGCCGCAGAACACGCTGGGCCGGCTGTTTCATTGTCGTTCGTTATCGCAGCCATTGGCTGTGCGTTCGCCGGACTCTGCTACGCTGAGTTTGCTGCGATGATCCCGGTTGCCGGTAGCGCCTACACATATGCGTATGCCACGATGGGCGAGCTCTTTGCGTGGATCATCGGCTGGGACTTGGTGCTTGAATACGCCGTTGGTGCATCAACAGTTGCCGTTTCGTGGTCGGCCTACCTTGCGAAGTTCTTGGCCTATTTCAAGATTCAATTGCCCACGGCATTCTCAATGTCCTATTGGCAGACACCGCCAGGGTCCACAGAACATGGCCTTGTAAACCTCCCTGCCATGATCATCGTGTTCGCAGTGTCGCTACTGCTGATTCGCGGTATTCAAGAGTCGGCCCGTGCAAATGCCTTTATCGTTGGACTCAAAGTAGCCGTTGTTATCATCTTTATTGGTCTAGGCTTTGCCTACATCAACGCCGATAACTATGCAGAGTTCATCCCAGCTAACACAGGCGCGTTCGGTCACTTCGGATGGAGCGGTGTTCTCAAGGCAGCCGGCATGGTGTTCTTTGCCTTCATCGGTTTTGACGCGGTCTCGACAGCTGCACAGGAAGCGAAGAACCCACAAAAAGATATGCCGATCGGTATCCTTGGATCGCTCATCATTTGCACAATTCTCTACGTGCTGTTCTCTTTTGTGATGACGGGTGTTGCCAACTATAAAGAGTTCGCCGGTGTTGCCGCTCCAGTTGCGGTTGCAATCGAAAAGATGGGTGTTTCGTGGTTAGGGCCAGCTATTAATCTTGCCATCATTGCCGGCTACTCCAGCGTGATTCTGGTGATGTTGCTGGGTCAGTCTCGTGTGTTCTATACGATGTCAAAAGACGGTCTGCTGCCAAAGCTGTTCTCCGACACGCATCCCAAGTATAAAACACCATGGAAGTCTAATCTGCTGTTTGCCCTTGTCGTGAGCTTGTTCGCTGGATTTGCACCGATCGCGCTCGTAGGCGAGATGACGTCTGTAGGTACACTCTTCGCATTTGTCGTTGTCTGTGCTGCAGTACTTATCCTGCGCTACAAGGAGCCAAACCGTGAGCGTCCGTTCAAGACACCACTCGTGCCATTGATTCCAATTCTGGGCATTCTTTCATGCGGCGGTTTGTTGGTATCACTTTGTGTGAGCGACTACCTGCATGCAATGCGTCTTGTTGTCTGGCTTGCTATTGGCCTTGTCTTCTATCACATGTACGGCAAGAAGCATTCACTCGTTCGTAAGGCGCAGGCATGAGTTTCCGCCGCTCGCTCGGACTCTTTGATTCTACAATGATTGTCGCCGGATCCATGATTGGGTCCGGCGTTTTCATAGTTAGTGCAGACGTTGCTCGCACGGTCGGCTCGCCAGGCATGATGCTGGTAGTCTGGCTCATTACGGGGCTCATGACGCTTATCGCAGCGCTCACGTATGGAGAGCTTGCAGGGCTCTTCCCACACGCTGGTGGACAATACGTCTACCTGCGTGAGACGTTTGGCAAGCTGCCCGGATTCCTTTACGGGTGGACGCTCTTTACGGTTATTCAAACCGGAACCATTGCGGCCGTGGGCATGGCGTTTGCCAAGTATACGGCGCAACTTATACCAGCACTTGGCGAATCAAACGTGTTGGTTTCTGCAGGCCCCCTGCATGTGAACGCCGCGCAAGTCTTTGCAATATCAAGCATCGTGTTTCTCACATGGATCAATGCGCGAGGTGTCGCTCTTGGCAAGCTGATACAAAACACATTTACCTCAACCAAGATCGTAAGCGTAGTTGCTATTGCCGTTGCCGGCATTGTGTATGGATTCAGCAGTGGCACATTCTCTGTGCATATGTCTGCTCTGTGGACCGATGCTGTTACGCCTGTTGTACCGCAGCTCTCAGCTGATGAGTTCAGTTCCTTAGGTTTTGCTTCACGTATGGGGATTCCGTTCCTCGCTGCGATCGCTGTAGCCATGGTTGGCACGGTGTTCTCGAGCGACGCATGGAACAACATCACGTTTGCTGCGGCAGAGGTGAAAGAACCAACCAAGACGATTCCACGAGCACTCTTTATTGGTGTAACGCTTGTGACGGCGTTGTATCTGCTGACAAATCTGGCATTCGTTGCCGTTATGCCTGTTGTGCAGGATCCACACGGCGCTACTGCATTTGAACGCGGCATTGCGTTTGCAACAAATGATCGTGTTGGAGCTGCTGTTGCCGATGTGATCTTTGGTGGACCCGGCGCGATTATCATGTCGGTACTCATCATGATCTCAACGTTTGGATGCAACAACGGCATCATTCTGAGCGGCTCGCGCGCATACTATGCGATGGCTCAAGACAAACTGTTCTTTGCCAAAGCGGCACAACTGAATGAACGGGGCGTACCGGCATACTCACTCTGGATGCAGGCCCTATGGGCAAGTGTCTTGTGCCTTAGCGGCAAGTATGGAGACCTGCTAGACTACGTGGTCTTTGCTGTTCTCTTGTTCTACATCATGACCGTGCTCGGAGTGTTTAAGCTGCGCATTACACAGCCCCTTCTCGAGCGTCCCATCAAAGCTGTGGGGTACCCGATTTTGCCTGCTCTCTACATCGCAGCAGCACTTGCAATTTGTGTCTCACTGCTCGTGTACAAGCCCAACTATAGCTGGCCAGGACTGATCATTGTGGCAATTGGTATCCCGGTGTACTATGGGTGGAGTAGGAGATAGGTACTAGGTACGGGGTACGAGGTACGCATGGGTACGCGGGTACTACCTGATGATTGTCAAAGGTTGGGTCAATGATTGATCACGTGTTTTAACAACGAGCTGATACCTGCCTGCGGCTGCGTTGCTAACGTCGAATCCGATGGTATGTGAGCCCCCTGCGAGAATGTCGAAGTTCTGCGATTGAACGATGTTGCCTGTAATGTCGATGATGTGCACGGCAACAGGGGATTCGTATGAGAGTTGAAGTTCGACGTTTACAAATGCTGTTGCTGGGTTTGGTCCGACAACGCAGTTGATTGATGTTGGTGTAACGCCCTCTGCAACGTCTGTTGTGAGTACGCTTGCGATGCGACCCTTGCCCATTTCGTGGTAGGAGCCGCTGGCTAATTCGCGGAGAGCCAGCGTCTTGACCATGTATTCGAGAGTGCCGTCGTTGACGAGCGAATCTTTGTAGGCAAGGGATGTGATCATCTTTGGCGTGAGTTGCGTCCACTTCTTCGTGCCGGCCTTGCGACGAAACACGAGGTAGCCTGCGGCTTCTGGTCCGGGTGAGTTCCACGCAAGGTTCACGATGTTTGGATACTCTGTAGAGGCCGTTAGTGTGGCAACCTGTGGAACAGGCTTTGTTGTGGCTCGCAATGTAGGGTCGCCCATCAGAGCGATGTGTACCTGCCGATCGCCGATTGATGCAATGCTATTGCCTTGTGCAGTAACGGTCATGTTCGGGATGTAGTTGCCGAGCTGACCTCCAACAATTGGTTGATTGTTCTGAGAGATACGCAGTCCATATCCAATAGACTCGCCGAGTGCCATGTGATGGATGTACCAATGCGGACGTCCTGACCAGCCACACGTAAGCACGCGAGGATTTGAGGCGAGTGTTGCACGCATGAAGTTGTTCTTGGTATCCCAGTCGCCAAAGTAACTGCCGAACATCATCGTGAAGACTGCGTTGACGGGCTTTGTGGTCATGTCTGTTGAGTTCCCAACGCCCCCTGCAGAAACATCTGTACCGCCGCCACATCCGTAGGCGAGCAGGTAGACGTTCGGTCCGGCCAGGTCGGTAAAGATGTCGCCAGCACGCACGGTAGACTCGCCACCGAATACAGAAAACGTACGCCACGCACTTGCAGCGAAGACCTCGCCATACGTGCCGAAATTATCGTCGATAACACCTCCGACGGCAACATTCCATTGATTGCTGCGATACTCGTGGTTCTTCTTGAAGTATCCACGAAGAAGCTCAAGTTCGCTCTTGGTAAAGGCTGGTAGATTGTAAAAATCGATACGACCAACAGGGATATCCACGTCGGTGCTGAACTGACTCTGGTCGAACTTACCATCGCCTGGAATATTGTTATTCACCGGGCGGCTGGTGTTTGCCTGGTTCGCGATGCGGTCTGTGTAGTTTCCATTGTGGTCGCCATAAATGCCGTCAGCAGGCCATGCACCGGCATGATCTGGGTGTCCGTCCGGTACGATCGTACCAG
>CANGZU010000042.1 GCA_947458785.1 Ignavibacteria bacterium
CATAACCTTCGGTGGACAAACCCCATTGAAGCTGGCACAGCGGCTTGCAATGGCTGGTGTTTCGCTGATTGGTACATCTCCCGAAGGCATTGATCTTGCAGAAGACAGACAGCGTTTTGGAGACCTACTCGCACGTCTCAGTATCCCGTGTCCACCATGGGGTACAAGCACTAACGAGGAACTTGCTGTAGAGATCGCCGAGCGCGTTGGATATCCTGTACTTGTGCGCCCATCCTACGTGCTCGGCGGTCGAGCCATGCAGATCTGTTACCGTGAAGATTCATTGCGTGCCTACATGCGCAAGGCAATTGCTGAGGATCCTGCGCGCCCCGTACTTATTGATCACTTCCTCGAGAACGCTACAGAGTTCGATGTTGATGCCATCAGCGACGGCTCAACAACGGTGATCGGCGGAATGATGCAACATATCGAAGAGGCTGGTATCCACTCGGGCGATTCATCCTGCGTGTTGCCACCATATAGCGTTGGGGAAGACGTACTCAATACCATGCGTGATTATGCACGACGCATTGCCAAGGAACTGAACGTCATCGGGCTGTTGAATATGCAGTTCGCCGTCCAGAACGGAAATGTCTATTTACTCGAAGTCAACCCGCGTGCATCGCGCACCGTACCGTTTGTTTCAAAGGCCACTGGCGTCAAGCTGGCTCAGCTTGCTACGCGCGTCATGGTCGGTCATGAACTTGCCTCGTTGAACGTTCCTGAATTCGATCCGGGCATGAAGCGCACAGCGATCAAGGAGTCTGTGTTTCCATTTGCGAAGTTCCCGCATGCAAGCGTGTTCCTTGGTCCAGAAATGCGGTCGACAGGCGAAGTCATGGGTATGGATGCATCGTTCGGCATTGCGCTGGTCAAGGCGCACATTTCTGCTGGACAAACGTTGCCCAACGAGGGAAGCGTGTTTGTATCGCTGAGCTCACACGACAAGACGCAGCGTGCCATTGAAATGGTACGGGGCTATGAAGATTTGGGATTTACGATTATGGCAACAAGCGGTACGGCAGCTTTTCTGCAGGAGCAAGGTGTTACGACGACGAAGGTCCTCAAGCACTACGAAGGGCGTCCGAGTATCATTGATCAGATTGCCAACGGCGAAGTATCGATTGTGATCAATACGCCACTGGGCGAAAATGCACGCTATGACGAAGCGGTCATGGGGCGCACGGCTATGAAGTATAAAGTTCCGTTCTTTACAACATTGGCCGCTGCAGAGGCTTCGCTACATGGAGTGAAGGCACTGCGTGAGGAACAGTTCACGTCGACGTCTCTGCAGGACTACTATGCCGCCGACGCGTCCTGAGGTACCGCAGGTATGGACGGTACGGGACATCATTCAGTGGGGCAAAGAGTTCTTCACGAACCGCGGCATTGACGAAGCCCGCCGTACGATTGAGCTTATGGTCTGTGCTGTGCTTAATGCAAAGCGCATCGAGTTGTATACCGATCATGATCGCCCCCTGACGAAGGACGAATTGGCCGTGCTCAAGGCGTACGTTCAGAGGCGCATAGCCAACGAGCCGCTACAGTACATCCTTGGCAGGGCAGATTTCTACGGTCACACCTACCATGTGTCGCCGGCAGTGCTCATCCCGCGGCCTGAAACCGAGCTCATCGTTGAGCGTGTTGCGCGCATATGTTCTGCCCAGCCTGAACGTATGTTCTCCTGCTGCGACATTGGAACGGGCTCGGGGTGCATACCAATTGCTACCATCCTGCACACGCGAAATACCGTGTGGGTGGGTCTGGACGTCTCGGAGGGCGCTCTTGCAGTCGCTCAACAGAATGCTCAATCACTTGAAGCAACACCACGCTTTACAATTGCGCATGTCGATGTGTTAACGCAGGTTCCTCAGGGCGGACCCTGGGATATCGTGACGATGAACCCGCCGTACATTGGCACGGCCGATATGGCAGAGCTTGATGCGGTTGTCAAGGATCACGAGCCAGTGCAGGCACTGACCGATCATGCCGATGGACTCACATTCTACCGGAGGGCTGCCGAGATCTTTGACCAACTGGTGGCCCCTTCAGGATATCTTTTTCTCGAGATTGGGTTTGGTCAGCAACAGGATGTGGAAAACATCTTTCAGAGCCGCGGTTACCTCACGACCGCAATCGCTGATCTGGCGGGCATTCCGCGCCTGATCGTGATCGAGCGCTAAACATCACCATCTCGTAATACTACACACCAAATCGCCGCAGAGATGCGTCATTTTTCGTAGATTCGGCGATCTCAGACAACGGAACTAACAACATTTCTATCTCAGCAAGGGTTGATGTATGAAGAACTTGACGAACGTGATCTTCATCGGTGGATGTTTGATTGCAGCGTATATCCTGTACTACTTGGTCCTAGGAAATCCTGGAAACTTCAACGACGTTGAAAAAATGGACCCCAAGAATGCTCTTGGTACCATCTATACAGGGGGCTTCCTTGTAGGTCTCCTCCTTGCCTGCATCCTTGTTGCCATCACCTTCACGATCGAGCGTATGCTTACGATCGGTAAGGCAGGGGGCAAGGGAGACATGAAGACATTTGGACACACAGTGGTCGAAAACGTCCAAAAGGGCAACTATAGCGCCGCCGTTGCAGCATGCGATGAACAGCGTGGTTCACTTGCCAACGTTCTGCGTGCCGCTGTATCACGTTTCCAAGCAATCGAAAAGGACGTATCACTTTCTGGTGATCAAAAGATTGCTGAAACACAGCGCGTTATCGATGAAAACATGAACCTCGAAACACCACTTCTCGAAAAGAATCTTCCAATTCTTTCTACGGTGGCTTCGGTTTCAACAATGATCGGTCTTCTTGGTACGACCCTCGGTATGATCCGCTCGTTCCAGGCACTCGGCGCATCTGGAACGGTTTCTGCTCAGGCTCTTTCGATTGGTATCTCGGAAGCACTTTACAACACGGCTGGTGGTCTGATTGCGGCTATCCTGTCGATCATTGCATATAACTACTTCACTTCGAAGGTGGATGACTTTACGTACCGCATGGATGAGACATTGCTCGATCTCATGCAGTCGCTCGCAGTTAAGACAGGCACAAAGGCCTAACGTAGCTCCACTCCGGTTAAGGAAGATCACATGTCGAAAATCAAGAAGAAACGCCTTGGTTTTGTGCTGGACATGACGCCGCTGGTGGACATTACGTTCCTCCTGCTTACGTTCTTCATGTTCACAGCAAAGTTCAAGAGCGATTCAGAAAATCAACAAAAGGTCGAGATCAAGCGTCCGCGGACGACGGTCGACACAGCGAAGCTCGCCGACAAGGACCTCGTCATCATCAAAGTTGGTGTTGACTCCGTCCTCAAGGACACAGCCTACTATGTGTCGATGCTCAACGAGCTAGACGTCGTGAATCTGCGCAAAGCAATGACCAGTCTTAAGTTCCCGGGCATGGACGAGAAAACGGTCTCGTTCAAGGTCATGGATACGGTATGGCTTGGTCAGATCATCGAACAGGCACGTCTTGTTAATCCGCGTGCTTCGTTTGCGATCGATGCAGACAAACGTCTGCGATATCAATGGATTGAAACGGCGATCAACGAGATGAGGAAGAAGAAGGCCACAACCTTCAACTTCGTCACCGAAAAGAAAATGTAAATAACGAGGTAATTCATGGCAGGCGGTGGTGAATTAGGCGGAGGTAAATCCGAACGGCGGGGGAAGAAAGGCAAGCGCAAAGCAAAGAAGCGCCTTGGCTTTCGTCTCGACATGACGCCGCTTGTGGATATTACCTTCCTCCTGCTAACATTCTTCATGCTGACCACATCGATGATTACTCCGCAGACGATGGAAATGAACGTTCCACCGGAGATCGATGAGCCAGTAGAAGTAAAAGAGTCTGAGCTTCTAACAGTGCGTATACGCGAAGACGGTACGTTGTTTGCCAACATGGCAAAGGACACGCCGGAAAAGTATACGTTGAAGACGCTTCAGAAGTACGTAACAGACAAGAACATCGAACTCAAGAACCGTTGTATCGTCGTATTGAAGTCTTCGCCGAGCGCGGCCTATGGCTTGGTCGTATCAGTACTCGACGTGCTCAATGCGGCAGAGCCCGACATCCTGCAAGGACTCAAGGCTGCCGGCATCAACGAACGCAAGCGGAAGTTCACTGTTTCTCCTTTCGACAAGACTGAAGACGAAGAAAGGATCAAGGGACTATGACAACGACTGCGTCAGCAATGAATGAGGCTCTTGAGAACACCAAATACGGTGCAGCTGAGATCAAGGTGATGATCCAGCGCAACACAAAGAAGGCCTACATCAGAACGATGTCCCTTCTGTTGTTGATTGCACTGTATACGTTCGTGGGACCGATCATTTCGGAGTGGCTCTTTCCGTCGCCGAAGGTGGTAAAGGTGAAGCTCTCACGCCTCTCGCTCGAGGCTTTGCCGCCACCACAGTCGCAGACCGACGAAGCCCCGCCACCACCTCCTCCATCAAATTTGCCGCCAGCTCCGGCTGCGCGTGCAGGGACGCCCGTTGCTGTTCCTGACGCTGAGATCACGGCCGATATGCAGGACTTTGCGAACGTTGACCAGATCAACCGCTCATCGTCGCAGGGCGGTAGCGGTGAAGACAACGGTGTCTTGAGCTTCGACCCAGGTGCTGGTGGGCCCCCTCGTGAAGAGGAAGAAGAGATCATGGACGCATTCGAATTCGAGGATGGCTTCCTGCCGGTAACGGATGAAGGCGATCTCGTCAAGAAGCTTCGTGATCTCTACACAGCGACGCAATCATTCCGTATGGGTTTTGAAGGTACGGTGCTTGTTAGCTTCGTTGTGGGTAAGGACGGACGTATCTCTGACGTAAAGGTCGACCCAGAAGGTTCAAGTGGCTACCGCGATCTCGACGAAGCCGCTATCAAGGCAATCCGCAGCTCTGTATACACACCAGCAAAGAATGCGAACGGTCAGCCAACAGCTTGCCGTCTGCAGCGCCCGGTTACATTCCGTCAACGTTAACACGCAATGCAAAGCCCCGTGTCACCAATGGCACGGGGCTTTTTCTATTTTGATCAACCGTCAACAATCAGTCTTTACACGTATGTACGCCATAAACATCATCGCCAGAGCACTCGTGGCCATTGTGGGCCTTCTCATCGCTTTGGGCGAGATCTCTGTCGGCGATCTTGGGTCGCCCTTTCAAGAAACCTTCGGTATCGTCGTCTTTCTGTTTGGTGCCTTTCGTGTTGTCCAGTTTATCGCAAGGAGCAGAGATGAAGACGAAGATTAATGGGTGGGCACGATTGTCATGGGCGCGATGCTCATGGGCACGATGCTCATTGGCACGATATATCGTGCCCCTCATTGCGGTTTTCACGGCCGCCTGTACCGAGCAACCCGATCCGTCAAAGGCGGGGTATGAATCGGCTATACAGGGGGCGGTCACAGTCCTCATTGATCCTGAGTTACGGCCACTGATGGATTCGATTCAGGTGTTGTATCAGCGTGAGCATCCGAAGGCAATCATCACGTTTTCGAGTCTGCCTGCCAATGATGCAATGCATGCGATGCTCAATCGAACAGAGCGTATTGCTGTTATCGCGCGCTCGTATACACCCGTAGAGAATGACCTGCGTCAGGAAGCTGGGGCAGATTCGCTGCCGCGGGCGCTGATGGCAATGGACGCGTTGGTCGTAGTTGTTCCCAAAGCATTCCCGTACGATACGATGAACGCGGAACATATCAGGGCTTGGCTGCAGGGTAACAACTCTGTGCTCGCGAGCTATCCAAAGCTTACACAGAATCCGCAGTTTGTTGTCCCTGGTGGCGCAGAGGGCTCGATCTACGGCAATGTTGTCAATGTTGTGCTAGGGGGCAGGCAGCCCGCCAAGGGGACCGTTGCGTCGGTTGCGACAAGGGATACCCTGAAAACAGTGATTAGCTCTCGCGTTGGTAACTATATCGGTTTCGGACTGCTGTCGCAGTATGTGCGCGATTCGTCGGTGAAGCTCCTGCGATTGAGTTACACCGACTCCGTCGGTCAGCATGTCTGGCCCAAGCCCGTGCATGCGTCGTACTTGATGATGCGTCAGTATCCCTTCCCAGTGCCCGTCTACGTCTACCTCAGGCGTGCTCCAAGCCAACGGGACCTTGCCAGCGGCTATATGCAGTTTGTCACACGCAGCGGAAAGGTGCAACGGAAGATCTTCGATTGGGGAATCGAACCCGGCTACGCCAAGGTAACCCTCTATAAGGAAGATTAGCCTTGTGCATATGCACGATTGGTAACACCAATCTGACAGAATTCTCGGAAGAAATTGGGTAATTTCGGCGCCTTCTTCTACTCACACGTGACCCCTACACAACTACTATGAACACTATGATCGCAAGACTCGCATTCCTTGCTACGGTATTTGCAGTGCTGGTACCCAGCATCAGCATCGCTGATGAATACAGTGATGCAGAGAAGGCCGTCAATGAAAAAGATTACGTCAAGGCGCTCGAACTGATCCGCGTCGCGATCGCCAAAGACCCGCAAGACATCGACCGTCTGCGCCTTGGCTCGAAGATCTACTTGGAGATGAACATCCTTGATACTGCTGCGGCCTACGCAAAGCGGGTGTATAAGGACGATGACGATGTGAAAGAAAACGTGCTACTCTATGCGAATGCTCTTGTCGCCACCAACGAGGCAGGTGATGCATGCGTAGCGATTCGCAAGTTCCGCAAATCCAATGATGATGTTGAAATGGCGCTCGCCCACGTGGACGCATTGGTTGCAGCTGATAGTTTGGTGTCAGCTGAGCTTGTTGCCACAACTGCCCGCTCAAAGTTTTCCAAGAGCCCCCTGGCATATCTGGCCCTCGGGAACCTCTACTTCAACTGGAAGCCACGTCCGATTCTTGAAAATGCAGCCGATAACTATCGTGCTGCGCTTGATCTCGATAACGGGAATGTCGACGCGCACTTCAACCTCGCTATCTGTTACTGGAAGATGCGCAACCGTGAAAGCGATGATGCGCTGGCAACAGAATATCTGACGAAGTGTTTGGATGAATGGACGACTGTCTCTCAGCTTGATCCAAAGAATGCGCGCGCTTGGTTCGAGCAAGGAAAGATCTATTACTACGCGAAGAAGTACACCAAGGCCGTTAATGCCCTGAAGGAGTACCGCGTACTGCGTCCTGTCGGATCTGGCGACGCAATGGCATCGTGGTTCCTTGGTGAGTCACTCTACAAGCTTGCCAAGTGCGACGAAGCACAGCAGCACCTTGAGGATGCGGCGCGTCAGGTAGACTCGCTAAAGTCTAAGGTTGCCCTCATGCTTGCACGTTGTAACTACGACGCCAAGAAGTGGGCAGAATGCGCCACGAAGTACGACGAAGCCGTTGTGTTTGATGCAAGCTGGGATCCAACCGATTATTGGAACCATGGAACAGCTTTGATTCTTGCCGGCGACACAACAAAGGCCATCAATGTGATGCTTGTTGCATCTGAGAAGGCCCCTAAGCAGTGTGCTGCGATGTTCCGACTGGGCTTCTTGCTACAAGTACGTAAACAGTATGCTAACTCGACGAAGGTGTTTCAATCGCGACTCATCAACTGCTCAGACAGCAACGATACGCGTATAAACATCCTTGTTGGAAACAACTTCTTTGCTGACAGTCTGGTCGATAGCGCTATCTCGTACTACCAGCGCGCTCTCACGATTACACCACGCAGCATGTGGGCAATGCAGCTCATGGGTGAGTCGTACTTGCTCAAGGGCGACGAAGTGGTTGGTGATTCGCTCCTCAACACGGTGATTGCTAATGCGCAAACCTCGGCGTCAAACGACGAGAAACGCTACGGAATTGCCGCCATCAACGCTTTGAACAACTTCGACATCAAGAAGCGGGACTACAAGAGCATTGTTGACCGTTGTAAGATCGGAACACAGATTAACCCGCAGTCGGCCATTGTGTGGCTCTACCTAGGTATCGGATATCAAGGCCTCAAGGACCTTGATAATGCCAAGGGAGCCTATCAGGCTGTGCTCAAGATTGACCCGAACAACCAGATGGCCAAGAAGAACCTTCAGTCACTGGGCCGATAACGCATTTCCCGGCTTGACGCTAACTACTTGGTAATTTAGCTTCTAGGCCATATTTTTGCGGTCTTGTCAATACACGATTCTACCTCACTGCCATGATATCGCTCGACATCGTGGGTCTTCGAGAGGGGAATCATCCCTTCACAATCGAAACAACGGCCCAAGACATTCCGCGTCTCCCAGAGGAGTTTACGGGGCCGATCACGGTGCAGGGTGTGCTCCAGAAGCTCGGACGGCGGTATTCTATCGACGCCACGGCTACCGGCACAGCGCACTTTACCTGTGATCGTTCGTTGGAAGAGTTCGACGAAGAACTTTCGGCCGATCTCTCTCTGGCGTACGTTGTAGATCAGGTTCTTGCTGCTGAACAGGCTGGCAAGATGCAAGATCTGGACGAAGAGGTTGTGCGGGGAATCCGTGAAGAAGACAAGCGCATCGACATCACAGAAGATGTGCGTCAGGTGCTCGCAGTCGCAATACCGTTGCGGCACGTAGCGCCGGCTTATCGTGATGTTCCGCTGGAGCAGCTGCATCCGGCCCTTGCACCGAAGGCAAGTGCTGATGATTCTGAGCCAGTAGATGATCGGTGGGCCGCTCTCAAGAACTTAAAACGAACGTAATCCGAGGATACAGTCATGCCAAATCCAAAGCGCCGTCACTCGAAATCACGCAGTGCGAAGCGTCGTACACATTACAAGGCATCAGCCCCTTCTGTAATGTCGTGCCCAAATTGTAACGCAGCCAAGCAACCGCATATCGTTTGCCATTCCTGCGGATACTACAACGGCCGCAAGATTATCAACGTCGACTAATCATTGCACTGTTGTGCACTGTGACGTGGAACGTTGGTGAGTACAACGACAACGATTGAGGCGCTTGCGCAAACACCACGGCCACGTCGGGTGGTTGTGGACGCAATGGGTGGTGATTTTGCCCCACTGAACGAAGTTCAGGGGGCATTTCGTGCTTTAGAAGAGCTTGGTCCAGAGGTTGAGATAATCCTCGTTGGCCGTGAGGCTGATGTGCGGAAGCACATTACAGCGACATCTTCGAGAGTGAAAATCCTGAATGCAACAGACGTTGTTGGCATGGGCGACGAGCCGTCGTCGATTGTCAAGCACCGCAAGGATTCGTCGCTCTACATCGGACTTGACCTTGTTCGCAACGGGCATGCTGATGCCTTTGTTTCGTCGGGAAACACTGGTGGGGTGATGGCCACAGCAACCATGGTGCTGGGAAGAATCCCAGGTGTAAGCCGTCCAACGATTGGGTCGTTCTTTCCCACCACCACGGGACGTCCAACACTGCTTGTAGACGTGGGGGCTAATGTTGATAGCAAGCCGCGTTTCTTACATGACTTCGCAGTGATGGGGAGCGTGTACACTGAGCTCATGCAAGGCATTGCGAGCCCAACTGTTGGATTGCTTAATGTGGGCGAGGAAGAGGGTAAAGGAACCGAGGTCGTGAAAGAAACCTACGCACTGCTCAAGCAGTCACCGGTCAACTTTGCTGGTAACGTCGAAGGGCGTGACATCCTCAAAGGCACCGTTGATATCGTTGTCTGCGATGGGTTCGAGGGTAACATCGTCCTCAAGTTCGCCGAAAGCATCCTCGGGTTTCTCAAGCACCGCTTTGTGAGCTATGCCAACAAGGGGCTCATGCAGAAGCTACTGATTGGGGCATTCAAGCCAGTCTTGAAGCGAGTGCTCAGTGGAATGGACTATCAGGAATACGGCGGTGTGCCGCTTCTGGGTGTCAACGGTGTTGTCATCATCGGACATGGCAGTGGGTCGCCCCTTGCCATCAAAAACATGATTCTAAAAGCCGAGGAAATGGTTCGCAAAGACGTCAATGGCGCCATCCAGCGCAAGCTTGCAGCCCCTCGCGAAACGAGAGATCAACAATGAAAGCTGTCATCACAGCGATCGCGCACCACGTACCAGAGGGTGTCTACGACAACAACTGGTTTGCGCAGAAGATCGACACAACCGACGAGTGGATAAAGACACGGACCGGTATTTCGGAGCGCCACTTCGCGTTCGAGGGCGGTCTTACTGACATCATCGTGCCTGCTGCAGAGGCTGTGCTAAAGCAACGTGGCATCACGGCCGAGGACATCGACTGCATCATCATTGCAACGGTAACACCGGATCGAATCTTTCCTTCTAGTGCTGCCATTCTGCAGCGAAAGATTGGTGCAAAGAACGCTTGGGGTTTTGACCTCGCAGGTGCCTGTAGTGGATTTCTCTATGCGCTTGTTACAGCCTCTAAGTTGATCGAGTCGGGCGCATCAAAGAAGCTTCTTCTTGTCGGAGGCGACAAGATGAGCTCCATTATCGACTTTGAAGACCGCACAACGTGCGTGCTCTTTGGCGATGGTTGTGGCGCTGTGATCCTCGAACCGAGCGAATCGGATGAATACGGTGTGATGGACCACATCCTGCGCATGGACGGCAATGGTGAGGTTCACCTGCATCAAAAGGCAGGGGGCTCGATGCGCACACCAACGATCGAGACCGTCACCAACAAAGAGCACTACGTCTACCAAGAAGGTCAGGCAGTCTTCAAGGCTGCTGTCAAGGGTATGGCAGATGTTTCGTACGAGATCATGGAACGCAACCATATGACGGCCGACGATGTAGCATGGCTGATCCCGCACCAGGCAAATCTGCGCATCATTGATGCAACAGCAGAACGTATGGGACTGAGCAAGGAGAAGGTCATGATCAATATCGACCGCTACGGGAATACCACAGCGGGAACGATTCCGATCTGCTTGTCGGAGCTCTATCAAACAAACAAGGTTAAGAAGGGCGACTACCTCGTACTCTCCTCATTCGGAGCAGGGTATACATGGGGCTCAGTGCTCCTGCGCTGGTCGCTAGAACACAACGAAAAGGCATAAGGCAATGTCGAAAGCACTCTTGTTTTCCGGACAAGGTTCGCAATATGTTGGCATGACGAAGGATCTCGTTGAAACCTACGAGGTAGCTCGAACAATGGCCGCTCAGGCCAATGATATTCTCGGCTATGATCTTCATGCGATCATGACGTCCGGACCCGAAGACGAACTGCGTAAGACCAAGCACACGCAACCTGCACTCTTTGTGCACGAGGCGATGCTGCTCGCTCTTACGTCAACGAGCGGCATCAAAGCTGTTGCCGGACACTCTCTTGGCGAATACTCTGCGCTCCATGCAGCTGGCGTTTTGACCTTCGAAGACGCACTGCGTCTTGTGCAGCTGCGCGCTCAGCTGATGTGGGATGCAGGAAATGCGATCCCCGGCACAATGGCTGCTGTCGTGGGCATGGCCGACGACACCGTGCGCGCGGTATGCAACGAGCTTAACGGTGTTGATGGCAATGTAATCGTGCCGGCAAACTTTAACTCGCCTGGGCAGGTCGTGATCAGCGGATCGGCCGACTATGTGCGTGCATGTATGCCGATCTTCAAGGAGCGTGGAGCAAAGATGGTCAAGGAGCTCCAGGTCAGTGGAGCGTTCCACTCGCCCCTTCTCGCCGAAGCAGAGCAAGGATTAGCAGAGAAAATCCGCGCAACAGCCTTCTCTGCGCCAACTATGCCGGTCTATGTGAATGTGAGTGCAACACCGGTGAACAATGCAGATGAACTAAAAGATAGTGCTATCAAGCAGCTAACATCACCAGTGCTCTGGACCTCCACCATGAACGCCATGTGGGCCGACGGTATCACGTCGTACTGCGAGGTAGGCCCAGGGAAGGTGTTGCAGGGCTTGGTCAAGCGCACACTTGCAGAAGCAATAATAGACGGACTCGACACGGCGGCCGATGTGGCCCGCCATAACGGATTATTGGGGACAGTATGAAAACATTCGACCATTCAGGAAAAGTTGTAGCGATAACGGGCGGCTCACGCGGCATCGGCGAAGCAATTGTTCGTCGCCTTGCAGCCGAAGGCGCTCATGTGTTTGCAACATACAACTCGCAGCCAGAGCGCGCAGAAGCGATTGCCTCTGAGATCCGCGCGGCAGGGGGCACGGTGACCTTTCTTCAGGTGAATGTGTCCGATGAAGAACAGGTAAAGAGTTTTATCGACACAGTGATCGCGCAAGGCGGCCGAATTGATGGTCTTGTAAACAATGCGGGCATCACGCGCGATGGCCTGATCATGCGCATGAGCAGCGATGACTGGAAGTCTGTCATCGACACCAACCTGAGTGGTGTGTTCTACGCTTGCAAAGCGGCCGCGCGCCCTATGATGTCGCAACGCAGTGGCCGAATCGTCAATATCGGTAGCATCGTCGGACTCCAAGGCAATGCTGGGCAAGCCAACTATAGCAGTGCCAAGGCAGGCCTTGTAGGACTTACAAAGTCACTTGCGCGTGAACTGGCCAGTCGCAACGTTTTTGTAAATTGCGTGGCTCCTGGATTTGTCGAAACCGACATGACAGGCAAGCTCACGGACGAGCAAAAGGCCACGTATTTCGGGAACATTCCGATGAAGCGTGGAGCTCAACCAGATGAGATCGCCAGCGTTGTGTCGTTTTTCCTTGCCCAAGAGTCGTCGTACATCACGGGTCAAATTCTCAATGTCGACGGTGGTCTTGCGATGTAAGAATCGCAAAGCCGTTGTAGTTTCGCAATTCAGTTTAACCTCATTTCTTTCAAGGGTTTTATTATGTCAGCAGTGGCACAAAAGGTGACGGAAATCATCGTTGCCAAACTTGGCGTTGAAGAGTCACAGATCACACCAACAGCGTCGTTCACAAGCGACCTCGGTGCCGATTCACTCGACACCGTTGAGCTCATCATGGAATTCGAAAAGGCTTTCAACCTCACAATCGACGACAGCGACGCAGAGAAGATCCAAACAGTTGGTGACGCTGTAACGTATATCGAGTCGAAAGCCTAATGGCTAATGACTAATTACCAATGACGAGTTACTAATGACTAATGACGAATGACTAATGACGAATGACAGCTTGATTCGTAATTGGTAATTCGTAATTGGTATTTAGTAATTCGTAATTAGTAATTCGTAATTAGTAATTCGTAATTGATTTGTTTCTTCACCACAGGCTATTGCTATGTCGAGATCAATCCCACGTGTCGTCATTACAGGTGTAGGTGCTGTAACCCCAATCGGGAATACAGCTGCTGAGTATTGGCAGGGAATGATGGAGGGCCGCTCTGGTGCTGGTCCTATCACGCGATTTGACGCAACACACTTTGATACAAAGTTTGCCTGTGAGCTGAAGAACTACGACCCTACACAGCATATAACTCGTAAGGAGGTCCAGCGCATGGACCTCTTTACGCAGTATGCTATGTCATGTGCGGTAATGGCTGTAGAAGACGCAGGCATCAACGTTGAGGTAATAGACCGTGAGCGTGCCGGTGTGATCTTTGGCTCGGGTATTGGTGGGATGTGGACGAACCACATTCAGCAGCAGAATCTCTTTGAGCGTGGTGGCGTGCCAGATCGGATCTCTCCGTTCTTCGTGCCGATGCTCATTTCTGATATCGCTGCTGGGCATATCGCTATTCGCTACGGTCTCAAAGGTCCGAACTACGGAACTGTTTCTGCTTGCGCGACGTCATCACATTCTATCGCTGATGCATTTATGATCATGCAGCGAGGAATGGCCGACATTATGCTAGCAGGGGGCTCAGAAGCATCTGTATGCCCGATGGGTATTGGCGGCTTCAATGCTATGAAGGCGTTGTCTACCCGTAACGACGACCCATCAACTGCCAGCCGTCCGTTCGATCTTGACCGTGACGGATTCGTCATGGGCGAGGGTGGTGGTATGATCGTGATGGAAACGCTCGAGCATGCCATGAACCGTGGTGCAACGATCCTTGCAGAGATCGCAGGTATCGGTCTTACCGACGATGCCTTCCACATCACGCAGCCTGCCCCAGGGGGCGAGGGCGCTATCCGCTCGATGAAGCTTGCGATACAAGATGCAGGCCTAACACCAAACGATATTGACTATATCAACGCTCACGGCACGTCAACGCCGTTCAACGACAAGGGAGAATCGGCTGCAATCCGATCACTGTTCGGTGATCATGCAGATGCACTTCTCGTGAGTTCAACAAAATCGATGACTGGACACCTTCTCGGTGCTGCCGGTGCCATCGAAGCAATCGCAACTGTACTTGCGATCAACAAGGGCATGGTTCCGCCTACGATCAATCAGTTCACTCCAGATCCTGATTGCACGCTGAACTATGTGCCGAATACGCCACAGGCTAAGCAGGTGCGCGCTGCACTGAGCAACACGTTTGGCTTTGGCGGACACAACGCAACGTTGTGCTTTAAAGCATTTGCCGAGTAAGATCCTCTCACCAGCCCAGGTGCGGTTGTGAAAGACATTGTTCGTCAGCTCTACGCGAACCTGCTGAAGTTTACAGCACTGCGTGGCAATGCATCGAACGCAGCATTCAGTGAGATCTTCCCGCCTATGGGGCTCCTCGACGACGACAAGGTGCGTCAACTCGAGGAGATTCTAGGCGTTACGATCCATATCCCGTCTCTCTACGAACAAGCTCTCACCCACAGAAGCTATCTGCAGGTTGCCAACACAGCCGATCACCACTCCAACGAGAGGCTCGAGTTTCTGGGTGATGCAATTCTCGGTATGGTCACGGCAGAGTATCTCTTCTACAACAACCGCGAGGTGCTGGAAGGCGAACTCACCAAGATGCGCTCGTGGATTGTCAATAAGAAGTCGCTGGCTGTTTGTGCGCGCGATTTGAAGCTAGACTCCTACCTGTTCCTCAGCTACTCAGCCAACCAGTCACTGCAGCGTGGCAATGATTCGATGCTCGCAGATGCCCTTGAGGCCGTGATTGCAGCCATTTATCTCGACCGTGGGTTTGATGAGGTACGGCGCTTTATCGTGGAGAAACTCCTGCCGATCATGGTGCGCGAATCGCTCGTACATGATACGAACTTCAAGAGCCTCCTGCTCGAATCAGTTCAAGGTAGGGGGCATGCAGCCCCGCGCTACGTCGTAGTCAAAGAAGAAGGACCAGATCACGAGAAGCACTTTACGGTAAACGTGTTAGTCGATGACAACGTGATTGGCACAGGCACCGGACGCAATAAAAAGGAAGCCGAGCAAGCAGCGGCGGAACATGGGATGTCGTATCTGGCAACAAATCCGAAGTGGAAGCGTCAGCGTGATAAGTCATCCACTGATGAATCATGAAGCCCCTTGTCAGCATAGTTACTCTTCTCGCATTTTGGCTCGTTGCCACTCAAGGCACACAGGCACAGTTATTGGGCGGATTTACGCCATTTGGCAAGAACAAAAAGCAGTACGAGAAGTTTAACTGGCGCTATGTTTCGTCGGCCAACTTCGATATATACTTCCACGGCAAGACGCCCGATCTGGCGCGGTATGCCTCGCGCGAAGCAGAGGTAGCCCTTACCACCATTCAAGAGCAGCTTGGCTATAGCATCACCAAGCGCATCACGTTTATCGTCTACAACTCGCACAATCAGTTCCAGCAGACGAACGTGATCAGCGAGATGATGACCGAAGGTATTGGCGGTGTTACGGAGCTTTTCAAGAACCGTATCGTAGTGCCCTTCGAGGGCGATTATTCAAAGTTCCGTCACGTTATCCATCACGAGCTTGTGCATGCCGTCCTCAACGACATGTTCTACGGCGGCAGCATCCAGTCACTGGTCAACAACCCCAACGCGGTGCGCATCCCGCTCTGGATGAATGAGGGCTTTGCCGAGTATTCTAGTGCTGACGGGATGGATGTCAAGACAGATATGTTCATGCGCGACGTTGCCGTGAGCGAGTATCTGCGGGGATTTGATCAGCTGCGCGGATACTTTGCCTACCGAGGCGGACAGGCCTTCTGGACCTACGTCGCCAACACGTACGGCAAGGCCAAGATCGGGATGGTATTCAATGCGCTACGCATGACACGTGATTTGGACCAGGCATTCATGTCGGCCTTTAAGATGAATGTCGAGGACATGTCCGAACGCTGGGCCAAAGAAGAGAAGAAGTACTACTTCCCCGACGTGGGCAAGTACGACTACGTCGAAGACTATGCCAAGCGCATCACGAATCACCAGAAGGACGACAACTTCTACAACACGTCGCCGGCTATCTCACCAAATGGAGATAAAGTAGCGTTCATCTCCGACCGCGGAAGCGGCACCTTTGGCGTGTGGGTGATGAACCTCAAGACCAAGGAAGTAGAAGAACTTGTAACGAGTGGTCGCAGTGCAGACTTCGAAGAGCTCAACTTCCTTACTCCCGGCATCTCGTGGAATCCAAAGGGTACGAAGCTTGCCGTGGGCGGTAAGGCCGCCGGACAAGACGCTCTCTACATCGTAGACGTAGCCTCGGGCGATTACGATCGCATTCTGCTCAATATGCAGACGATAGGGGGCGTGGCATGGTCTCCTGATG
>CANGZU010000043.1 GCA_947458785.1 Ignavibacteria bacterium
CCGGATTGTTCAGTTGGAATCTCCTGCACCGATTCACCTGTCGGTGAGATAAGGCCCGAAACACCCGAGTTAGCACAACGCAATACAGGTTTACGCGTTTCGATTGCCCTCATACGTGCAATGTTGTAATGCTGACGAGGTCCTGCAGTTCCATTATACCATGCATCATTGGTGATCACACACAACGCATTTGCACCATTGAGGACGAAGTCTCTGGAAACCTCTGGATAAATCGACTCTATGCAAATGATCGACCCAATAGAGAGCAGTGTGTCGGCATTGCGCACGGCGTGTATTGGGACTCTGCTGAGCCCCTTGCCCCATGATGAGATGCCAACGCCCCATTCTATCCAGCTCATTGCAAACGTTAGCTGATCGGCAAACGGTAGTCGTTCAGCAAATGGCGTAAGCATTGACTTGCGATGAACTTGCACATCTGGAACCGATGGGTTGAGCATGTAGGCAGCATTGAACACGTCGTACTTCAGATCGGGGTCTGCGCTAGAAGTCCGAGCGGAGGCTGGAGCCTGAGATCTGTCATAGATAACACGGTCAGCAACACCGGTCATGAGCGACGTACCTGTCTTGTCTATCCATGATCGCAGTCCAGACCATTCTAAACTGTGACGTGGATCGCGGATTACATATGGCAATGCCGTCTCACTCCAAATCACAGCATCGGGGATGCCGTGCTTTGCAATCGCACTATCCGTAAGTGAAAGATGGATGGCCAACTGTATGCGGGAATCGGTCCACTTGTCCCATGGATTTTCATTCGGTTGAACAAGCATGACGGACCGAGCACTATCTGCTCCTGCTGGCTCAGTAAGAGCTTCCACACTCTTTTGGTGAATGTACCCGATAGCCCCCCATGCACTTAGTAACAAAACGTGCACGGCTAAGATGATGCGTCGCCAACGCTTGACGCGAAACGATGGCAAAAAGGCCAGCGCAGCAATAAAGCAATTTGAGACCGCTAGAAGAAATGTCAACCCGTAAACGCCGACCACATCGGCTACCTGTGCAAACGAGAGATTGATCAGTGCGTACCCGCTACTTAGCCAAGGGTAGGAAAAATCTGTTTGTCCATGGAGCCACTCAAATGCAGTAAGCACAAACGGAAAACTCGCAAACATCCATTGAACACCGAGCCGCTTGCGTATCGAAGCCAGTGCGATGAACGGTGGCAACAAAAGCAGTGGATGTACGACGAGCAATGCAATACCGGTAGCAAACAGATACGGATCCGTCTGTTCCTGCCAGCTAGCAATCCACCAATTGGTAAGACCGTGAAACAGAACCAAGCTAAGATATGCGTACCACGTTCTGCGCTTCCATCCAAGTTCTGGACTATCCTGCGCAAACAACAAGAGAAGGGGCACATAGGCAACCAACATGAGCACGCCACTTCCCCAGTCCACGAATGCGTACGAAACACCAAGCAGAATTCCGCTCAAGAGAGAGAGTGTTATAGGGCGTGATTCGTTCATTCGTGGGTGCAAAACTACGAACGGCTCCCGCGCATGATGCACGGGAGCCGTTGTGATTTTCGAAGATATCTGGACAGTATTACTTCGTTACCGTTACTGTCTTCGATGTGACCATGCCATTGCTACGGAGGATGAGTGTGTACGAACCTGATGCAAGCTTGTCTGCATCGAGTTGTACAATGTGCTCACCAGCTGAGAACGATGCATTTGCAACCGACACAACTTCTTCACCTGCTGTGTTGACAAGAGTCATCGCTACTTCGCTGGCTTGAGCAAGCGTAAATGTAACTGATGCATTTGCTACAACAGGGTTAGGTGTGATCGCATTGATTGCAATGCCTGTGTTCTCACCTTCGATCGTTACCTGAGCTTCCATTGAAGATGAACGTGTGCCGTCCTTGTCTACTGCTGTGAGGCGATAGACATATGTTCCGGCTGCGAGATTATCATCTGTCAATGAGTAGTCACGACGGCTTGTAGAATTACCAGTAGCCGAAACTGTGCGAATCTTCTGGAAGCTTGAAGCGTCTGCGATGTCGCCAGCCTTAACAGATGCTGTTGAAGCACGCTCGATCTCAAAGCGATCAAGGTTCTTTTCTGATGATGTTGCCCAGAATACATCTACATTCTTCGAACGTGCCTTTGCATTGAAGTCTACAACCTGAACAGGCACGAGACCACCACCGTTTGTCTCGAAGAAGTCAAAGATACCGCGGACTACGCGCTCAACACCCGTGCGTACACCTGTACGTCCGAAGTGACGCCAGTCTACACCAAGGTAAACAGAGTTGATTGTGATACCGGCTGTAGCAGTACCCATGATCGAGTCTGTAGTTGTGCGATCTGCGCGACGGTAGCTGTATGCTACATTCGCTACACCAAGAGTCGCTTGATCTGAGAAAATCGATACGAGTGCTGGTGTGGGATCTGGGTCGCCCGCAAAGCCTGTGCGAACTACCATTTCGCTATTGCCACGTGTGAGCGTGCGTCCATCGACGTAACGGCCACTGTAGTTTGGCGAGAACGGCGTTCCTGGCGCACGGAGATTTGAAC
Source organism: Ignavibacteria bacterium (assembly GCA_947458785.1). Classification (GTDB taxonomy): domain Bacteria; phylum Bacteroidota; class Ignavibacteria; order Kapaibacteriales; family Kapaibacteriaceae; genus UBA10438. The sequence goes on from CANGZU010000043.1 coordinate 2,544, forward strand.
GGAGTACACGCTGAACAAAGTTGATATCGGAAACGATCGATACGCCATTGTGCTGCGATGGAAGTGCCGAAGCAGCGATGGCAATGTTCTTTTTGCGTCCTGGCTGACCAGAAGCTATGTAGTTACGAATATCATCACGCTCTGTACGTGAAAGAGGGTTCAAATCGTGTGCCCAGAACATCGTCTGGTAGGCTGTATAGTCTACCGAACGCGTAGCCCATGACGTACGATCGAAGATATCGAAGTCATAGCGATCTGAAGAAGGATCGATGATATATCCAAGATCACCCAGCGCCTTTTGGAGGCTATCAGCATTAAGACGACTTGCGATATCGTTAGCTGTTGGTGTACCTGTCAGGATATTACGGCTGATGTTATCACCAGATACGACCATGCGGCGTGTGGACTTGATGAGGTAGAAACGAACAACCTTCGTAAAGACGTTGTTTGGATTGAACTCATCAGATGCTGTCGACACTTCGATGCGGTAGCGTGGCGTGACGTTGTAGTTCATCGCTGTGAACTGCGCTGGCACATTGTAGCCTGTCATACCATAGTATGGCTGTGGCGACCAACCAGGGATACCGAATTGGATGTCCTTTGACTGACCTGAAGCAAGAGCTGTTCCAACAACACGATCGATTTCTGGTACCGTGTTAAATGTTGGTGTGGAGCTGTTTGCATTGTTTGAAGCAGCTGTTTCGACGTAGATACGAACTCGGATCTGTGAGTTGGTTGTAGCAAGTGCGCCGTTGTTACGTACACGTGAACGAACGTCGATCGGTGCCTTTGTCATGATGTACTCGGCATCGCTCGTTGCACCCGTCGCGTCACGGTATGCCGCAGGGCTGAGGATGTCGATTACTTCAAGATCGCTAACATAAAGACGACCGTTGAACTCATCAGCGCCGATATCGTAACCAAGACCAGCTTCACCACGAATGTTACCTTCGATGTCAGTACGTGTACCAACAAGGCGCTCACCATTATTGTTCAGGATAGATCCAATCGGTGCGCGTGGCGTAACGTTTACGCGTAGACGCTGATTTGGAGCAACACCTTGGAATTCATGTTCTGCAACGAAGTTTCCAACTGGCGAGTTGATGTCCTGGCCAGTCCAGTTACGCCATTGATCGATCGTTGTGAATTCTGTCTGCGAGCCAGCTGTGACAAGCTCACTTGTGTGCGAGATTTCCATCACGCGTGCGATACCTGATGTTGGTGCCCAGAAAGCGTTCTTGTTTGACACAAGTGCCTTTGGAGCTGTTGTTGGCAGGTACCATGTGTTAACACGGCCGTTACGGAAGATCGTACCTTGATACAGAAGAGCTGACTGTGTAAGCGTAGCTGCATTTGCTGGTGCTGTAAGTGCAACAGCGTTGTTCATAACAATAGGTCCGTCTGCGTTTTGAACACCGATACCTACGATTGCACCTGAACCTGTTGTATTGTCATTGCCGATGACGATCGTGTTGTTGACAATCGAATCTGCCATCGTAAAGTATGTGTTCAGACGCGGCGTTACCAGTGCTGTTACTGGGTCTGCTGACGTTGCACGAGCTGTGTAGATGTGAACACCAGCCACGTTGGCATTCGCTGCGCTGCGTGACAATCCCCAGATTGCGTTGCTTGTGATGTACGTGTGCTCAGGCTTGTTCGGGAATGCGATAAATGTGGCCTGTGTGCGTGGTCCGAATCCCTTGTTGACGCCACTGAGCGGCTGGAATTCGTTGCGACCTTGCTGGATGTTGATACCGCGAGCCCAAGCAGTAGCGCGAACGCCGCTGATTTCGTTGCGCGCGATGAAGAGGTTCATATTGTTGTAGCGACCCTCACCACCAGCGATGATACCAGCAGCATCACGGGCTGTTGTGCTAACAGCTGCGCCAACATTGTAAATCCTGTTGCCTTCGATCTTCACACCGTCTTCGTAACCAACGAAGATACCGGCACGACGTACGTTGAAGATGAGATTGTTGCTGATTTCAGTGCCAAGATTGTAGTAAGCGCGGAAATCATTGACACCAGCTTTGATAAGCGGACCGATACCAATCGAAGCAATACCGTAACCAAAACCACTGATTTCGTTGCCGATGAACTTGTTGTTCGTGTTGATCAGGGTATCGAGGTTACCAAAGTTGTCTGGGTTGACGGTGTCGCGCTGTGTGATACCAGCTGTGAAACTGATCGTCGTGTTGCGCGTATTGCCTTCAAAGCGGAACTGATTGGAACCTGGGTTAAACTGAACTTGCGGCAGTGAGTCTGCATATGTCGGCACTACACCATCTGCGTTGCCAATGATACAGTTACGTACGGCAATGTTCGACGATCCAGATGACAGGTAGAACACCGAAACGAATGGCGACGGGAATCCTGGGATTGCATTCTTGCGAATGGTGAATCGCAGTGACTTCTGTGAACCACCATCGAACGTAATGTATCCGTCAGAGTTCGCGTTTTGAGCGTTAGCAAAGTAGTTCTGCTTCTGGATCGCAAAGTTGTTTGTAGGACTGATGTTTTGACCAAGCAACACACCAATACCAGATTCAGAAGCGAGGTTTACAGTAACGCCAGCCTTTGCGATTGAACGCTCAACTGATGGACGGAATGTGATCGTGCTGTTTGGACCAACGCCGATAACACGGCTTGAAAGGTCGATAGCAGGAGTGTTGATTCCAGTCTTTGCCGTTGTGTATTGTGCATCCGTGAATTCAAATGCAACTGAGCAGCTTACACCAAAGAAGTACAGCGCGTTGATTGCTGAGTCAATCGTTGGGAAGTTGCGTGGACCTGGCTTGGTTGTACCGATTGTGTACACACCGCAGAGATTTGGTTCTACTGTGCGTGTGATGCACAACTCATTATTCGATGTAACTGGGTCACCAGGATACTCCACGCGGTAGCAGAAGCGATAATCGCCGCCAACGGTAGGCGTAAATGCTGGGAACGCAAAGATGGTCTTGTTGAATTGACCAGCAGCGATGTCTGGAACAACGCCAGTTTGGTTGTATACAGTAACGTTATCAGCCAGGCGCGTGATAATCAAGCGAACTGGAACATTCGACAAGTCCTGGATACCGTTATTCTCAAACACAGCTTCTGGACGAAGCGAACGGTTTGTGATAAGCCGGGCGTTCAGTCCTTGGTTGCCTGGAGGTGGAACCAACACGCTGTTCACACCTGGTTCTTCGTTGTAACCTACTTCGAAGATCAAGTCTGCTGTACCAGGGCGTGGCAAGCAGTCGTTGAACGGGTTCTCATCCGGGAATGGATCAATGAGCTCTGTGCAGACAGTTGCCTTGTAGAGTCCAACTGGGTGGCCGCCTGAGTTCGGATAGAAATTATCGAACGCCTGTGTCAGACGCGCAGCTGGAGCAAGCGCTTCGTTGATGAGAATCGAATCACTCCACACTTGGCTGCCTGAAGGTCCAATGAGTCGCGCAATACCGCGGAATGACTTGACAGTGTCAAGACCAGAGTTCTGGAAGATTGCCTCGACTGGGATTGGCGTAGTGTTCGGATACTTAAACTTACGTGGAGGATCGTTCGGCTGTGGTGAACGAATCAAACGTGTTGAGATATCACGGTTTACAGCAATCGTAAACGAACGCGTCCACTCATCAGCGCATGAAGAGCCGGAAGGAACAGTGCGGACGATCAGGATATACTCACCACCAATTGCTGGAAGCGTATTGAGAGCGCCACCAACAGCAGCTAGACGGCCAGTAGCATTGGTCGGGCTTGATGTAAATGTTACTGGGAAAACACCCGTGCTTGGACCCGTAGCTGTCCAATCGGCAGAATACACAGTATCACGGGCAGGGAGTGGCCCGATGATGCGGTATCGCAGAACAAACGCTTGGCCTGGCGATCCAGCTTGAACCGAAACACTTGGCATCGGGCGACTCGCTGAGGAGCCATCGTAGAGGTTACCACGTGGAAGGATTGCTGAGCTATCCGGTGTGTCGTTCGGGAACGACGCAATAAAGCTACCAATGATGTCAAGGTCGTAGTCTTCGCACTCGCCCTGAGAGATCTGTGGGAATGTACATGGATCATTGATACATGCCGTTCCGATATTGGTTTGCGCCATTACGCGCAAACGCGTACGACCAGAACGTGTCGCGCAACCAAGCGTGACCGTACCGGTAACAGAGCCACTACCGAAGGCCGACTGAGCACACCAGACACGCTCTTCCGGCTGGAAGATACCGTCTTGGTCAAGGTCGATCCAGATCGTGTACGACATCTGTGCGAACTGATCTCCAGTAACACGAATTGTGATCGGCGTATTACGAAAAGCAGTAATCGACTGGCCAGTGAAGTACGAATACCCCGTCTGGTTGTTCTGGTCCGCGATTGGCGAGTTTCGACTGAATCCGCCAAATTGGAAGAAGGAAATACCCGTGCCCCAAAAACCTGGCGTGAGTGCTGGACGGCAATACTGCGCAACTGCATCTTGCGATGCGGTGAGCAGCGCCACCAGTATCAGAGCCCTCAGGGCGAAAGTGTAGAACCTGTTCATGTGATTCCCACAAAGTTGTATGTAAATGATTTTACTTTTTGTTCCATCTTTTGGGGCAGCCGATTCCTCGACTACGGGCGACAAAATACTCAGTCGTCAGCAAATCGCAAGCACGAAATCACCAAAAAGTTACCGTTATTTGCGGACATTCCTACGAGCCGGCCCCGACTGGCCCTTTGCGGGCTTCGACACCACGACAGCTGTAGCCGGTACGATGATGTTGCAGCTCGACTGACTTCGGTAGGCACTGCCGCAGTAAACTTCAACTTTTCTGGTTGAGTTCCCCATCTTGACCAATGAATAGCGCGTCTTTGAGGGATCGACAGGCAGCACCTTAACAAGGCGTGCCGATCGCGCACTTGGGATGTAAGTCATTGCGTTGCTTTGGTTTATCGGAGCAACGAGAGCATATGGCTGTTCCTTACTCCCCGGATTTTTCACCGTGGCAAGCCCCCGCGCATCGTACTGGGTAACAAAACCCGATTCTGGGAGCAGCAAAGGTGTGAAATCGCCCGCACCATTGCCGTGCAGCACGAGCCCCTTGCCGGCGTCGTAACGCACTACATCATCTTCCGCACCGTACATATTACCGGCGATTACAATGTCGAGATTGTCATCTTCGTTCAGGTCGATTGCCTCAATTCCCATGATCGGTGCAATCTGCGCGATCTGCGGAAGGGGCTTGATTGCAAAGCTGCCCCCATTGTTCATCAAAACGACCGATTCCATCATGACGGCCGTGCGCTTGTAGCAGGTATCCTTCATCTCAGGTTCGAGGATGTCGTCGATGGCGGCAAACGCGAAGTCCCTGAAATCATTGAACTTACGGTTCATCGTTGGCATCTGGGAAAACACGCGGTGGCGGTCTCTCATCAGCTGACGTTTTCCAGTATCGGTGATGTAGGTGATCAATGGATCGATTGAACCGTTATCGTCAAAGTCTCCGGCATACATGATTATTGGCTTCTCGGGAGAGGCTTTGTACCGATGGTTAAGGCCTTGATTTCCAAGGATATAATCAACATCCCCGTCGTTATCCAAGTCTGCACCAGTCACGCTGTACCACCAGCTCACTGTTGAATCTAAACCAAACGTCGATGTTTTATTGACGAAGCCCGCTCCAGTATTACCGAAAATGGTGATCGGCATCCACTCACCCACAACGACAAGGTCGTGACGGTCATCGTTGTCAATGTCCGTCCAGAGAGCCGAGCGTACAAGGCCCACATTGCGCAGGCCAGGAGCCAATGAGTCTGTCACGTCGGTAAAGTTGCCTTTACCATCGTTCACGAGCAGAAAGCTGTTCTCGCACAGAGGATATTGGTTCGTCCGCACTCCACCGCCAACGAAGAGGTCGATGTCGCCATCATTGTCGAAATCGGCGGCATTCAATGTCGTGGCATTGGTCTGAACAGCAGGAACACCCATCGTCCGCTTGCTATATCTCCCCTTGCCATCGTTGGTATAGACGAGCATACTGCGCTCTCGGTCGAGATCATTGAACTCAACACCCCCACATGCCAATACAAGATCACGATCTCCATCGTTGTCGATGTCGATCAGGAGCATTGCTTGGATCTCGTGTGTGCTATCAGCGCGGTCGAGACCAAGATCGCCGGCGACGAACGTGCCGCCTTTGGTCTGCAAAAAGGATTTCGACTGAAAACCACGTGAGCTGCCGAAGACTACATCGTCGAGTCCGTCGCCGTTGACGTCTGCAACGGCTACCGAAGGGCCACCCCATGATGCACGAACTGGCATCAGACGGAATCGCTTGAAATCATCAAAGTAATTTTCTTTATGATGATAGAGGATGCCAAGCGTTGATGTAGCATCAACAAACGTTGATGTGTCTGGCATTGGCATAGCAAACCAAGAGCGCCCAGTGGCAGCGGCATCAGACTGCTGCAATGTTATCGAGGTGTTTGGTTCAACTGATGTGAGCACTTGAGACCTTCCGTCGGGCCATTCGACAATAACGGAGTCCACGAGCGCTGCATTGCCAAGTCCGATGATCATGCGGCCGTCTACCTGCGACTGGAAACCACGCACCACATAATTCTCGCGGTAGTAGGCAATGCCGCCGGCGACCACACGCGCCTTCGCACCAAGGCCAGGTTTGTTGGCACCAGATCCAACGAGGTTCAATGCGATGTAGTTGCCGCGGCGCTGTTCAATGGCATTGTTCTTGTACACGAACATCAAGGTGTCGTAGTTCGGAACGACCAGCTCATAGTCCCCATCACCGTCAAGATCGCCCCATGCCGCGCCAAACGTAGCGCTCGTATCATTGACACCCCACTCTTTGGCTACGTTTTTGAATGTAAGATCACCAGTCTGGCGAAACAGAAAGTTTGGCTCGCGAAGAGCCTGCAGGTTGTTGGCATGAGCCGAGCGCGAGTTCAGGTTGTAGACGTAATCTTGATCCGACAAATCAGACACATATCCGTTGCCGATGAATACATCTGATCTTCCATCGAGATCAAAATCTTGAATCAAACAGGCCCAACTCCAATCAGTAGCGGCCATGCCGGTCATGTATCCGATCTCTGAGAACTGGTTGTAACCACGATTAAGCTGCACCATGTTGCGAGAAACCTGGTTTGAATCGTAGGTCGGATTGTAGATCGACATATCGCCGGTTGCGTTCGTGTTGATGATCCGGCGCACGTGACTTTCCGGCAACATGTCAGTGGTGACGATATCTGGAAGCCCATCTCGGTTGAGATCAGCAACATCACTACCCATGCTAAACACCGAGGCACGGCGCGTCATGCGCATCATGCTCTCCGCAAATGTTCCATCACCATTATTGAGATAGATCAGATCCGTTGAATTGAAGTCGTTCGCAACATAGACATCTGGCCATCCGTCGAGATTGATATCAGCAACGGTGGCACTTAGCCCCATGCCCTTATCTCGAATCCATGACTGCATAGAGGCATCCTCAAACTTGCCGTTACCGAGATTGCGGTAGAGTTTGTCGGTGTTTCCTGAGTGCCTATTCTCCATCGCAGACAGCATTCGGAACGTCCGCTCGCGCTGTTCAAGCGATGAGTCTTCGATTGCTTCAAACTTTTGCGTGACATTGCCCATCTGTTGCTTTTCTAGCGATTGAGCAAGCTCAATGGAATCGCGCACGCGGTCGCGACGCAAGAATTGGTGATAGTTCGAATAGACAACGATGTAACAGTCGAGCAGTCCATCTTTGTCGTAGTCGAAGAACACACTATGAACGCTCTCGTTCTTATAGTTCAGGCCAAACTCGGCAGCCTGCTCTGTGAACTTGCCGCTACCATCGTTAATCAGTAATCGACACGTGTTCTGCCAGCGCGTTAGGAAGATGTCGTTATCACCATCGGCATCGATATCGATGATGTTCACGCCAGTTGAGAAGAACAACGAATCGTTTGGATAGCCTATCTGTGAAGAGATGTCTGTGAACTTGAGATCCCCGTCGTTGCGATAGAATGCAACGCCGGTAAAATTCGTAAACACCAAATCTGGTCGGCCATCACCGGTAAAGTCCGCAATACCAACACCACATCCTGGCACCATTGAATTGATGCGCATCAGGGAGTCGGTTGGGATTTTGACTCGACTAAGTTCTTGACGCCATGAGATCCCCGTTTCTTCGGGGCGCATTCTCGTGAAAAGGGGCTGCTCCTGCGCTGCAAGCGTGCCGTTAAGCAGGAAAAACAAGACAGCAAGAACAGCTGGCAGTTGTGGTCGCATAGGGTTCATGCGATAATGATGAAGCGTGAGTGCTTGGAGCGGGGCTTGAACCCGCACGCCCCTTACGGGACACAAGATTTTAAGTCTTGTGCGTCTGCCAATTTCGCCATCCAAGCAGGGTTGCAAAGTTACAATTCCTTTCGACTACGGATGATCTCGTAGACGGCAGGAAGAACACTTAGAACGATAATTCCGGCAATAACAAGTGTAAAGTTCTTTTTGACAAGGGGCTGATTACCAAAGAACAGGCCCAGAAGTAAGAAGGACGTAACCCAAACGATTGCGCCAACAACGTTGTAGACCGCAAACTTGCGGTATGACATCTCGCCGACACCTGCAACGAACGGTGCAAACGTCCGTATGATCGGCATAAACCTGGCCAAAATGATCGTCTTGCCGCCATGCTTCTCATAAAACGCATGTGTTTTGTCGAGATGTGCCCGATTAAACAGCTTTGAAGAGGTGCTGGCAAAGATTCGCGGGCCAAACTTCTTGCCAATTGCATAGTTAACGCCATCTCCGAGGATTGCGGCCACGATCAATAAAACGCTCAACACCGTAGGATCCAGCGTACCAAGCGAGCAAATCGCCCCTGCTGCAAAGAGCAGTGAGTCGCCCGGAAGAAATGGGGTTACCACCAGCCCCGTTTCCGCAAACACAATTGCAAAGAGGATGGCGTAGCTCAGAGCGCCGTACTGACTTGTAATTGCTGCTAGATGTACATCGATGTGCAGAATAAAATCGATGAGTCCTTGAATCAACTCCACGCGTATCTGTCCTATGAATTCAGGTGATGCAGCATGTCGCGCTCAATCTCCGCATGGCCATGTTGGGCATACCATGCATGAAGCAGAGGATACATGTCTGACTTGTTTTCAAATTGGTGTTTCCATTCTTCGACAAGGGGCTTTGCAGCTTCCGGACGCGGACCCCAGTGCCAGAGTTCGACGCCTTCGGCATCGAGTGCTGCCACAATCGGCACTGCCCGAGCCCCGTTCGTAAGATACAGATCCATTGCTGCTGGATAGCTATCTCTGTCGAGAATTCGAAGCGTAACGTTCTGATTGAGCTCTGCGATAGAGGCGATAACAGGCAAGGTCTGCGCGGAATCGCCACACCAATCCTCGGTGATCACAACCCATGTCTGCGGAGAAGCATTCGACATTGCAAGGCGCATCTCCTCCGTGGGCTCGTATGTCTTCATGTGACGCGTCATACGAGACCAATTGAGGTGACGTCCAGAGGCGAACTGATCTTCAGGATCCTGCGCATGCATGCGCTGCTCGGCCCTATGCACAAAGGCTTCGAATGCTAATCCAACGCCCAATGCGAGATCTAGAAGTTCTTTCGTTGTCATGAATTGTGCTCCATCGCTGTTCGTACAATGCCGCCTGCACGTTCAAGACGATCATGAGCTTCTTCTCGTGAACATTGATGAGCAAACATCACAAGGGCGGTCTTGACATGTCCACCAGCCTGCTCAAGAAGCTGCGAAGCATCATCATAGGTTAATCCGGTGATCGTCATAATCATGCGCTTTGCACGCTCTTGCAGCTTTTGATTCGTAAGCTGCAGATCAACCATGACGTTGCCATAGGTCTTGCCAAGTTTGACCATCGACGCGGTCGTCAGCATGTTCAACACCATCTTTTGAGCTGTGCCCGACTTCATGCGAGTGGATCCCGTGATAGGTTCTGGACCAACCTCAGGGCAAATAAGCACCTGCACCTCTTGGGCATAGCTTTTGACGGTTTCACGGGCATTCGTGCTGATGAAGATCGTTCCACAGCCTAGGCGCGCCCCATACTCCAGAGCGCCCAACACAAATGGCGTCCTCCCTGAAGCGCTGATGCCACAGACCACATCCTGCGCAGAACAATTCAGTTCCTCGAGAGCCTGCATGCCCCCTTCGCGAGAATCTTCAGCACCCTCTACGGAACGAAACACGGCTCCCGGGCCTCCGGCGATCACTCCCTGCACAAGCTCGGGGTCTGTTCCATAGGTAGGGGGCATTTCGGACGCATCCAGGATGCCTAGGCGTCCGCTCGTGCCTGCGCCAACATAGATGAGCCTGCCGCCCGAGCGAAACCTATCTACAATCAAATCAACGGCTTGCGCGATATACACCACCTCTTTGGCAACTGCATCAGCCACGCTTTTATCCTGTCGATTCAGCAATTCCACGATTTCGTGCGTCGAGGCAACGTCGATTCCCACCGTTTCCGGGTTGATCGCTTCCGTCGTGAGATGGGCTAATTGCTCAATAAGTGTCATGAAACAAATCTAGCATTTGCATTTGTGGAAATCGAAATCTTCCCTATCTTCGTGGCTCATCTTAATCCACAGAATAATTGGCGCCACACTATGGCACATCATAAGTCAGCTATCAAGCGCATTCGTCAATCACGGAAGCGCAAGATTTACAACCGCGGAAACAAGAAGACGATGCGTGAAGCGATCAAGGCAGTACGCACGGCTACAACGGTTTCTGCAGCACAAGAAGCACTCAAGGCAGCATTCAGCATCTTGGATCGCGTTGCAGCACGCGGCGTCATCAAGAAGAACAACGCAGCCAACAAGAAGAGTCGTCTTGCAAAGGCTGTAAAGAAGCTCGAAGCAACAGCCTAATACAACAGAAGATTCAACGGACCCGTAGCTCAACTGGATAGAGCATCTGACTACGGATCAGAAGGTTTGGGGTTCGAATCCCTACGGGTCCGCACAGCAGAGGGTCACGATATATCGTGACCCTTTTTTTGTGGGGTGACGCCACCATCCCAGGTCGTTACGGGCGACCACGTCCTTCTGTCAGGGCGACCACGTAGGGTCGTTACTGATTTTTATTTAAACATTAAGTTATCTAGAACATTGTATTCTTTTCGGATTACCGCAAACTCTGCTTCGCTAAATGGCCCTAAAACAAGATTCTTCTCGTGAACAATTAGCCAAAAGTAACTTGTGTTAAATCCATCTTTATACTGGTAATCCTTATTGTACAGGGGGTCTTGAGGAATTTTTGGTTTCTGTTTAGCGACAATAAACTTCTTATCATAATCAAAATCTATAACCGTTGAGGGTATTTCTCCTCCATTTGGTTTTTCACAAAGTATATCTGTTATATCTCCCCCCTCATTCCTAAGAAAATAGCCACCACTTAACGTTTTTGTGCTATCTGCACCAAGATCACATCCTTGAATTAGGTTAGCAAGACAAACAAGTAAGAGAAAACAAATTCTTCCTATCATTGATCTTCCCCTCTGTTTCATTGACCGTGAGTGATCTTCTACTCAATGAATCGCCAGGCGATTGACATTGAATTCTCTGGTGTAGATCAATCAAAAAATGGTTGACGATTTGACAATTCGAAGTGAAGGGTATCCTTGAGAGAGATAAAAAGGTACTTCCCCTTCTTCAAATCAACAGGGAAGGAATACGAACGCCTCTTATGTGAAAGGCGAACCACCAACTCGGCACGTGCCCTGCCTAACGTAGTTGCACCAGTATCGCTTCGATTGTTCACAACGAGGAATCCCGCACGGCTATGAATCGAGATGGCGTCTGCTAACTCTGTTGACCACTCTGTATTAATCACATGGTCATGAATCAGAGATACATCATCAATATCGACACTAATCGTGTCCGACTTGAACCCTTTTGTGAAGAATACTGTGAGAACCGCAGTTGACGAATCGTTTTGCTGCACGTAATCTACCGCGCTTGGCGAGTCAGCACCTTTCTCTCTTTTCAGGGACGTCGGAATGTGACCGCACAATGTCATCATTGCAAGCAAGGCCATAGTGTAGGTCCGCAGTACATGTGTTTCCATACGTCAAAAATCCTTCATCTGGAAAACTAGACCCCATCAAATCGGGATGAGTAATCTCTCCTCCAAACCTACGATCGGTCCTATCGTTCATTGCACTCCACACGATCATCCTGCTATATATAACCTGTGCAGCTTGTATCGTTTTTGCCTAAACACGAACTCGAAGACAAATGCCGATTCCGATTCCAGTTCGCCATTGGAACTGAATGATTTCATCACAAGTAGCCAGTCACCATTTGCAGAACTCTTTAAGGTGCCTCTCTCGATCTCCGACTTGGGTACGATGTTCCAGATACGTTCGAGCACTATCCTCCTCGCATCCTGATTCACAGTGCCCGCAACGGTGTCTGCTGCGACCCCAACTTCAACCACAAGCATTGTATCGCAATTGCGTGCCACAAACGATAGATTGCCCCTTCTAAACTCATTGACTATCTGCCGTCTAGACTGCGCTGGCAACTCGTTCCTGCATAGAAACAACAGGAAACATGATACGAAAATGATCCAGCTTTTATGTTTCATCATGCTATTAGGATAGTAACCGTAGGGGCGACCCTATGTGGTCGCCCATAGCCTCTGCGCTATCGCCACGTCTGGCAATCCGTCGATTGTGAAAATGGTCTTTCTACACGTATTGGCGCTGCTTGAAAGCGGAACATACGAATGGCCCTGTTATCCGCTCCTATAGTTCTTTCAGGGCGACCACACAGTTCTTTCAGGGCGACCACACCGTTCTTTCAGGGCGACCACGCAGTTCTTTCAGGGCGACCAAACCGTTGATTCAGGGCGACCACACCGTTGATTCAGGGCGACCACATCCTTCTTCCAGGGCGACCACACCGTTGATTCAGGGCGACCACATCCTTCTTCCAGGGCGACCACGCAGGGTCGCCCCTACGAAATGTCACGTTCGAATGGTGATTGTGCACAATGGTGGTATGAAACACCAACAGCAACGGCACAATCGTCGAAGCACAAGACTTCGGGGTTACGACTACGCGAAGCCAGGTGCATGTTTCGTTACCATCGTAACTCAAGACCGAGCATCGTTGTTCGGCACCATCAAGGATGGCCAAATGCAGTTGAATGATGCAGGCAAGATGGTGTTGAAATGGTACTTCGAGCTGGAACAGAAGTTTCCATGCGTGAAGTGTGACGTCGTAGTGTGCATGCCAGACCACATTCATTTCTTGATCTTCATCATTGATGATGGGTTGGGCGACCATTACGACATGCATGGGGGCGACCATCACGACATGCATGGGGGCGACCATCACGACATGCATGGGGGCGACCATCACGACATGCACGGGGGCGACCATCACGACATGCACGGGGGCGACCCTCACGACATGCACGGGGGCGACCATCACGACATGCACGGGGGCAACCATCACGACATGCACGGGGGCAACCATCACGAC
>CANGZU010000044.1 GCA_947458785.1 Ignavibacteria bacterium
CTCGGCACTCTCTTAGTGTCTCGCTACCCCACCATCGACATTGATGGTTTGGCCGGTGATGATACCGGAGGCGGGAAGCGCAAGGAACGCCACAACATTTGCGATGTCTTCGGGTTCGTCTGCGCGGTGTACGGCCTGGGTTGGGATGATATGCTCGAGCATGGAGCTGACGCCTGCGTTCGTGCCGGCGCTTTGGGTCGCAGTAAGTCCAACGGAAATCGAGTTGATCGTGATCCCGTACTTGCCTATCTCGGCCGCCAGTGACCGTGTAAAACCGATTACGCCCATCTTAGCCGTGACGTAATGCACGAGGTACGGCGTGCCCAGCCATACTGTGTCACTGCTGAAGGTGATGATACGACCAAAGCCGGCCTTCTTCATGTGCGGTAGCACGGCTCGGACAGTATGAAACAACGAATCGAGTGTTACCTCAAGCGTGCGCTTCCATTCATCAAAGGCTACCAGCTCAAAGGGTTCTTCAAAGTAGTATCCAACGTTATGGACCAGGATGTCAACGCGTCCAAACGTTTCGATTGCAGTATCAACAACACGAGCAACATCGGCAGGATTTGTCATATCAGCCTGCACGCTCACGACGTCGGCGCCGATGGAGCGCACGGCTTCTTCCGTCTCTGTGGCCGGCTCGAGGTCTGCAATGACCAGCTTAGCCCCTTCTTCAGCGAGGCGTTCGCAGAATGCACGGCCGTTGCCAACGGCGGCTCCGGTCACGATGGCAACGCGATCGTGAAGTCCACGTTCAAAGCGCGCTATTTGCATGGAGGCTTACTTCTGGATGAGGCCAAGTTCGAGACCAACCTCTTGGAACACGTTGAGGATGGCATCGAGGTGCTCGTCTTCGTGGGTTGCCATGTAGCTGGTTCGCATCATCGACATATTTGGTGGCACGCCTGGTGGGATGAACGCGTTGACAAACACGCCGCGATCATAAAGTTTGCGCCAGAATACCAATGCCAATTCTGCATCGCCCACAACGACCGGTACAATGCCTGTCTCAGAGTCGATTACCTTGAAACCGAGTTCAGAAAATCCCTTACGCATCTTATCTGCATTGCTGATAAGCTTTGTGATGCGCTCAGGCTCACGCTCAAGAACGTTCAAGGCAGCCAGGGCCGAGGCAACTGATGCTGGCGTTGGAGAGGCGCTAAAGATCAGTGCCGGAGAGTGGTGCTTGATGTAGTTCATCACGCGCTCTGGCCCGGCTACGAAACCGCCAAGCGATGCAAACGTCTTGGAAAATGTTCCCATCGTAAGATCTGTTTCGTTCACTAGATCATAATACGACGCGGTGCCACGTCCACCCTTGCCAACAACCCCCGTTGCATGAGCATCATCGACAAGGACGCGAGCCCCATACTTTTTGCAAACAGTGATAAGATCTGGAAGGTTAACGATCTCTCCGCTGACCGAGAATACGCCATCGGTAACAACGAGCTTGCCAGCATTTGCAGGAAGTGATCCGAGTACACGATCGAGGTCATCCATGTCGTTGTGCTTATAGCGCACGAACTCAGCGAAACTTCCCTTTGCAAGCAGACATCCGTTGATGATGCAGGCGTGATTTTCTTTGTCGGACACAACATAGTCGCCCTTCTGCACAAGTGCAGAAATCACACCGAGTGCCGTTTGATAGCCTGTTGAGAACAACAGGACGTCTTCTGTACCGAGATACTCGGCAAGGCGCTTTTCAAGCTCAACATGCAGGTTGATCGTACCTGTGAGATAACGTGATCCTGAGCAGCCAGTACCGTATCGATCAATGGCATCTTTTGCCGCTGCTTTGACTTCTGGGTGTGAAGTAAGGCCTAGGTAGTTGTTTGAACCAGCCATGATGACCTTGCGGCCCTCAAGCATAACAACTGGACCTTCGTTCTCTTCGACCGGGCGGAAATACGGATACAATCCGGCAGCTTTGATATCATCTACTCGAGTGAAATCACGACATTTTTGAAATAGGTCAACCACAATGGCTCCAAGATTTCGTGCTGTGTTCTAAGCGTAACCTTGCAAATATCGCAAAAGTGCCCCGCTCCCTTGCTAGCGGAGATTTTCCACTTGGATGGGGAATCCAAGATCGGCCGCTTGGACGGCACGAATGCAGGATTGAAGGTCGTCTTTGCTCTTACCGGTTACTCGCACTTTTTCGTCGACAATCTGGGCTGTAACCTTCATTTTTTGGTCCTTTATCAGCGTTGTGACCTTTTTGGCGTCGTCTCGGCTCAGGCCCGCCTTCAGCTTTATGGTCTGCCGCACATTCTTCCCGCCAAGAAGCTCAACATTCTGTTCATCAAGGGCAAGCACGCTTATACCGCGCTTGATCATTTTTGATTTGATGATCTCCAGTGCAGCCGAGACAAAATGCTCCCCTTCTGCACGGATCTGAAAGGACTTCTCGTTCTTGTTGAGGTCTACCACACAGTTGGATCCACGCAGGTCGTACCGATGGTCTATTTCTTTGCGGGCTTGATTGATTGCGTTGTCGGCCTCCTGCAGATCAACCTCGCTGATGAAATCAAAGGAAAATGTCGACATATTGGTCCCTGTCTACGTTTAACACAACACATACTCCCATGAAACTACGAATCAGCGCTCCCAATTTGCGCTATGCATCGGCCGACATACCAGCCGGCATCGTGGTCTTCCTGGTAGCGCTGCCGCTGTGTTTGGGAATCGCCATGGCATCCGGCGCGCCCCTTTTTTCTGGCATCATCGCCGGCATAATCGGCGGTGTCGTGGTTTCGTTGTTCTCCGGTTCTGAACTCTCGGTTTCTGGGCCAGCCGCAGGACTTGTCGCGGTTGTTGCTTCTGCCATCATCTCGCTGGGTTCATTTCCAGCATTTCTTACGGCTGTGCTGATTGCCGGTCTGCTGCAGTTTGTAATCGCTATTTCCAATGCCGGACGCTTGGGTCAATTCATCCCGCACAGCGTCATCAAAGGTATGCTGGCAGCAATCGGCATTTCCATAATCCTTAAACAGATACCGCACTCTATCGGGTATGACAAGGGCTTTCTGGACGAGTCCGGTGTAGAAGGGCTTTCAAACTGGCACAGCATGTTAGAGAATCCGATGGCCACCATCGACGCAGGTGGGCTCTCTCTCGGAGCAGTTAGTATCACATTTGTCTGTCTCGCGATCATGCTTCTCTGGGAGCATCCATGGGTCAAAGAGCAGCGTTGGTCTACGATTTTGAACGGTACACTTGTGGCAGTTGTCACAGGCACACTGCTTAACCAACTCCTTTGCACTATAGCTCCTGAGTACGCCCTGACAAGTAGCGACCATCTCGTGAACCTGCCAGAGTTTAGCACGGAACAGGGGCTGAGCAACTTCGTTGTGCTTCCCGACCTTGCTGCGTCAACACGTGTTGACGTCTGGTATACGGCCCTAACAATTGCCTTGATTGCCAGCATAGAGACGATGTTGAGTATCGAAGCCGTTGACAAGATGGACCCCGAAGGACGCACTTCGAATGTCACACGCGAACTTTATGCCCAGGGCATTGGCAACACGATCAGTGGTTTTGTAGGGGGCTTGCCAATCACATCTGTGATCGTGCGCTCCTCGGCGAACATCTATGCTGGAGCACGGACAAGAACATCGGCATTTGTACATGGAGTCACGCTTACGCTCACTGTCGCGTTTCTTTCGGGACTCCTCAATACAATACCGCTGGCCTGCCTGGCAACCGTATTGCTGATCGTAGGCTACAAGCTATCGTCATTCCAGGTGATCAAGGGCATGTGGAACGGTGGCATGCACCAATTTTTACCGTTCTCACTAACGCTTGTGTTTAGCGTTGCTAAGGACATCCTCGTTGGCGTTGGTGTCGGACTACTTGTCCATGCTGTATTCATTCTCTACGATCGGTACCGTAGGGACTCTCAGCAATGACCTATCGGTTTACGATGACTGAACGCACGAGCTGCGGACTACCCTGCTGGCCTTGGAAGACTACCACATAGCTTCCATTGGCAAGATCGCCCGCTACCTGACGACGCATGAGCGCGTCGGCAGCGTGCAGTGTTGTCTTTGCTACAACTCCGCCGCGCGCATCGTACACATGAACCGTCCCCTCCGATGCGCGGATAAAAATGGCGCCGTCATCAACAACTACATCAAGGGGCAAAGCCTGATCATCATCGACACTGACAACAACATTTGTTGCTGTCAGATTCACAGTGTAGGTGGTTAGGCAAGAGTCAAGAATGAACTCCAGCTTGCCATTTACAGCGCCGTCATTGGTGAGTGTTGATGGGGCGAGCGACACTGTGACAGATGTTGGCTTGTTGTGCTGCAGCACGAGGCCAGGCTGCATCGACGTTGTGTAAGGCTCTGTGATGCGTACATCCGAGACAGTTGTACGCTGCGCACCTGTTAGAGTTGCTGTGACCGAAAATGTCTTGACAACGTTTTGTTGTGAGGTGCGGACTGTATCGAAGGTTACCGACTGAGGATGCGACAGATTCACGTTTGACTGCTGAAGTGTAACTGGAATGTAGAACACACCCTCACAGCCTTCACTCAAATACACGATCGACAGCGTGTCAACTGCTGTTCCGGTCTTGATGTTCGGAATCATCGAGATCGACACTGTCTTGTCGGCACCGGGTGGTATGGTAAGTGCATTATCCAATGAAACCTGTGTGCCTATCACGCTTGAATACACTTCAGCCACCTGCATCGGAAACGAGGTTGGGTTGTTAATCCCTACAAACACTGTGCGCACGGTTGGTGTATCACATGCAATCTTCGTCCCAAGATCAACCGGTGTCTTTGTAAACACCTTTGCAAGCAATCGTGTGCCTGTAACAGACGTACGGAAACGCCAATTGCATCGGCTGTCCATAAACACAATGTCATCACGAATTGTGCCTGTGGCTTTGACAGTCACCGCTACAGATATCGCAGCCTTCGTCCCGGGTGGAAGCACCACTGGCAGAGCCGCCTTGGCGCTGATCGCAGCACCAGTAACAATTGAATCAACGACGATTGTGTCTTGACCAATGTTCTGGATGGTATACGTCCGACTGGCAACATTGACACACGTTGGCAACGACGGTATCGCAAAACTTGGTGGATCAATTGAAGCCCGCAAGTCGTAGGTGTTAATGGTAATCGCGGCGGTGTCGCTACATCCTGAGGAATCAGATAAGATTACCTGATACGTGGTCGGTTGATCAACTCGTTGCGAAACGAACTCAGTCGGATTGTTCATTGACAATCCGTTCCTAAGCCACTGGTAGTTAAACGGTGGCGTTCCCTTGACAGCCTCACAAAGCAGATCAACCGTTGTTCCCTGACAGACCTTGAGGGACGAAGCTGTGATCTTTGCATCGGGTGATGGCCGCACGCGTACAACGCAACTGTCGCGCACGATATTGCCCACATTGTCGGTAACAGTAAGTCGAAGCAAGTAATTGCCACTTACAACAAATGTGAAATTGCCAGTTGTTGTCGTTGTATCAAACCCTGGAGACTGCCAGCGGTAGGAGTATGGCTCTGAGCCGGCAGTGGCTACAGCTGATATAGAAGCCAGTGAGTTCTGGCATGCGCGGGCCGTATCGTTCAGTGTAACGGACAACTCAAACGTCAGTGGTGTACATGCATCGCTAGTAAACCGCGTCTTCATGTAGGCTGCAACACGAGGATGAAAGTTGAGCGTTGTCCCTTGAGCCGTGAGGTGACAATACGACATGATCGTACCCTTAACGGCCTTGGTTCCCGTGTAGCAGGAGCCCCCTTCAGCCGCAACGCAGGAGTCGATTGGAGGCGCCCATCCGCAGTTAAAGGTATGCGGAGAGCCTACGTTATGTCCGGTTTCGTGCGAGAACACGTCGGTATCCCAAACATACCCAGTTGCCGGATAGGTGATGTTGTTATTGAGACCACTGACCGCATAGCCAAAGTCTTTGTTACACATCGTCTCCAAGTAGGCAACTCCGCCGATGTTGTTGATGCCCGACAGAAGATGGGCTATCGTGCGGTTAACGGCACCATAGTTTGCACGCCAACGGTCGCGGAATTGGGTTAACAAGCTTGACGTATTTGTGCCTGGGTATGGATCGGCTGTCTGCCAAATGAATAACTGTCCGACACGGATTGTCGCAGTGATATCACGTTCGTAGATGGCACTTGAAGCAGCGACCACCGCTTCGGCGTATTGCGTAGCCTTGACAAGATTACGTCCGTGGTCGATGTAATATGGCTCATCGCCCTCGAGGGCAATCGTGATGATCCGATAGCGCACTTGCTCTGTTTCGGCAGCCTTCGGTTCACGAATGCGAATACCCACGGGGTCTTTCGTCTCACACGACCATGGATTCTCGCGCTTGGCAAATGCTCTGTCGTAGATGATCATCGTTGAGCCCCGTTCCTCAATGGACAAGGGGCTAATCAGGAATTCACGACGATCGTACTTTGGACCAAGATCAATGTGGCCTGTTGCCCAGTTCGGGTAGATGGCCAGAATAACAAACGAACCCGGCATCGATGGAATAGTCCCACGGAGCAAAACGCTCGTAGGGGGCGCATATCGCACTGGCCCTTCTTCCGTCATGGCAACAAGAACCGAACCCTCGTCGAACACGCGATATCTGCGCAGCTCGGCAACGACCGTTCCCACGCCGGGCAACTGCAACGGCAGCTGGACCATGCCGTCCACCGGAAGCCCGAGCGCCTGGACGAACTTCATATCGTCGATCGCGGCATAGGAAGCCTCGTGGGCCTCTGTAAACCCTGCTGGACGAGACACAGGCTTCAGGATCTCGAGTATACGCTCATTCGTTGTGCGGGCGTCCTGCGCAACTGCGGCAAACGAAGCACACAACATTAAAACAACAAGGGCAAGTCCGCGCATGGGAACTCCTTATAGGAACATGACCAACCGGCGTAATACTACGGGTTTTTTACCGTAGTTTTTCATCAGGAAGATGGTTCTAAACACCATTCTGGGAAACCCTACCGCGAGACATATGGTTTCTGCAGTGAAATTCAGCTGTAACTTGGCCGGAAGAAGGAATCAACCCATGAAGGCAGTTCTCACCACACTAGCGATGGCGCTGATAGTAAGCGCCCAACTTTTTGCAACGGAAGTTGCGATCACGATTGCGCCACGAGCAGAGGATCAATCGGTCTTTAAGCTTGGGAACGTCTACGCAGGCCGGGCAAAGGGCGGCTTCTATTCGCCAGCGATGTTGCGTTACTACATCTCGGGTATCACACTCCATTTAGGCAACGGCACAAACGTTGCATTCCCGGATACCTACATCCTAGTTGACATTCGTGATGTTCAGCGCTTTCCAATTGGCAATGCGGATGTAACATCAGGAATCGATAGTATCACGTTCCACATTGGAGTGGACAAAGCACGAAACCACCTGGACCCAACAACATACCCAGACTGGCACCCCCTTGCATTAAAGAAGCCATCAATGCACTGGGGCTGGGCGGCAGGCTATCGTTTTGTGACCTATGAGGGCACGGCCGGTACGTCGGCTGGTTTGCTTTCAGCCCCTTTCCAGATTCATACGCTCGATAATTCGCTCTACACAAAATGCGTCGTTAACCTTGGACGCATGGTATCCAGTGAAATCCCCCTTGTGGCGTACTACGAGCGCTTGTTGAACAACATCGAGATTTCGCGTGGCTTGATCAATCACGGTAGTGAGGATGAGGCAATAACGCTCATGCAGAACATGGGTGCTCGAACCGGACTTCCCGTCTACACAGCGGCTGTACCGACGAGTGTTCAGGATATCCAAGAGTCTATGGCGCTATATCCGAACCCTGCTCAAGACATTGTCCGCATGCCGCAGGGTGCAGCTCGCGCCCGCGTTTACGACAGTCACGGCACATGCGTCCATGCAAGCGAGGTTGGTTCGCAATCGAACCTCATATCGGTAAGTTCCCTGCCTCAAGGTAGTTATCACGTCGTGGTTGAATACGAAAATGGCCTCTCGCAACACAGTGCTTTTACGATCGTTCGCTAAGCCAGCGATCACGGCCAGTTTGCTGTGCGCCATCCTTGTTGTCACAGGATGCAGCGTAGAGCCTGCCGAGCCATCGGCCTACGCCAATGCGATCGATGTTCCTCCAGGATTTCCAGAACAACAGTTCCCGGCAGACAACGTTCCTAACGATCATCGTATCGCTCTGGGCAGATTCCTCTTTTACTCGCAACTGCTCTCTCACGACTCCGATGTTGCGTGTGCAAGTTGTCACTACCAAGGCGCGTCATTCTCGAGTTCCCAGGCTATAAGCCCCGGCACACAAGGACGTTTGGGAACACGCAACGCTCCATCGCTTGCCAACATTGGCTACAAGCCCCATTTTCTCATGGAAGGGGGCGTGCCAACTCTAGAGATGCAGGCACTCGTTCCGATCCAGGAGCATAGCGAGTTTGGGATGAACATGCTCGATGTGATCAACCGCTTTGAGAACAACGCCACCGTGCAGTCTCTGAGCATGAAGGCGTATGGACGTCGATTTGATGCCTATGTGCTCACGCGTGCGATTGCCTCGTTCGAGCGCACGTTTGTCAGCGGACGTTCACGGGCAGATCAAGACCAGCTTACCGCAGCTGAGCAACGCGGACGAAAGCTCTTCTTCAGTGATCGTACCTCGTGCTCATCATGTCACGGAGGGGTCTTCTATACCAATCATGGGTTTGCCAATAACGGCGCCTATGAGCAGTATTCCGATCAAGGACGTCAGCGCCTTACCGGAAAGCAATCAGATGCCGCGGTCTTTGCTATCCCATCACTGCGCAATGTTAGCGTCTCTTCGCCATACATGCATGATGGTCGCATGGAGACTCTTTCCGATGTGATTGCGCACTACGACCGCGGCGGATTTGACCATCCCAACAAGTCGCCTCTGATTCGGCCTCTCGGTCTAACACAACGCGAATGCGACGATCTTGAAGCATTCCTGACTTCTCTTACAGATCAAACATTCTTGTACAATCCTCGGTTTGCCCCGTGAAGACTCTTCTTGCAGCCGTAGTCTTCTGCACACTTGTTCTTGCAGGATGCACCGATCCTGAGTACCCCGTCACGTTTGATGAAACACCTTATGCCTTCTCACACGGCGACCTTCCGGCTCCGGAGTTGCCGACTGATTACGCGCTGACTGTACAGCGCGTTACCCTAGGACGCACGTTGTTTCATGATGGCCAGCTCTCTCGCACGGGCACACAGAGCTGCAGCTCGTGTCACTCACAGGCCGCAGGGTTTTCCGATAATCGCAAATACAGTATCGGTGTCAGGGGGCTTCCAGGGACACGCCAAGCCATGCCCCTTATCAATCTTGCATGGCACAGTAGGGGTCTTTTTTGGGATGGCCGCTCACCTAACCTGCGTGATCAGGCGCTGCATCCAATCCGCGACACCGTGGAAATGGACGAGGTACTTGATAACGTCGTCAAGAAGCTGCAAGCATCGAAGTTGTATCGTGAACAATTCACACGCGCATTTGGAAATGACTCGATAACAGAGGGTCGTATCGCTATTGCTCTTGAGCAGTTTATGCTCACGCTGGTATCAGCCGACAGCAAGTTCGACCGCGCTGTGCAGGGACGCGTGCAGCTCTCGGAGTCAGAGGAACGTGGACGCCAGATGTTTATGCGGGAATTCGATCCGACAGGAAAGATCAAGGGCGCAGAGTGTTTTCACTGTCACGCACCGCCGTTCTTTACCAATGATCGCTTTATGAACAACGGTCTCGACGACGACGCCTCATTCGTAGACCTCGGCAGGGAATTGGTCACTGGGAAACCTACCGACCGCGCAAGGTTTAAGGTCCCGACCCTACGAAACATCGCACGTACGGCCCCCTACATGCATGACGGCAGGTTTGCCACATTGGAGGAAGTTGTCCGATTCTACAACAAGGGTGTAAAGTCTTCCAGCTCGGTAGACCCTCTGATGCATTTCAATCTTAAACCCGGACTCAACCTCAGCGTCCAAGACGAGCAAGATCTCGTAGCGTATCTGAAAACACTTACGGACGAGAATTTTCTCACAAATGCCATATTCAGGATGCCGTAATGCGTTGGTTGAGCCTTGTTGTTGCCGTTGTTCTGTCGTCCCTTTCGCACGCCCAAGAGCTCTACTTTCCGCCCGTTTCAGGCACCTGGGAAACTGTATCACCCTCGTCACTGAACTGGTGCGGCGATCGCATTGATTCGCTCGTCGATTTCGTTGGCAACACCAACGGAAAGGCTCTGATCATCCTCAAGGACGGCCGCATCGCTCTTGAGCGATACTATGGCAACTTCACAGCCGACAGTCTCTGGTACTGGGCATCGGCAGGGAAAACAGTAACAGCGGCTCTTGTTGGAATTGCCCAGCAAGAAGGCATCATGGATATCACAAGTTCAAGCGCGACCTACCTCGGACAAGGATGGTCTTCCTGCACAAAAGAGCAAGAGAGTAAGATCTCTGTTCGGCACCATCTCACGATGACGACCGGCATCGGGTTTGACCG
The DNA here is from genome assembly GCA_947458785.1 of Ignavibacteria bacterium. Lineage (GTDB taxonomy): Bacteria > Bacteroidota > Ignavibacteria > Kapaibacteriales > Kapaibacteriaceae > UBA10438. The sequence continues at coordinate 10,506 of CANGZU010000044.1, forward strand.
CGGCAACGACAACTGCACCGAGCCATCGTGCTTGACGTACCGGGCTGAGCCAGGCACGACCTGGGACTATCACAATGCATGCTACCTGCTGCTGCAGAATATGGTGGCTAAGGCAGCCGGCTTAACGTATCAGCAGTACTACACACGTAAACTCGCAACGAAGCTTGGCATGGGCGGCATATGGTACGATGGTACGTTGTTCTCGAAACCGCGAGCCATGGCACGCTTTGGTCTAATGCTCCTTGCAGGGGGCGTCTGGAATGGCGACACGATCATCAAGGATCGCACATACTTCGACGACATGATATCGACGTCACAGGATCTCAACAAATCCTACGGATACCTCTTCTGGCTCAATGGCAAGGGCAGCTTCATGCAACCGCAGATACCGCTGGTCTTTAGGACCGACCTTGTTCCATCGGCACCCGACGACATGTATGCCGGCATGGGAAAGAATGATCAGCGCGTCTACGTTGTGCCCAGTAAGGGGCTTGTTGTTATCCGTATGGGAGACAAGGCAACGGAATCTCTACCGGCAATCAGCGGATTTGATGATGATCTCTGGAAGTATGTCAATGCGCTTCCATGTGATGCAACCTCTGTGACCTCTTCTTCAGGACAAGTTGACGTGAGCGTTTGGCCCAACCCTACATCAGGCGAGGTACATTATGATGGAAGTGCGATCATCATTTTCGACTCCATTGGTCAAACGGTCGCCAGCAGCACAGAGCCTGTGCTACATGTTGGCTACCTACCTACTGGTGTGTATCACGCCGTCATTCGCAATGGCTCAACATCCAGGACAATACTTGTCGTTAAACAGTAGTCAACAGCAAAACCAGATGGTGTTCGAACAGGAGCCACGCGATACTGTTCTTGTAAAGCTTCGAGATGTCATCCCAGGTCTTCTTTGTGACGTTCGTTACGCTACAGCAAACAACTTTACTGGTCGCATACTCTACGCGTCGGACGCGCTCTATGCACGGCACGTTGTTGCTGATGCCTTGGTTAAGGCGCAAGAGCTGGCCCGCTCCTATAAGCTTCAGCTGAAGATCTATGATGCCTATCGTCCGCTAAGCGTTCAGCGGCTCATGTGGAGCATCGTTCCAGACGAGCGGTTTGTTGCCGACCCCGCAAAGGGATCTCGCCACAACCGTGGCTGCGCCGTTGACCTTACACTCTGCGACATTCAGGGTAACGAGGTGGACATGGGCACGGGATACGATGAGTTCACCGAGAAGGCGGCTGCCACCTACAACGACCTGCCCGATGAGGTTCTCAGAAATCGCAGGCTACTTGATGAGATCATGAGTACGGCTGGCTTTACCGTTCTGCCGTCAGAATGGTGGCATTTCGACATCATTGGATGGGAACGATTCGCAATCCTGAACGAGTGATTCCACCTATGCACAGGCCTGTGCAACGGCATTCCACAGGGCAACACGATGCTGCAGTGCCTGTTGTGCAACAACAGCCGCTTCGTCATAGCGTTCAGCACTACCCTCGCACAGCAGATCCACCATTCGTTCGGCTAGCGGACCATGATGTCCACCATCTACCTCTACGTGACGTTCCAAGTAGTAGCGTAGGTCTTCGTGTCTGCTGCCTTCGTTACGTTCAAGTGTATCCAGAATTCCAAGGAACATCGTTGGAATGATTTCTTCACGTCCGAACGTAAACACACTTGCAATCTCATGTGGACGGCCGCCAGCGATTACACTCATGGTAAACAATACAAAGTCTTGCGATGCCCGAGGTGCATCAACCTGCTTCATCGCGCTTGCAACATCAGCCCCATTTCGAACCAACTCTACGAAGGCTTCTATGGCAGTTGTCGAGCCCCCTGTCTCGCGCATAGCAGCGAGATACATCTCAAAGTGGCTTGTGCGGACACCATGGCGGTTTACGTCGCTCTCTTCTCCCACCACGATCTCATTGATCAAAAATCGGGTTTCGGCATCGCCCACGGGCACCCACGGTGTAGTGGTACACGTAAGGTGTTGTTGCAACGCTTTCAGCAAGGACATGAAGTCCCATACCGCCCAGACATGGTGCTCCATAAAGGTCCCAATGTTCTGGGTGGATGTCATCCGCGCATAGAGCGGATGATGCTGAAGTTCATTACGCACACTGCTGATGTGCTCAAGTACTGTGCTGGTGCTCATGGAGTCCGAAAACAATGATATCAAATGCCGGGTTCCGACGAAGTCTTCGTCGCTATATTTGACCACCAATCCACTTCATTATCAACAAGCAAGAGCTCGATCATGCTACGTTCACTGTATGCTGCAGCGCTTTGCGCGTCTGTGCTGACCACAACCACATTAACTGCTGGCGATCTAAGTGTAGGGGCTACCGTTGTGGCCAAGGCTGGGATCAACACCAATGTTCCTGATGGAACGAAGACTGATGTCAACTTTAACAGCCTTCCAGATATCAATGCCTCGATTTTGTACCTATTCTCTAATGGGTCGAACACTGGTATCAATCTCGACCTCGGATACGACACATATTCCTTCAAGATGCGCCCTGAAAACGATGCGGTGTCGAACGACCTCACAACATCTATCAGCACGTACCACAACTTTTCTATTGCACCATCCCTCTACCTTGGTGGCTTCCAGCTGGGATTCGCCTATGGAATCCCAATGGGTTATTCAGAGATATCTGTTGATGGAACGCGTGATAACACCTCGAGCATCGAGACCACGATTGGAAAGCCTAGTTCCACATTCGAACTACGCATTGGGGCAGTGATTCCCGTCGTAAGGGGCAAGAGCTCAAGTCTTAATTTGAACATCCGCGGTGGTTACATGCTCACAAACATGCACAGCGGTGGCGTCATTGTCGATGATGACTTCATCCCACGCGCAGCATCAATCGGCGCTGGTCTTAGCTACTACTTCACGGTTGCCGACTAACCGTCCATATGCGCCGGATCTCGGCGCACCTATTTAGCAGTCGTCCTAACGGCGTATCATTTGTGTAAGGGGCTCGCATACCACGAGCCCCTTCGCCTATCCAGTCTATGCTAAGCACGCCTGATTGTGTACCAATCAATGCAGCTGCTTTGCGTGCACGCTGTTCCGAGATCCGTTGATTAATGTTATCGGGGCCTTTGCGATCTGTATACCCGGTAACCACGCAATTCAATAGCTTCGCAACAGAAGGCAGTGCAGCCATCTTTAGTATATCGCTAGCAGAGCCTTGGTATGACGATAGCGTATTCACATGCAAGACACTCTCTAATGTCTTCCCAATGAGATCGCTAACAGGAATTCTTACGATGGCGACAACCGGCTCAAGAAGTCGAGGCTCATCAGGCGAGGAAAGTTCACATCGTGTGTTCTCCTCTTCGGCGTCGGTAACATCGAGTTGATCCCTTAACGCATACGTGCAGGCATTGGGCGACGTCTGCTCTGCAGACTCGACACGCAGCCTTTGCTGATCGATACTCCAACAACGCTCGAGATACGTCGCGATCGCTTGCGCGCGGTCACGTGCTATGCCTTGCACACTGTCTGACGACCTACCGTTGACATAGCCCTTGATCAAAAGCCGCGCATTCGGGAAGGTGTTCTTCATGCGATAGCCTACAACATTGAGCAGGTTATCGTTGATGTCGTAGTGTTTCAGAGAATAGCTTGTACGATTCATGGCAGTATCAACAAGCTGTTCAACGTGTTGCTGCCTGCTTCCAGAGCAATCTGCCTGATACGTTGATTGAGTAAGTCTGCTTGATCCAGGCTTGAAGAACACATACGGAAGCAACTGGTATGCTGTTGCAAATTCAACAACCACTATGTCTTTCACCGTAGGCAGTTCTTCGACCGGTATCGGCTCGGGCTTTGGCTCAGGTTGTTTCTCTGCAACAGGTGCTGGTGTAGGTTCGGGTTCTGGTGTAGGCTCTGGAGCCGGTACCGGTGTTGATAAAGGTTCGATCGTGGGAGGTGGTTGAACTGGCTCGGGGGCTGCCACTGTCGGCGCTTCCTGGAGTGTTACGATCTCCTGAGGGGGCTCGGGCACTGTTGTATCCGAGGCACTGTAAAGATCGAAGAGTACCCCTACTGTTGCTCGCACGCTGAATGCCGTAAGTCGTCCGCCGCCAGATTCCAGCACAGGCTCCAAGCCAAGATTCGCTGTTACATCATAGAACAAACGGGTCGACTTATCGTTGTCGTCATCAAAACGCAGACCTGCAATCAGTCGACCATGTGCACTTGTGCGATTCGTGATATCACCCGAAGACACGTCACGCTGCGGAAGCCGGCTATCACTCAGGATAAGTGCTGCATCATCGTCGAGGTTCTCGCACTGATCATACGTTGTCGAAATGGGAGACGTTACCCCAACACCTAATGATAGGCTCCAAGGAGAGGACTCACCAAGATGAACGTTGACTAGACCAGAGACATCAAGACCAATGCTTGCGATATCCAGTATGTATGTCGAGTATGAAGGGTACACCTTGTTGCCGGCTTGAGTGCGGCGTAGTGTCCATCCGATCTGGTCGTTTGTCCACAACACTTCCCGCGAGCCCCCTACCATAGCCCGAACGCCAAGGGATGCCGATGGGTGGACATCGGCCGAAAGTTCTAGACCTAGGTGCGCTCCGAGACCGGCACCAAGACCAAAATCGCTGCAGCAGACGGGAACATCAGTAAGCGATGGAAAGCTAGCGTAGGGCGTATGTAATCCAGCTTGAAGTATTGGTGCAACTGCAACACGCTGCGCAAAGACAGAATGTGTCATGAGCAGCGCAGATGTGGTGAGGATCACCAACAGAGAGGAACGGCAGAGCATAGGCGTAGTTCAAATTACGCACTCAGTACAATAAGCGCTCAGTACTCGGCGTCTGAACTAAGGAAGTCTCCAACCTAACAAGCACAAGATGAACATTGCTACCTCCTACATAAGCGTCTGTCTACAACACATACAGAACGGAGGTTACTATGCGTTTCTTCATTGGTGGAATCCTCGGCCTTTTTAGCGCACTAAGCGTTTGGGCGTCTGAGTCTCCTCGGTACTGGGGTCAGTCCGACAGCATGAAGACGTTGAATCAGGCAGCAAAGGCAAACGAGCAAGATGCTCGATTCACACGAGCCATTGGGATCATACTCGATTCGACGAATAACGGGATAATCATTTCGGAGGTGTTCCTCGACATGCCGGCCTATAGTGCAGGTCTGTGCAAGGGAGACAAGCTTCTTGCCATCAACCATCGTCCGATCGCGTCGTTGATTACTGCAGTTGCGCTCACGCAGAACATCAAAGCCGACTTTGTGATGGTTGACGTGCAGCGCAACGACATGCGCATCTGCCGTCGCGTAGAAGTCCAGGATGGACGTCCCCAATTCATCGGAGCATACCGGGATGGCCGTACACTATCGCTTGCGGTCAGCTTGTTCGCCAACAACACTGCAGAACAGTTCACTGATATCGTAAAGCACTACTCACCGAGCGAGCTTGACACCTTGATCCTTGATCTACGCACGACTGTAGGGGGCTCGCGGCATGAAGCACAAAAGATCGC